>JAMBLJ010000126.1 GCA_023336815.1 Actinomycetes bacterium
GCAACGACCAGCACCGACACCGTCTCTTCGCCCTCGAGGGCGCGATCGTCAGCTCCCTGCACATATCGCACGATCACCCATGTCCCGGCCAGCGCCAACACAATGGCGACAATGACCCCTATCCATTTCCGATTCATCGATTACTCCTGGTCTTTCTTTCCTACCCGTGAGGGCTAGTCAACGAACTGAATGATTCTGACGCCGAAGTCGCCGCCGCCGATCTCTCCACCACCACTTGCAGCCCACGGTTTGATGAAGTAGCCCTCGATACACGTGTCAGGGGGCGAACATGCCTTCGTATGGTCGGGTATCACGGAATTCTCCTTGTACCGACCGGTGAAGTTGTAACCCGTAACGTAGAGCGCACCGAACCCTGCAACGTGGTACTGAGCTCCGGCCCCTGTTCCCACGATATCGTCGAAATAGGGGATCAGAACGACCTCACCTATGAGACCTGATAGGTCGGACGCTGAGCACCCTGTCGTTGGGGAGTTTCCAGGGTCGATAGAGACCCATCCGCCAGCATCAATATCGGCTGAACAGTCTCCAGACGAATCCAACCACCCGAACCCACCTGGGAGATCTTGACCGGACGGTGACTCGTGACATGGCTCACTGCGGCCATGGAAGAAGACCGTTGCGTATTCGCTCTGGCGCGGATATCCCAATGTCGGAGGCAGTTCGCCATTGATTACAGCCTCTGGAGGATGCGTCGTACTCCCGAATTTCTCCCACTCACACGTTGAGAAGATGAGCGGTAAGGTGGCGAGACCCTTGGGTGCCCCCCAGGCCACTGTTGCATCCGCATCGACAGTCAAACCGTCGTATCCTACGAGTTGGGCGAACACCATATCGAAGTGGTGATCCCCCCCGGGATCCTCTGTGCCTGTCTCAACCCTGACCGTCTGTGCACCGAGATCGACCGTGACACTCTGGACCCACGCAAGATCGTCGCTGGCGTTGGCGTCTGCGTACTGCTCGGCCGTGTTGGTCCGTTCAGCGCTGGTACCACAATCGCCGAAGGCGCAATCCCGGGCTACGGCCAAAGCCGCCGCGTCAGCACCATTTTGGAGTTCGCGACGCTCCGTGTATACCCGTCCGAAGTCAACGACGATCGCAAGGAAGCCGAAGAGCATCACCATGCTCAACGCGACCATCACCAAAACGGCTCCACCCTCGTCGCTGGATCCCCATCCGCGATGCTTCGCGGTCTTGGTTTGGCTGTTTATCCACCACATCTCATCACTCCCTCCCCCGAAAGCACAATCGGACTCGATGCAAAGAACGGAATGGACACCTGGAATGGGTAGGTCACGGTCATCTTCGTAGGATCACCGTCGTTACACGCCGTAAGAGCTATCCCGATACTGCCCGAGTCGAGCGTGCTCGCAGCGGCAATAGCTACTGCGGTGGCCGCACCTGCGTCCTGCGTGATCGCGTACTCTCGCACACCTTCTCTAGCGGCATGTGTTACCGCGAGTTGAGCGTTGAATCCGCGACCGAACTCAATTATTCCGAAGATCAACACGATGAGCAGCGGCATGATGATCGCTAACTCGACCATCGCTGCACCTCTTTGTCGATTAGTGCGTGAAGTCAAGAGGTGTCCTTTCCGCCTGATGGTTCCAACCGTTGGATCGATTGTCTCGCTCAGGAACGAGAGTTCCTCATGCCGATTGGTCATCTGCGACTCCCTCCACCCGGAGGGAGTCGCTTCTGACCTGGTCGACGGTGCCTAGAGGATGCCGTCGAAGAGGGCGTCAACCCGAAGACCGAGAGCAGCGGCGCCCACGGCGACGATGACTGCGATCAGGGCGACCATCAGGCCGTACTCAACCATTGTTGCGCCGTCTTCTTCGCCGAC
>JAMBLJ010000127.1 GCA_023336815.1 Actinomycetes bacterium
CGCGGCGCTATACGGATTGATTGGTTTGTGGAACCACGGCGACAGTAGAATCCCGTCCCGTTGGCGGCTTTGCGGCCGGGAGAGACGGGAAGGGTTCTCGGGTGCTCAATCAGTACTACGGCGACTATGTCACTGTTGCGGTCTTTGTTGCCGTTGGCGCAGTGCTTGTGGGTGCTGCAATTGGTATGTCCAAGATGATCGCTCCCAGGGCGCCTGGTGGGTTCAAGGATGTTCCCTACGAGTCGGGTATCGAGCCGATCCTTGGTGGCTGGAGCCAAAGCCACATCCGGTACTACATCTTTGCCCTTCTGTTCCTCATCTTCGATGTCGAAGCGGTATTCATCTTCCCCTGGGCCCTGCAGCTCGAATACTTTGATTCCATCGGTCGTGGGATGTTCGCCCTTATCGAGATGTTCGTGTTCATCGCGATCCTGCTACTTGGCCTCGTGTATGCCATTCGGAAGGGTGTTCTCAAGTGGGAGTGATCGAGAAGTTCGGTGTGCCGAAACCGCTCTCCTGGCTGTTGAACTGGTCCCGGAAGTATTCCCTGTGGTACTTCCAGTTCGGTCTTGCCTGTTGCGCGATCGAGGTGATGGCTGTGGCCGGTCCTCGTTACGACTTCATGCGATTTGGCATCGTTCCCCTACCGGCTTCACCACGCCAGTCTGACCTCATGGTGGTTGCGGGCACGGTCACCGACAAGATGGCGCCTGCGATCCGTCGTCTGTACGACCAGATGCCCGAACCCAAGTACGTGATCTCGATGGGGTCATGCTCCAATACCGGTGGTCCCTACTGGGATTCGTACTCCGTGACGAAGGGTGTCGACCAGATCATCCCCGTCGATGTATACGTGCCAGGTTGTCCCCCACGGCCGGAGGCGCTACTCGAAGGCATCATCATCCTGCAATCGCGGATCATGGCAGAGGATCCGCAGGAAAAGTGGAAGGGCGATCGATGACCGATACTCCTGAAGCTGCTGTGGATGCCAGCGAGACAACAGAACTCGAGATGACGGCTGCCGAAACGTACGCAGCATCACTCACCGAGCGCCTTGGTGCTACGGGGTACAGCGAAGAGTTCGACACGGTGCGTGTCTTCGTCGAGCGTGACGCATGGGTAGAGACGATCGTTGCGGCATCAGAGGAGCTTCCGTTCTTCTCGTGGCTTTCAGCGATCGATTGGTCGAAAACCACCGAGGTGGGCGAGGGCGTGGATGAGCCCGAAACGCTCGAGGAACGCTTCGAGGTGATCTGCCGGCTTTCTTCGGTCGAGAACGCTGATGGCGCTATTTTCGTTGCGACGGTCCCGAAGGACGATGCCAGCATTGGATCGCTCACACCGCATTTCGGAGGTGCTGAGTGGCACGAGCGTGAGGCACACGAGATGTTCGATATAGCGTTCGAGGGCAACAAGAACCTTGTACCGCTCTATCTGCCGGACGATTTCATCGGTCATCCGCTGCTCAAGTCGTATCCGTTGATCGCACGCGAGGTCAAACCATGGCCAGGTGATGTCGACGTCGAGCCGATGCCGGACGTTGCATCAGACTCCCAGGACGCCGAGGGGAGCGACACATGACCTCCCGCGAGATGATGCACAGATCCGAGTCAGCTGTTTCGATCGAACTACAGACGCCGGACATGACGCTCAACATCGGCCCACAGCATCCATCGACACACGGTGTCCTGCGGCTTGTCGCAAAGGTGGACGGAGAGCGGATACGTGAGGTCGAACCGGTGATTGGCTACATGCACCGCGGCTACGAGAAGCTCGCCGAGGTTCGTACGTATGCACAGATAACTGCTCTCGTGAATCGGATCGATTGGGTATCAGGTTTCGCAAGCGAGGTGCCTTTCATCCTCGGTGTTGAGAAGCTCATGGGCGTCGAGGCTCCCGAGCGTGCACAGTGGATCCGACTGATCCTGTCCGAGCTTGCCCGGATCTCTTCGCACCTCGTGTTCATCTCCTCGTATCCACTCGAGCTGGGCGCCACCACACCGCTGATGCACTCGCTGAGGGAGCGTGAGTACATTCTCGAACTCATCGAGGAAGTCACAGGTGGGCGCTTTCATCCGAACTTCAACCGGGTGGGCGGAGTGAAGTCTGCGTACGGCGGCGGGTCTACAACCAAGAAGCAGTCGATGGACCTACCCGCAGGTTTCTTCAAGCGAACATCTGAGGCGATGGATCGTATGGACAAGATCTGTGACGACATCGACACGCTCGTGACCGGAAACGAGCTGATCAAGATGCGTACGGTTGGCGTGGGCATCATCCCACCGGACAAGGCGCTCGAGTTCGGATTGTCCGGACCGAACCTTCGAGCATCCGGCGTTGCATATGACCTTCGCAAGTCCGACTCATACCTCACATACGACCAGGTCGAGTTCGATGTCGTGTCCCGACCTGGCGGAGACTGCTACGACCGGTACCTCGTACGTCTTCACGAGGTACGCGAATCCGTGAAGATCATCCGCCAGGCGATCGACATGATCCCGTCGGGCCCCCTCCAGGCGAAGGTGCCGCGTGTTCTCAAGGCTCCGAAGGGACATGTGTATTCGAGAGCCGAGAATCCGAAGGGTGAGTTCGGGTACTACATCGTGTCAGAGGGTGGCAAGATGCCGTACCGGCTGAAGATTCGTTCAACTTCCTTCTCCAACCTCACCATCCTTCCGTGGATCTTGAAGGGTCAACTCATCCCGGATCTTGTTGCGATCATGGGTTCGCTCGACTTCGTTTTGGGAGACGTGGACCGATGAACTTTTGGCTGCTGTTGGTGATCGAGGTCGTTGTGATGCTCCTTTTGGTGCTCACGAGCTCACTGGTCGTCATCTACGCCGAACTGAAGGCCGGATCACACATGCAGAGTCGCATCGGACCCTACTACGCAGGTGGGCGATGGGGCTGGGCTCAGCCGCTGGCCGATGGATTGAAGTTCCTCCAGAAGGAAGATCTGTCACCTACCGGCGCGGACAAGACCGTGTACGGGTTCGCGCCCTACGTCGTGTTGATGTCGACTCTTGCCATTTTCGTCGTGATACCGCTTGGCCCCGACCTCGTTGCTGTGGACCTCGACGTCGGTGTGTACTTTGTTCTCGCGATCTCATCGTTGTCGGTGCTTGGCATCCTGATGGCCGGCTGGTCGTCTGCGAACAAGTATTCGCTTATGGGAGGCCTACGAGCCGCAGCGCAGCTCATCGCATACGAACTACCCCTCGTACTTGCAGTTGTTGCTGTTGTCGTCCAGGCGGGCACCATGTCGCTCAACGGAATCGTCGAAGCACAGAACGATGTGTGGTTCTCTCTCGGATCATTCGATGTGGCGTTGCCGTTCGTGCTGAGAGGCCAGGTACTCGGTTTCGCAATCTTCATGATCGCTGCCGTTGCGGAATTGTCGCGAATACCGTTCGACATGCCAATAGCCGAGTCGGAACTGACAATGGGGTACCTGACCGAGTACTCCGGTATCCGATTCACCATGTTCTTCCTCGGTGAATACGCATCGATGGTCGGGCTATCAGCTATCGCCGCGACGTTGTTCCTTGGCGGCTACGGCTTTCCTGGTGTCACCGGTACATGGGCGAACATCCTCGGACCGGGGATACTGATCGGTAAGATCGCTGTTCTCGTGTTCCTCATCATTTGGATTCGATGGACATGGCCACGACTTCGCGAAGACCAATTGCAATCGATGGCATGGACGTGGCTCATCCCTCTCGCGCTGCTGAATATCGCACTGATCGCCGGATTCAAGGTGGTGTTCTGATGTCGAAGAGCATCAACTTCCCGTTCCCTGGACTTTTTCGAGGTATGGGGCTCACGCTCAAGACCATGGTGAAGCGGGCGCCCGTCACCATGTATCCCGAAGTACAGGAAGTTCCGGTTCCCCGTGCACGAGGAGTCATCTCACTCGACGTGGACAACTGCACAGTATGCATGTTGTGTGCCCGTGAGTGCCCAGACTGGTGTATCTACATCGAAGGCCACAAAGAGGAGAAGGGTGAAACGAAACCCGGTGCGCGGATGCGCACGAAGAACCTCCTCGACCGTTTCGATATCGACTACGGACTGTGTATGTACTGCGGCATCTGTGTGGAGGTATGCCCGTTCGATGCCCTCTTCTGGACTCCGGAGTACGAGTACAGCGAACCCAGGGTTGCGGATCTGCTGCACAACAAAGAGAAGCTCACCGAGTGGCTTGCCACCGTTCCTGAGAATCCGGCGTTGGAGTCCTGATGACTGTCTCACTCGCCGATTGGTTCAGAGAGGCTGCGAACTGGGCGTTCATGATCATCGCGATTCCAACGTTGTTCGCCGGATGGCGGACGGTGACGAGCAACAACATCGTGCGAGCAGTTCTGTACCTCGTCGTCTCACTCGCCGGAACTGCTGCGTTGTTCATCATGCTCGGTGCCGAGTTCGTGGGATGGACCGTTGTTCTGGTCTACATCGGCGCAGTCATCATTCTGTTTCTCATCGGGATCATGATCACTCGTGCACCACTCGGCGTGGATGCCGATCTCAGTCACGCCCGCAACGTGAGGACACCTGCTGCGGTCCTGGGTGTTCTGCTGTTCGCTGTGATCGGTTATGCGGTCATTGACGCATTCGAGAACAGCATGATCGAGCCCTTCGAGCCGACTGCAACCGCGGACCTAGCGAATCTCCTGTTCTCCCGCTGGGTCATTCCATTCGAGGTCGTATCGTTCGTACTTCTCGCTGCCCTGATCGGTGGCATAGCTCTGGCACGCAAGGACGACAACGGGGCCCAACGATGACGATCATCCAGTTCGTCCTTCTCGGCACCGCCCTGTTCTCGATGGGCCTCTACGGTGTGATTACAAGGAAGAACGCGGTTCTTGTGCTCGCCTCCGTCGAATTGATGCTCGCAGCGGTGAACATCAACCTCGTCTCCTTCGATGCCTATCTCGCCGATCAGCTTCATGCCGGTCAGATGCTTGCACTCTTCGTGATCGCACTTGCGGCCGCAGAGGTTGGCATCGGTATCGCCATCGTCTTGATGATCTACCGGAACCGACAGACGGCAGACGTTGATGCACTCAGCGAGATGAAGGGATAACGAATGAACTTCATCGCCACATTCGCACAACAGCTGATCCTCGCCACCGAGGAAAGTGAACAGATATCTGAAGGTGCCCACGAACTCGTACCTGGCATCATTGACGGCCCGATCGTCGAATGGGCATGGCTCATCGTCGTCGTTCCACTCATCACCTCTTTCCTGATCGCACTGTTCGGAAAGAAGTCGCCGTTCAAGGGATGGCTCATGGCCTGGCTCTCGATCGGATTCGTGGCCGTATACGGAACCGTGCTTTTCATCCTCAACGCGACACAGGGGGTCGTCTACTACGGCCAGGTCGAGATCGCGAGGCTCGGCGACGTCGTGATCGAGTGGGGTTGGTCTGTCGACGGCCTCTCGATCATGATGTACTTCCTCGTCGGTGTCGTCGGATTCCTCGTGTTCACGTACGCCAAAAGCTACATGGAAGGCGACGTCCGGTTCACCTGGTTCTTCGTATCCTTCACCCTCTTCGCCGGAGGCATGTTGGTCCTCGTTGCCGCTCCGAACCTCATTCAGCTGATCGTCGGCTGGGAGCTCGTTGGTGTGGCGTCGTATCTGTTGATAGGTCACTACTGGGAAGACTTCGCGAACGTCGACGCAGCGAACAAGGCCTTCATGGTCAACAAGGTCGCCGATGCGGGATTGTTCATGGGTGCGATCATCATGGCTGTGTCAGTGGGGTCGTTCCGTTTCAACGACGTCATCGCCGTCGTGGTGCGTGGCGAACACGGCATGCTGAGTCAGTACGCGTTTTGGGCTGGTCTTCTGCTGTTCATCGGTGCGATGGGTAAGTCGGCGCAGTTCCCGCTCCACGTCTGGCTGCCGGACGCCATGGCAGGCCCAACCCCTGTCTCGGCACTCATGCACGCCGCAACGATGGTCACCGCTGGTGTGTACCTCCTCGGAAGACTGTTCCCGTTCTATCTCGATGTCGATGGCCTGTTCGCAGGCGATGTCCGCAACATCATCATCGTGGTCGGTGGGATCACCTTGTTCGTGACAGGATTCATCGCGATCGTCCAGAACGACATCAAGAAGGTTCTTGCGTACTCCACGGTGAGTCAGCTCGGGTACATGATCGCCGCTATGGGCGCCGGTGCTTACACGGCAGGTCTGTTCCACCTCTTCACACATGCGTTCTTCAA
>JAMBLJ010000128.1 GCA_023336815.1 Actinomycetes bacterium
ATGCAATACCGGAGGCTCCCCTCAGGTGGTGTTGCCTGAGCCGTCGAACGTTGAGGCCACTCTTATCACCGATGACAACTGCCAAGACTGCTACATGCGTATTGAGGGCGATGTCTTTGAGAGCAGCAGCCACGGAGTCAACTCTGATGGCCTCGTTCGATGCGTCGTTTGCCGGTACCTTCTGAAGGTAGTCGACGACGAGCACGCCCCCCGAACCGATGTCATCCGCCTCCTCAGCGAGTTGCTTGATTCCCGTGGCATCGCGCGATGCCGACAGCAGACGGAGGTTCTCGCCATATGCCTGGACGCGACTGTGGGCAGCCCTTACCAGGAGGCTCTCGTCAGCTGCATCAACGAGCGTCATTTCTCCCCGACCCACGGCACGAACCGCTGCTCGGGCTTGCAACGAACTCGCGTCCGCACCTCCGGTCAGGTCCCCGATCTCGAGCATCAGCAGTCGGGCCAGCAACGTCACCTCGTCATGGTCATAACAGGCATACACGACCCGGATACCGTCCGCGGCCATGTTGCGTGCCCATTGGAGTGCCATTGCGGTCTTTCCTGCACCTGGGACGCCACCGAGTACCGTCAGGTCTCTGGCGCTCAGTCCCCCGTCAAGGACTCGATCAAGAACAGAGAACCCCGTGGGAACGGCAGTGACCCTCTGGATGCCCCCCTCGAGATCCTCGACAACGTCCAGCACACTGCGATCGGGCGTTCGGTTGTCGATTCCTGTCACGTCCGTGATCCAATCGATGGCTCGACGGACGCCGTCTTCACAGCGTGCCCATGATTGATATGGCGGCGGGCCCAAGGAGCACGATGAACATCGCAGGGAAGATGCAAAAGACAAGCGGGAATATCAGGAGAACCGGAATCTTGAGGGCCCGTTCCTCGGCACGCTGGCGACGCTTGTCACGCAACTCGTCGGATTGTACACGCAGCACCTTGCCGATCGGTATGCCGTATTCCTCCGATTGCACAACGGCGAGCACGAAGCTGTCCAGGTCGGATACATCGGTGCGATCGGCCATCTTCCGCAATGCGTCGTCGCGCGGGATGCCAAGCTGGATCTCACGGAGTGTCCTGTTGATCTCCGCTGCCAAAGGTCCATCGCCGGTGCGTGCGGTGCGTGCGAGCGCCGCTTCGAATCCGATACCCGCTTCCACTGACATCGTCACCTGGTCCAGTGTATCTGGCATCTCGCGTTCGATCTGTTCCTGTCGCTTCCGACCGCGGTTCGCAGCGATGGCATCCGGGATCATGAAGCCGACCACGGCGAGCACCGTACCAAGCAAAAAACGTCGCAGGCTGCTAGCGTCGCTCAGGAGGAAGAGGCCCAGGAGAAAGCCCAAAGCACCGAGGGCGAACTTGGCGGCAAAAAGGCGTTCAAGCGCATAATTGTCGACCTGGGACCCCCCAAGCACAAGACGACGTCGCAACGAATCGGCCCACCCAACTGGACTCACTCTCAACAATGTCGCACCAAGAGCCTTGACGGCTGGCAGAACGACCCGCTGGCCAGCACCGCTCTCCAGCATGAGTTGCCGTGTGTTGCTCACATTGCCGGATGAAGGTTGACTCGGGTTGAGGGGCTTCGATCGCGTCCGATTCGAAGCCAGTGACCACCAGAGAATCGGGATGGAGGCGCTCACTGCAATCGCAGCTATGAATACCTGAATTGGCATGTTTTCGACCTCCTAGTACTTCAGCGACGTGACGCGTTGCATCCAGATCACACCGACAAACATCAATACAAGGCCGAAGGCTGTAAGCATCCGGCCAATCTGTGTGGTGAAGAGCGGTGAAAGATAACCCGGGTTCATCACGGCCATGGCAGCCGCTATCCCGAAGGGAAGAATCGCCAGCACCAGACCTGATACTCTGCCCTCGGCGGAAAGGGACCGGATTTGCCGGCGGACGCGATTGCGATCTCGCACGGTATCCATCACAGAATCCAGAATGTCAGCAAGATCGCCGCCTACCTCTCGGTGGATCTCGATGGCCTCCACGACCCATTTGAAGTCTTCGTTGCCGACGCGTGCGGCCATCGCTGTCAACGCATCGTTCGTATCGCGCCCGAGTTGCGTCTCGATCTTCACGCGTTGGAATTCCTCTCCAGCTGGGGCGGATACTTCCTGCGCCACGGTGTTCATCGCCTGCATGAGCCCGAAGCCTGAACGAATGCTTCCGGACATGAGTTGCAGCACATCGACGAGTTGATCTGCGAACGCCCGCTCGCGTCTCTTTGCCTTCTGACCGATCCATGCTCGAATCAGTATCAAGGTCAACACTCCTAAGAGCAACGCCCATGCAGGACCCCACAACACGAGCGACACTGCCATCACGACAAGGGCAACGGCCAGTGACATCACGATCATCTCTCCAGGTCGGAGTTGTATTCCAGCACTCTCAAGCAACCTTGTCACCGGACCCGCCGAACTGTCTCCCCGGTTGACGGTTCTCTCTGCGAACATAGTCGCCTGCTGCGTGACGCTCGAAAGGGTCCTCCCTTTCGATTTCCCGAATCGGCTCTCCTTCTCAGTCTGGATCGCCGGATCCTTACTCCGTTGTCCGACGCCGGTAAAGATCAGCAGTGAGGCGAGCCCGAGGAACACCAGCGCAACGCCCAGCCAGAACGCCGCCGTCGATTCCCACCAGTTGAGAACGACTATCGTGCCCGATCGCAAGGCAGGTACGGCGATAGCCTCTTCTGCAACAGCCACCGTCGGTGATGGCTCCGGCTCCGCGACCACGGGAGGTGGAGCGGGATACAGGACTTCCTCGTTTGCGACGGCGGTCGCACCGTCCACCTCGGCCTTCACAGCGACTGTATTGGCGCCGTACGCGGCCGACTCATAACGGAGTTCATAGCGGTTGACGATCTGGCTCGCTACTTCGGCGAACACGGCCGTCAGGGCCTCCGGATCCTCCGCAGACACCAATACACCATCCGATGCGACGCCGAGTCTCGTCAGGGCCTCGGAATCGTACTCGGGGCTCTGGAGTTCCACTGCAAAGAAGTTGACGTCAGCGTCAAGGAGGGAGATGATCGCCTCTTCCAGGCTCGTCTCGCTCGCCGTGTCACCACCATCGGAGAGTAGGACCAACGTACGTTGTGCACCATCTTCACCGACGAACATTGCAGCGCCAGCGGCAAGACCGTCGTATAGCGCCGTGTTCTTGCCCAATCGGAGGTCTGAAATCGCGACAGCGGTTACACCCTCGTCCGTTGTGAATGCGCTTAGCACAATCGGTTTGTCCGCGAACGAGACGACGGCAACCTCGACACCATCTGGCATTGCATCCAGAAAGCCCAGAGCAGCTTCCTTTGCTGCCACAATGGGTCTCCCACCCATACTCCCAGAAGCGTCGAGCAGCAGAACAACCTGCAATCCATCGGTGGGGATCGGGGTCGCGATGGTTGGACGAATCTCGCCATCTTCGGTCACCGCAAAGTCTTCAGAAGTGAGGCTCTTGCCGATCATTTCGGGTGGCACACTCACGACCATCGTGATGTCTGGATGGTTGGCCGTGTCTATGCCTTCGATTCGCAGTTGAAGCGTATCGGACTCCTGAGCACTTGCAGGACCCATCACCGTGATGACCATCATCATGGTGGCGGCCGCCCAAATGAGGCGTGGTCTCACTTCCGACCCTTTTTCGTCAAGGAGCTGAGGTCGGGCGCACCAAATACGCCTGCTGGCAGTTCGATCCCCAGGTCTTTGAGGTGATCGCTGAAACGAGGCCGAATCCCTGTCGGCCTGATGACTCCTGCGAATCTGCCGTCTTCGTCGAACCCTGCCTTGTAGTCGAACGTAAATATCTCCTGGATGGTGATGGTGTCACCCTCCATCCCGACCACCTCTGCGATATCGGTAATTCGGCGGCTTCCATCTCGCATACGCGTGATGTGGACGATGAGATCGAACGCTGCGGAGATCTGCTCGCGAATGGCCCTCGACGGCAGATCGACACCTGCCATAAGCACCATCGTCTCGAGGCGAGATAGCGCATCGCGTGGCGTGTTCGCGTGAACCGTTGTCAGCGATCCTTCATGCCCGGTGTTCATCGCCTGAAGCATGTCGAGGGCTTCCCCGCCACGTGCCTCACCAACGATAATCCTGTCTGGTCGCATCCTGAGGGAGTTACGAACGAGGTCGCGTATCGAGACCTCACCACGACCCTCCACATTGGATGGGCGGCTCTCAAGTCGGATGACATGCCTTTGATGGAGTTGCAACTCGACCGCATCCTCGATGGTCACGATACGCTCGTCATCCGGGATGAACCCTGAGAGTACGTTGAGCAAGGTCGTCTTACCGGTGCCGGTACCGCCGCTAACCATGATGTTGAGCTTGCCCTCTACCGCAGCTTCACA
>JAMBLJ010000129.1 GCA_023336815.1 Actinomycetes bacterium
ACGTATGTTGCATCCGGTGATGTTGAAGGCACCCTGCTGTCGCAGTGGTCGATGGATGAGTATGAGGGAACGTTGCGTGTGGTTGTCACCGACGAGAATCCCTGGTGGGGTTCCTCCGACGTACCAGACACTGCCGTCGTGACGATGCAGCGAGATGGCGACGAACTCGTCGAGGTTGGGTCGGTTGACGGCCTCGGCAAGAACGAACGGGTCTACGCGGTGAGGTTCATCGAGGACAAGGGCTACGTCGTGACATTCCGACAGGTTGATCCGCTGTATGTGGTCGACCTGTCCGACCCGGAAGACCCTGCGGTCACAGGCGAACTGAAGATCAACGGATATTCGGCGTATCTGCATCCGATCGGTGAGGATCTGCTTCTCGGGGTGGGGCAGGACGCCACCGACGAGGGCCGGACACTCGGCACCCAGGTGTCCGTGTTCGACGTGTCCGACCCAACGGACCCACGACGACTCTCGAGGATGACCTTCGAAGATGCGTACTCGGATGCCGAGTGGGACCATCACGCGTTCCTGTGGTGGGCTCCTGAAGAGATATCGGTGCTGCCGCTGCAACGCTGGTCGTGGGATGAGCGAACAGGCAAGGAGGACTACTTCTCGGGTGCTGCGGTCCTGAAGATCTCGCCCCAGCGTGTGAAGCAGGTCGGTGAGATCCGCCACCCCGGGTTCATCGAGGATGAGTGCGAGGAGTGCGCCGAATGGTCCGCACCGATCACTCGCTCCCTGGTCATCGGCGACACGCTTTTCACCTTCTCCGAAACAGGAGCCCTCGCGTCAGACCTTGACACGCTCGAGGACATCACCTGGATGAGATTCAGCAGCTGAGGGTTCACACGAGGAGACCAGCAGGTGGGATGCGATGTTCGCGACTATGGGGTTATCGAACGGCCGAGCCGAGGCAGCCCCCAAGGAATGAGGTGCCGCGCGACCTGGCAGCAGCGATCTGTTGAGGTCAGAAGCCTATGAAGGTTGACAGCAGGTTCGTGTAGTCATCCGTCCACAGCGGAGTCTTGGCAGATGTACGCGCCTCGATCCAGGACACCAGTTCGGCAGCGATTGACGGTCCGATATTGTTGGGGTCGGATAGCAGGACCCAGTTCGATTCGGCTGTTCTTAGAACATGGGACTGAAGCCCGAACTCGGATGCGACACGAGAGACCACCGGCTCCAGGTCGAAGTGACGATTGCTGATGTGAACTGCGATGACTCCAGTCGGTGAGAGCTGATCGGCGTAGATTCCAACCGCTTCTCGCGTTAGAAGGTGAACGGGAATCGCGTCGGAACTGAACGCGTCGAGAACAATGAGATCGAAGTTGCCGTCCGAGTTGGAGAGGCCTATTCGACCATCGATGATATTGGTCGTGACAGACGCCTGCGTATCGCTGAGGTAGGTGAAGTAGTCGGGGTTGTCGGCGATATCCAACACCGCCTGGTCGATCTCGAAGAACTCGATGTAATCTGAGGTCCGACCGTAGGTCGCCAACGTCCCGGCTCCTAGACCAACGACGGCAATCCTGCGTGGTGCTGCGTCGGCTGTGAGTGCCTGCATTATCCTTCCGACACCACTGTCGCGTTTGTAGTAGCTCGTTGGTTCCACGCTGATTGCAGGGTCGAATTGCTGTGACCCGTGAATGGTTGAGCCATTTTCGAGGTTGTGAGTGCCGTCGGATTCAGTGACGCGAAGAACTCCGAAGAACGACCGCATCTGGTGAAGAGTCGGCTGAGACGCCGCCATCATCACGACGATGGGAATGATCGCTGCCACGGTAGCTATGAAGACCCTGGGTTGACTCTGTGAAGCCAAGTAGGTCACACTTCCGCCCACTGCGATCGCGAGAAGCAGGAACCGAGAGACTCCAGATCCCTCGAAGAGACCGACAAGGAGCACAGCCAGGATCGTGGCGCCGGCAACGTACTTCGGGTAGCGACGATTGGCCGATTTGTGTGCGAAGGGTGTCCACCAAAATATGCCGAGGGCAGCTGCAAGAAGCAGCGGATACTCTGCTACGGAGTTGAAGATGATCGGAGCGACGAGGGCGACTCCGATTCCACCGACTAGACCACCCACTGCGATCCACAAGTAGTAATCGGTTAGTTGACTCGCTGGCGGCTGGTGACCCGCTAGCTCGAAGTGAATCGCCAGTGCCACAAGACCGAATGCACCAAGGTTGACCACGAGTCCGATGATCAGCCATGCTGAGGACGTAAGGGTCAAGGGAAGGAGTGCCACGACAAACAGAACCATGAGCGCGGCAACGCGCCCCAGCGTCGGAGGGCATCCATCTGTCGGTTTCGAGAACGCGATTACGAACGTTGCAAGGTAGATGGTGAGAGGAATCACCCACAACAGCGGTATTGATGCAACGTCGGTTGAAATGTGCTGCGTCACGGCGAGCAGTAGGCCGGAGGGCACGGCCGCCAGGAGCAGCCACGTACCACGTACACGCCACGATGGCGGCGCGCTTTCGGCATTGTTCAAGTCCTGTGCGCTTGACGCAGAGGCGCTCGCAGTGACCGAGGCATGTCGGGCGGGGTGGCGCATACGAAGAACAGCACTGGCAACAAGGAGCACTATAAGAATGCCGTACCCTACGGCCCACAATTGTGATTGTGTCTTCAGACCGATGAATGGCTCGACTAGCAGAGGATAGCTGAGCAGGCCAACGATGCTTCCTGTATTCCCGGCGGCGTAGAGAAAGTAGGGCGCATCGTGTCGAGGGTCTGAGGTGTCGGCGAACCACCCCTGAAGTGTCGGGCCGAGCATCGCCAGCGCAACGAATGGAATCCCGAGGGCTACCGTGAGAGCAGCGAGTATCCATATCGCTTGATCCCCGATTGGAGCTACCCAATCATTGGGGATGGTGACCGGGAGAACAAGGAGTCCCAGAGCGACGAAGGCGATCTGAACCCACGGCCGAGATGACCACGGTAGCTTTCGGCGCGCCAGGTGGGCCATCAAGTAGCCGGTGAGCAGGGCGCCCTGGAAGAAGACCATCGCGGTATTCCAAATGGCGGGAGACCCCCCGAGTAGTGGCAGCATCATCCGGACAATCAGTGGTTCAACGAGGAACAAGAGGGCAGATCCAAGAGCTGTCGCGGCGATGAAAGTCACCGTGAGACCGCGCGAACCAGAGGACCTGTGGTCGCCTGAGGAAGAGTCCGAGGACGTCTCTGCAAGCGAGTCTGTCATATGTAGCTCCGTTGATCGTCGACTGTTCTGTTGGGCGCACCACGGGAGCGTCCAGCGGTTGATGATACCGATTGCCCAACAGAGAGGCACGGGCGGGAGATGATCAGCACTCCAGTCGCGTTCTTTGAAGCTAGAGCTATCGTCTCATGACTGTGAAGGCCGCTTAAGTCAGTCGGATGCCCTTCCGCTAGCGAACAGCGGAAGGCGGACTGCGGGGACCACTGCTCTCATATGGTGTCGTCGTGGTTGGTTCGTCCGATGTCGAGCCAGATCAGGAGCATCACGATCGCCGTGACGATACTGACCCAACTCACGGGCGTGCCAGCTGCGAACAGCATGCTTGCAACCACGACTGCCGCGACACTGCGCACGGCCTTGGTGAACTTCCGACGCGGAATTGGCTTGTCGTATCGATCCCCGTCCTCGACGAACTCCGGATTGTCGTCGTCAAG
>JAMBLJ010000130.1 GCA_023336815.1 Actinomycetes bacterium
CGCATGTTCAACTCGTACGGATCTCGCCGCGGCAATGATCGTGTGATGACGCGGGGGACGTTCGCCAACATTCGCGTCAGAAATCAGCTTGCGCCATCGACCGAAGGCGGATGGACCGTTGACTTCACCGACGGCGAGACCAAGAGTGTGTACGACGCGAGTCTGAGCTATCACGCCGAGGGAATACCACTCGTTGTGCTGGCCGGTGTCGACTACGGAATGGGCTCGTCGCGAGATTGGGCAGCCAAGGGAACCTTCCTCCTTGGTGTCAGAGCCGTGATCGCTGAGAGCTACGAGCGCATTCATCGCTCGAATCTCGTCATGATGGGTGTGTTGCCTCTTGCTTTCGTTCAGGGACAGAACGCGCAGACACTCGGTCTCGATGGCACGGAGACGTTCGATATCGACGTCGATGACTCCCTCGTACCCGGAAAGCAGATCGGCATCACCGCAACGAAGGTGGACGGCGCCCGTGTTCCCTTCACGGTCATCGCTCGGTGCGACACGCCCATTGAAGTGGACTATCTCCGACACGGGGGAATCCTCCACATGGTGCTCAGGGAGATGGCTCAGGCGTAGGACGTATTACGTAGTATGTAGTACGTAGGACAGACCGCCGGAGCCACCACCGGGTGTGGGGATAGTCCCCATTTGCCGAACCTCGACGTAGATCGAACAGCGTCGGCCGTCTACGCTTGTCCGTATGCGATCTGAAGCGTCAACCGTCGAAGAGTACCTCGCAGAATTGCCGGAGGGCCGACGTGAGGCCATCGCTGTGGTGCGCAATACGATCGTTGCGAATCTTGCACCAGGGTTCGAAGAAGAGATGAACTTTGGCATGGTCACGTAGGCCGTCCCGCTGGCGACCTATCCAGCGACCTACAACGGTCAACCGCTTATGTACGCAGCCCTTGCGAACCAGAAGAATCACATGGCGGTGTATCTGATGGCCGTCTACGCCGCGGCGGACACGCGTGATCTGTTTCTCGAGCGGTACAGGCAGACAGGGAAGCGGCTCGATATGGGAAAGTCGTGTGTGAGGTTCAGACGGATCGACGATCTCCCTGTCGAGCTCATCGGGGAGACGGTGGCAGCCATGGATGTACAGACCTTTATCCAAACGTACGAGCTCGCTCGCTCGTAGCGTCTCTCACGTCGCCAGGGAGATAGAGCTTTCTCTCTCAGCTTCGGATTCTTGCTAGCTGCCAGGTTGACATTCCGAAGAGGGTGATGCCGAGTGGTATGTGCCAGGCATTGAGCACGTGCCCGCCACTACGCGTCGCGTACCCGAGACCGATCTGTGCGAACAGGAGACCGAGGATCAGTATCGCTGTGATCTTCACCTCTGTCGACGCTCGTCCCATGAAGACGAGAACGACGAGAGCAGCCTGGAACGTGAACACTGCGCTGCCGATCAGGCCGTGGATCTCGATCGATGAGCCGAATGCAAGATGTTGTCCAGCGAGAACGGATTGGATGAACACGCTTGCAACGACGAGGGCGGCAAGCACGAGAGAAGCCGTCGCAAAACGTTGAACGTTCGACGATGCGGCTGTGTTCGGGGATTCGAGTGATGGAGTCATCGCGTCAGGGTACGGCCGATGTTCACATATGGCTCGAGACCGGTACCGATTCTTGAGGACTGAGCAGGTGAGGACTAACGATCACCTTGCTCAGTTGGCGGAGTCGTCCCTGTCGCCCCAGGTCTCAAGCTGGACGCCCAGACCGTCGGCGATACGGTTGACGTAGGCGTAGTAGGCCGTCACTGTGCATATGTCGAGAATGTCGCGGTCGGTGAACTTCACTGCTCTGAGGGCTGCCACATCCTCCTCCGTAACCGTGGCCGGATGGGTGGTCAGCTTCTCCACGTAGTGGAGCATCGCGAGCCTCTGGCTGCTCAATCCCGCCGTCGTCCAATCGGCCTCGATCGCGTCGAGGAGGTCGTCATCCTTGAGGAGGCGCCGCAGACCGCGGCGATGGTGGGTCGATCAGTAGTGGCATCCGTTGATCTCGCTAACAACGAGGGCGATCAGTTCACGTTCGACCTTCCGTAGGGAGCGAGTTCCGGACATCGAGGCTGTATAGACCGCCTGGTGCGCCGCCATCGATTTGGGGTCAAGCGAGTGAATCTGCAGGATGTTGTCGACGCGGTCATGATCGCCATCCGCGACCGCTCCATACAGTTGGCTGAGGTCGCCTTCCCACTCATCTTCCCGGATGGTCTCGATCCACGACATCGATCAGACCGTATCGGGGTGGCCGAGCTCGATCGCGACAGGACGTAGAGCGGCACTCTCGAGAAGTCCCTGCACGATTCCCTGGTCGATCTGCTCCACCACCCGTGGTTGATCCTGGCCCGTCTGGCAGAGAGGGCAGAACTGGGCGATAATCCGGTTCTCCGATGCAACGGTCGATGCTCCAAGACCGCTTCCCATCATGGAAGTTGCAAGCGCGAGTGCTGCCTCCTCAAAACCCTCCTCTTCAGGAAGACCGATCTCAGCCCCAAGCTTCCGTCCGTATTGTCGACCAACGTTCAGAGCAACCTCATCTGCCCGGCCATCGTCGAGTTCAGAGATCACTTCTGCAAGGAGCTCAGCGAGACGGTCATACTTCTGGGCCGAGTATTGGATGGTCACAGACTTCTCGGTCACCTCGTATCGTTTGGCCGGCCGACCCGCGGTCGGAGTGCCAACAGCGCGATCGGAAACCCTGATGAAATCATCGTGGAGCAATCGGTCGAGGTGGTGGCGTGCGACATTCGGATGTATCTGGAACGCTTCGGCGATTTGACTTGCCGTAACTGGATCGTGTGACTCGCGAACCATGACGTAGATGCCTCGACGCGTTGCGTCGCCGAGGGCACCGGTAATCGATTCGACCTGGGCATCGAAATCTGATGTTGGCACGGGGCCTCCTCGTCGTGGTCCATGATACGCCTCACGGGCAGTTCCGCGGCTCGGCTATTTCATCCCCGACACATGGATCTGGCCTCGAAAGATGCCGTGGTGACCCAACGGTTCGGTGGTCACTGTTCGAACGTGGTCGCCGACCACGGCATTCACTTCAGCGACATACCACTAGCCTCGCCGAAACAAGATCTGATTGGAGCATCCGTGGTTGAAAGCGCAGCGATACGTAGTGCGTTGGAAGGGGTTCGGGATCCGGAGATTCTCCGATCTCTTGGTGAGTTGAATGCCATCCGAACGGTAGATGTTGATGGAGACAGGGTCTCAGTCGTTGTGGCTCTTGCGGTTCCGGGGTCTCCTGCAGTCGACGAGCTCGGTGAAGCGATCAACACGGCGTTGACCGCGGTGCCCGGCGTGGATGCTGTCGACATATCGTTCACGGCCATGTCGACCGAGGAGCAGGCAGCGCTCGCAGCGGACCTCCGTGGGCCCGACCCGGAGAAACGCGAAGTCTCGATGGGACGACCTGGTTCAAAGACGAGGATTATCGGCATCGCATCGGGAAAGGGTGGCGTTGGGAAATCCTCGGTCACAACGAACCTTGGTGTTGCCCTTGCCCAAAAGGGCAAGAAGGTTGGCATCATCGATGCCGATGTGTGGGGATTCTCTGTCCCGAAGATGCTCGGGATCGATCGTGCGCCGTCGGTTCTCGAGGATATCTTGCTTCCTCCCCGCGCCCACGGTGTTTCGGTCATTTCGATGGACTTCTTCGTCCAACCGGACCAGGCAGTTGTCTGGCGCGGACCAATGCTGCACAAGGCGCTCGAGCAGTTCCTTGTCGATGTCCACTGGGGCGACCTGGACTACCTGCTCATCGACATGCCGCCGGGCACCGGAGATGTCGCTATCTCGATCAGCCAGTATCTCCCACGTGGCGAGATCCTCATAGTTACGACTCCACAGCCCGCGGCCCAGCGTGTCGCGGTGCGAGCGGGGCTTATGGCGCAGAAGGTGAATCAGGACATCATCGGCGTCGTTGAGAACATGTCCTGGTTCACCGGCGATGACGGAAAGCAGTACCAGATATTTGGACAGGGCGGAGGTCAACGCCTCGCCGACGAGATGGACGTACCGCTCCTCGGCAAGGTCCCGCTGGTTCCGGAACTGCGCGAAGGAGGAGACATCGGACGCCCGATTTCTGTTATTGACCCAGACGGAGAAGCGGCGAAGGCCTTTGAGGAGATCGCTGCCCACCTGATGGAAACCGGTCCGCGTTTGCGGTCGCATCCAGAACTCGTCATTTCGTAGAGCACAACAATGAGAGGTATGAGATGAGCAACACACCCACAATACGAATCGGTGTTTCATCGGCGCGCGAACTTGAGATACAGGTCGACGACCCAGAAGCCGTCAGTGCCGCATTCGAGAAGGCGCTGAAGAGCGACGATGAGCTTCTCTGGGTGACCGACGTGAGAGGCCACAGATTTGGTATAGCGGTCGAGTCGATCGCCTTCATCGAACTCGAAGAACCTCAGAACCGTGGGATCGGATTCAGCGCAGGCTGATCAGACGGTTCAGCCTGACAACGAATGAGGGACCCGGATCAATCCGGGTCCCTCATTCGTTGGTCCTAGGTATATCGGCCGTGTCGGTCAGCTTGCCTGACGCTGGCGTCGGCGCTCTGCGAGCCACCGTTTCCTATACCTTCTGCGGTCGTCTTCGGGTAGTGCACCCCAGACGCCAGCTTCCTGGTTCGTCTCGAGCGCGTACAGGAGGCATTCCTCCTGAACGGTGCAGACACTGCAAATAGCAGTTGCCTTTTCGATCATCTCAACAGCTGGTCCAGTGGTTCCGACCGGGAAGAAGATGTCCGGGTCGGAATCGCGGCAAGCTGAGAGCTCTCTCCAATCGGTGACGGTGAGCACGCCGGTGTCTCCTTGAGCTTCAGGTCTATAGGGCTTCCGAAAGTGAATGTTTTCACAAACGACCCCCCAATGTCAAACGGTTCTTCCGTTCCATCGTGTTCCCATGGTACGGCGGACCTCACCTAGCGTTCGGAAAATGCCATCGCGATCGCATTAGTCGCTAACGTTTCGGCACTGAAACAGCGTATTGGGAGCCGATAACCATGACCATCGAGCAAGATCTCAGAACGGATCAAAAGACCGCAATGCGGGCAAGAGACAAAGCGACGCTCAACGCGATTCGGTCGGTTCAGGCCGAGGTGGCAACAGCGAAGGCTGCTCCTGGTTTCACAAGTGAGGTCGACGACAGTTTGTATCGCAAGACGATTGCTACGTACGTGAAGAGAATCTCGAAGTCGATCACCGAGTACCAGGCAATGGGGGAGCGAGGGGAGGCACAGGTCGAAACGCTGTCCTTCGAGGTGGAATACCTCACGAGGTACCTTCCTCAAACGCTCAACGAACAAGGGACAAGGCAATTGATCGAGGGCGTGCTCACGAAAACCGGAGTCGATGCTGACACCCAGCCAGGTCAGGTGATAGGTGCCGTGATGCGCACGGGCGAGGAACTCGACGGCGCGTTGGTGAACCGACTCGTGCGGGAGATGCTCGAGGCCCAATGAGCTCCGTTCACCGTACGTATGACGTATGACGTGTTACGAATTACGAATTACGTATGACGTATGACGTATCACGTATCACGTATGACGTATCGGCGAAGAAGCGGCTATCAGTCCCTTCGCTCCGACCTTCGCATCCCGTACTCAAAGAACGTCGCCACGGCCCTTCGTGCGGTCCCTCTGGGTCGTACTACGTCATACGTACTTCGTACTACAAGGACGCCCGCACAGGTGAAGCGACTGCAGACGCCCTGAGCGCCTATTTGATCACCATGAGGATCGCTCCAGGCGAGACCGTGTCTCCAACCTGAACGCGGAGATCGACGATCTCGCCGCTTGATGGAGCCTTGATCTCGTTTTCCATCTTCATCGCTTCGAGGACACACACCGCCTCGCCGGCTTCGACTGACTCTCCAGCCTTCTTGTGGATCTTCACGATCGTGCCCTGCATCGGCGCCTCGAGTGCACCTTCGCTTCCGCCGGACGACGTCTGCTTGGACAGCTTTGGCGCCGTTCTGCGCGGGGCGACGCGTTTGCCAGAACCGGGCGCTGTCATCACCTGCGCCCAGTACTTCACCGTGAACCGACGTCCACCTACCTCTACCGTCATCGCCCGTTCGGTCTGCTCTTCGTCTTCAGGGAGAGTCGGCGCTGTTGAGCGCTCGAGTTCTGAAAAGTCCATACCGTCTTCGACCAAGCGGGTGCTGATGTCTCCAGCGAGAAATCGCTCGTCCTCCAGGATCTGCAGATGGGCTGGAATCGTCGTGTCGACACCACCGATGTCGTATTCGGTGAGGGCTCGCTTAGCTCTGGCGACCACCGAAGCCCTGTTCGGTCCAGTGATGATCAGTTTGGCGATCATGTTGTCGTAGTACTGGCTGATCGTCGACCCGGCGACGACGCCCGAATCGACCCGGACGCCTGCCCCGCCGGGTTCCTTGTACGTGACAAGTGTTCCGGGGTTCGGCATGAAATCTCGTGAGGGGTCCTCGGCGTTGATGCGGAACTCCATCGCGTTCCCGATGGGCTCGGGTGTTGTTGTGATCGACAACGGCTCGCCCATGGCGATGCGGATCTGCTCGACAACGAGGTCGATGCCGAACACTTCCTCGGTGATGGTGTGCTCGACCTGAATGCGAGTATTCATCTCGAGGAAGAAGAACTCTCCATCGGAGAATAGGAATTCGACGGTCCCCGCTGAGCGATACCCTGCCGCATGGCCGAGTGCGAGGGCGAGATCTCCAAGTGTCGTCCGATTCTCTGCGGTGAAGTTCGGTGCAGGGCATTCCTCGAGAAGTTTCTGATGGCGCCGCTGCAGTGAGCAGTCTCGCTCGCCGAGAAACACGCCGTTGCCGTGACTGTCGAACATGACCTGGGCCTCGATATGCCGCGCATTTTCTAGGTACCGCTCGACGTAAACCGCTGCATTTCCAAACCATGCTTCGGCTTCGCGTCCGGCTGATTCGAATGCGGCGCCGAGTCCGGCAACGTCGTGGACAACCTTCAATCCTCGTCCACCACCTCCGGCGGCTGCCTTGATGGCCACAGGGAAACCGTGCTCGGCAGCGAAGGCTTCGACCTGGTCTGCGGATGTGAGCGGCTCGAGTGTTCCTGGTACGCCCCGGACGTTCGCTGCCTCGGCGGCGATACGCGACTCGATCTTGTCGCCCATCATCGTGATGGCCTCCGGTGGTGGTCCGATCCAGACGAGACCGGCATCGATCACCGATCGTGCGAAATCGGCGTTCTCTGCGAGGAATCCGTATCCGGGGTGGACTGCATCCGCCCCTGCTTCCCTGGCGACCTCGAGGATTCGTTCGACTTTCAGATACGACTCAGCAGCGGGAGCCGGGCCGACGTTCCATGCCTCGTCCGCCATTGCGGTGTGGACGGCATCGCGATCGAGTTCGGAGTAGATAGCAATGGTTCGAAGTCCTAGGTCCTTTGCCGCCCTGATGACCCGTACGGCGATCTCGCCTCGGTTAGCAATGAGAATCGATTTCACGTGAGCATCCTAGGAGTGTGTTGTGCGGTGCCGTTGTGTGGAGCCTCGTCGGCCCACCACTGTGACATACGACCTGAACCAGTGTGGCCACGTTACGTGCACCACCGTATAGGCGCGAGTCGGACGTCTGAAGTCGGCTGTCGTCTGGCCGACCGGCTCGCCCGAATCGGCTCTTCGCTGCAGAGTCGGGAAGCCTTTGGTAGTATCGCAGAGTCGGATAGTAAGTAACTCAAGATTATGTGGGCAGCATGTACCTCCAGCTGAATCAACGGACGGAACTGGCTTTCGAGGCTCTTGTTCTCCTCAACGAGTCCGATTCCGAATACGTAGCCGGGTCCGTGATCGCTGAACGTGTTGGCATATCCGCTGAGTATCTGACGAAGGTCATTGCGCCGATCAAGCGAGCGGGATGGGTGTCCTCGTCCTCGGGGCGTGGGGGTGGGTATCGGATCGCTATCGATCTCGCAGAGCACTGCGTCCTCGACCTCGTCGAGATCATCGAAGGTAAGGTTGATCGGTCGCGGTGTATGCACGGAGACGCACGCAACCCCGCCAAGGCGCTATGCGATCTCCACGTCCCGTGGGTTCGAGCGCGAGACGCCTTACTCAATGAACTCGAGCTGACCCCTCTTGCCGAGCCGTCGGATGATCTGCCTGGAACGCTTGTCTGATCGGTTTGGGCCAAAACCAGAGACCGCCTCTGCCGGTTCTCAGACGATGTCTTGCTACCAGTTGACCGCTGTTCTTACGTGTCGGGTTACAGAGGTATGTTCCCGTGTTTCTTGGGTGGGAGCGATTCACGCTTGTTGCGCAACATCTCAAGAGCTGCGATGAGTTTGGGACGCGTCTCACGCGGTTCGATCACGTCGTCCACGAGTCCATTCTGTGCTGCGACGTACGGATTGTTGAATTGGTCTTCGTAGTCCGCAACAAGCTCGGTGCGCCGCACCTCTGGATCGTCTGCGGCCGCTAGCTCTCTACGGTGAATGACATTGACCGCACCCTGAGCTCCCATGACCGCGATCTCAGCTGAGGGCCACGCATACACGATGTCCGCTCGCACCGCCCGTGAATTCATGACAAGGTAGGCACCGCCGTACGCCTTGCGCATGATCACTGTTATTCGAGGGACCGTTGCCTCCGAGAAGGCGTAGAGCAGTTTTGCTCCATGCCGGATGATCCCGTCGTGTTCTTGGTCGACACCTGGAAGGAATCCTGGAACATCGACGAGTGTGACGAGCGGAATGTTGAACGCATCGCAGAATCGGACGAAACGTGCTGCTTTCACCGCAGCATCGATGTTCAAGGTCCCCGCGAGCACCGCCGGTTGGTTGGCGACGATGCCGACTGTGTAGCCATCAAATCTTGCCAGCCCGATCACGATGTTCCCTGCCCAGTGTTCGTGGACTTCGTAGAACTCACCGTCGTCGACGAGGCTCTCGATGACCTCGATCACGTCGTACGGCTGATTCGCGGAATCGGGAACGATGGTCGTGAGGTCCTCGTCCATCCGGTCGGGAGCATCGAGGGGGGTGAAGAACGGTGGAACTTCCATGTTGTTGGCAGGGAGGAATGAGATGAGGTATCTGATCTCGTCCATGGCGTCTCTGTCGTCTCGTGCAACGAAGTGAGTTACGCCGCTCAAACTTGCATGAGCGTGGGCACCGCCGAGGTCATCCATCGAAACATCTTCGCCTGTGACGGTCTTGATCACATCGGGTCCCGTGATGAACAGGTGCGATGTTCCCTCGACCTGGTAGATGAAGTCAGTGAGGGCTGGCGAATACACAGCACCACCGGCGCACGGACCCATGATCACCGAGATCTGCGGGATCACTCCCGATGCCCGTACGTTGCGTTCGAAGATGCGGCCGTACCCATTGAGACCAAGAACACCCTCCTGGATCCTTGCTCCGCCCGAGTCCTTCAATCCAACGATCGGAGTTCCCGTGTCCATGGCGAGGTCCATCACCTTGCAGATCTTGTCTGCGACAACCTCACCGAGGCTGCCCCCGAAACGTGTGAAGTCCTCTGCGAAGACGAAGATGTTGCGTCCGTCGACGGTCGCCCACCCGGTGACGACAGCGTCGCCGAGGGGTCGTTTCTGGTCGATCCCGAAGTTGGTCGCGTGGTGCTGCACAAAGGGATCGATCTCCTGGAAGGTCCCCTTGTCGACGAGCAGTTCGATTCTTTCGCGCGCGGTGAGTTTGCCGGCGTCATGCTGTCGATCAACAGCCCGCTGATTGTCCGGTTCAAGGGATTTCGCGCGAAACTCGCGGAGCTTCTCTATTCGTTGTTCAGTGCTCACCGGTCCTCCCGGTAGGCTCGCCAGCGGTTGCGTTGATTTCGACTCTTGGAGAACGCATTTGGATACACCCTACGACATCGTGAGACTTGGCACCGTCGAGTCGACTCAGGACGCCGCTCGGGCGGCTCGTGCCTCGTCGACCCGAGCGATGCTCGTCATAGCTGACTCCCAGACGAAGGGGCGAGGCCGGCAAGGCCGTGTATGGGTTGAACCAGATGCTGCTCTCTATAGTTCCTTGGCACTGGACTCGGTGTGGCCCGTCGTGACACGAGCGCTCATCACGCTCTGTACAGCCGTTGCACTCTCTGATGCAATCGAGGGCGAAGCGGATGTTCGCACCGAGATCAAATGGCCGAACGACCTGCTGGTGCGCGGCAAGAAAGTGGCCGGCATTCTTGTCGAAGGTTCCGGCGATGAGATCACGATTGGCTGCGGCGTCAACCTGTGGTGGCGTTCACCGATGGACTTCGCCGCCGCCGTGTTGGACGACCGCCCTGACGACGGTCTCATCGAACGTCTCGCGATCGCCTGGGTCGATAACCTCCTCGGCCATCTCGCACGAGGCCCGGAGAATTGGCCCCGCCAACCGTACCTCGACCGATCGTGGACAGTTGGACGCACGGTGCGGTGGGACGAAGGATCAGGGAAGGCCCTCGACATCGATGCCGCCGGCGGCCTCATCGTCGAAACGCCATCAGGAATTATCACCATTACCGCAGGCGAAGTACACACGACCCGAAGCGAGGACTGAAGAAGAGACCCTTCCCGCTGCTGATGTCTGGCGTTCGTTCACCGATCACCGGGGAGTTCGTTCACCGTTTACCGTTTACCGGGAAGAACGCGGACGAGATGCTTGCTGTCTGCTGTCTGCTGTCTGCTGTCTGCTGTCTGCTGTCTGCTGTCTGCTGTCTGCTGTCTGCTGTCTGTCGTCTGTCGTCTGCCTCCCTCAATCTGATAGATTCCTTCGGGTGCGGTAGGAGGAGGATCTGTGGCCGTCCAAGCTGGTGAAGGCACCACCGAGATCATCTATGGAACAACGAGTATTCCTGCGGGGCCTGTGACGCTCGGCGGATACCTTGCGCGGCCGGATGGCAGGGGAGAGTGGCCAACGGTTCTGATCTACGGTCCCGAACCTCACCCGACATCCTCGGTGAAGAATATCTGCCGTGTGCTTGCAAGACACGGCATCGCGGCTCTCGCCCCCGAATGCACATCGGATCACGTTCTTAACAAGCGGATCGCTCTTCAGGTCGCAGGATTTATCAGTGATCCCGGTGGGACATGGTCGAACGCTCAGTTCGGATACGGGGTGCTCGGGATCGGCGCTGGAACGTACGATGCCTCGGCGAACGCTACAGGGGATGGGCGTGTCGCAGCGATCGCCGTGGTCGGTGGTGTGCTGGATGAACGTGTCGAGGAGGAGGTCTCCGTTTCGGATATTCCATCGCTGTTCGTCGCTTCGAGGGGAGACGATTCGAATGACGTTGAGAACTCACTCGATCGGCAACAGGCCCTTCCACGTATGAAGTTCGTGATCTACCCCGCCGATGCTCCGGCTGGTTGGTGGAACGATGAGGCTGAAGGATTCGATGAAGAGCGAGCGAGCGACACATGGGATCGCGTGATCGCCTTCTTCGCTGAACAACTGCCACCGAGGGCCTGAGCATGGCTCGTGCGGTTGTCACCGGCGGAGCTGGGTTCATCGGATCCAACCTTGTCGATCGCCTTATCGATGACGGCCTTGACGTCCTTGTGTTGGATGATCTCAGCTCGGGTTCTCTTGGCAATCTGAAGGACTCGCGAGCGCGTGGGAACGTAACGATTCACCAGATAGATATCGCCGCCAACGAGGTCGTGGGTCTCGTGCGTGATTATCGCCCGGAGACCATCTTCCATCTCGCGGCGCAGATCGATGTCCGCCGCTCCGTGACGGACCCGATCTTCGATGCCAGGATCAACGTCCTCGGCACCGTCAACATGCTCGAGGCCGCACGCCACAGCGATGCGGAGCGTTTCGTCTTCGCTTCCTCGGGTGGAGCAACCTTCGGAGACACGTTCAACATCCCGACACCCGAAACGCAAGCCCGTCGGCCAGCTTCTCCGTACGGTGTTTCGAAGTTCGTCGTCGAGGAGTACTTTCGGTACTACGCAGATACGTACGAGCTGGACTACGTGTCGCTGGGATTCGCCAACGTCTTTGGACCGAGACAGGATCCGTTTGGGGAAGCGGGGGTCGTTTCGATCTTCATCAACGATCTCCTCGCGGGTCGGACCCCCACGATCTACGGCGATGGGAACCAGACCAGGGACTTCGTGTATGTCGAGGATGTAGCGGATGCGCTCATACGTGCCGCGCGAATCGGCGGTTCGCGGTATCTCAATATCGGTACAGGTGATGAGACATCGATCTTGAAACTGTACGAGCTGATCGTCGAGGCGACGGGGACCGATGTAGCGCCCGTGATGGCAGCACCGAGAAAGGGCGAGCAGTTGCGATCGTGTCTCGATGCCTCAGCAGCGAGGGCGCATCTCGGCTGGGAGCCTTGGACCTCTCTCGGCGAAGGCCTCGAGAACACGGTGAACTGGATGCAGAAGAAGTAGCAACCAGATATCAGATGTCAGATGTCAGATGACAGATGACAGATTTCACCCGACAGCAAGCATCTCATCCAGTTCTTCCCGGTAAACGGTAGACGGTGAACGGTTAACGAGCTCTCCCTGTCTCCCTGTCTCCCTGTCTGCCTGTCTGCCTGTCTGCCTGTCTGTCTGCTATCTGCTGTCTGCTATCTGCTGTCTGCTGTCTGCTATCTGCTATCTGCTATCTGCTATCTGCTATCTGGTATCTGCTTCTTACAATTCCTCAACCGTCTTTGGCCAGTCGTCTTTGAGGAGTCGTGACAGGGATCGATCGGCGAGGATACGTCCGCTCGTTTGACATCCCGGGCAGTAGTTCGTCTCTCTGGCACCCGCCTCGATCTTCTGGATGGGCACACCACATTGGGGGCACGGTTCCCCGAACTTTCCGTGGACGGCCATGTCCGGATGGAAAGCTGTGACCTTCTCAGGGAACCCCTCGCCGGTTTCTTCTATCCGTCGCGACGTCCACGTGTCCAGTATCGAACGGGCTGCGTCGAACAGCGTTGCGATTTCAACATCTGAGAGGTTCGTGTTCATTTGCGTGGGCGACAGACGAGCACTGTGGAGGATCTCGTCCGCGAATGCACCGCCGATGCCTGACAGATATCTGGCGTCTGTCAGGGCGCGTTTGAGCGTATGACGCTCGGTGAGCAGCGCGTTACGAAACTCCTCGACGGTCGCCCCTGCGAGTTCGAGGCCGCCAGGATCGAGATCGGTCATCCCCGCATCTGTCACGATCGAAAGTGATGCTCTCCGTTTCGTGCCCGCTTCTGTGAGGAGGAGCGAACCCGTCGAAAAATCGAATGCAGCGAGCCCACCGCGTTTCGGCACCGGTTTGGGTTCTTCGAACCATTTGAAACGACCAGCGACCATGAGATGGATCACGAGGTGTAGATCATTGTCGAGGTCGATTGCGACTCTCTTGCCGATCCTGTGAACACCGGTGACCTCGCGGCCTTCGGTGGATTCTGCTGCTGGGTCGACAGTGCGCAGCAAGGAGAACGACACGATCCTGACCCTGTAGAGGGTCGCACCGACGATACGCGCCTCGAGCGCCGACAAGTATGCCTCGATCTCCGGCAGCTCAGGCACCGGGTGGCACCGTGGCCGGAGCATGGTGGCATGCGATGTACCGATTCATCGGAAGAGATCTTCGTGGGCTGGTCGGACGAGATCGGTTGCCTTCCCATCGCCGTGGAGCGTGAGTCCTCGGACGAGGGCTGCCGGTATCGACGTCGCCTTGCCCATGACCAGGTCAGCGGCGGCAGCGATCTCATCGACAATGGCGATCTCCGTGACGTTCAGGTCGTTTCCGTAGGTGTCCTTGGTTCCGACGAGGTCCAGGATGGGCGAGATGCCGCTCACACCGATCGCGATATCGACAAGACCGCGCCTCCACGGTCGACCGAATGTGTCCGTGATGATGACACCGATGTCGACGCCGGTTCGTCGCTCGATGAGAATGCGGATTCTGTACGCAGACCGATCCGGGTCGAGGGGAAGCAGCAACGCGTATCCTGCTGCAACGTTCGACCGATCGACAGCGGCGTTCGCACATATGAATCCATGTTTGGTCTGCGCGATGACGAGATCGCCGCGGCGTCGGATGATCCTGACAGACTCACTCTCGACGAGCGAGCGATACGCCTGCTCGGTCTGGATCCGAGCGATCTGTCCCTCCTGCTTCGAAACGACCTTGTGTGTCACAACGAGGACATCGTTTTCCTGGAACGATTCGTTTGAGCTGTCAATCGCATCGATGATCATGCCAACGAGATCGTCGCCGGGGGCGACCTCAGGGATTCCCTCGATTCCCTGAATCCGGATCTCTTTCACGATGTCAACTCCTCGAGGATGATGTTTGCCAACTGCTGGCCCTGGTCGCGTCCCATAAGCGTGTCAACGGCATGGAGCGTCACACCGAACTCCTCGCCGAGGTAGATATCGATGCCGTCGCCGTTGTCGATGAACAGGTGGTCGATGATCCCACGATACGCCTCAAGGATGCCACGCGTGCCTCCTGACAGTCCGACACCTTTCATGACCTCATCCGCTGGCCCCTTGAGTGGTCTGCCTCCAAAGAGAGGGCTGACCGCAGCGCGGACTGGATGGCGGTCAACTGCATCGCGAATGGCGTCGATGGCGAGGATGGGCCATATGGAAAGCGGCGGATTCGAAGGGGCGATCAGGAGGACATCGGCGCTTGCGATAGCGTCGATGACGCCGGGTGCTGGCGCCGCCTCGATCGAACCGTGGAACGCAAGCGCCTCGACGCGATCTCTGTGTTGTCTGTCGACGAAGTACTCCTGGAACGGCAGCCATTCGCCGCCTGCTATCCGAACGTGTGTTTCCAGTCGGTCGTCCGTCGATGGAAGAAGTGTTACATCCGTTACGCCGAGCGCCGCGCTGAGACGCCCAGTGATCATGGACAGGGGATCACCGTTCGCGAGCATCGCGGTCCTCGCGAGACACACCGCAAGATCGGCATCACCGAGTCGGAACGTGGTGTCTACTCCGAGTTCGGAGAGTTCATCCATTACGGTCATGGCGTCAGCATCGCGACCCCATCCATGCGGTCCTTCCACTCCAGCAAGGGTGTACATGACGGTGTCAGGGTCAGCAGATACGTAAACGCCGTATCGTTCGGTGTCGTCACCGACGTTGACCACGACGGTGAGATTGCCAGGATCGATAACCGTGCGCAGTGCCCGAGCCATCCTGGCCCCACCGACCCCGCCGGCCAATAGGGTCACACGGTGATTGCGGTAGTGCCGGTTCGACTCCAGAATGCACCTCACATGTCATTGATGCCAACCCGCGAAGCGACTGTTGTCGTTGCCTTGATCGCAGATGGCTCTGGTGGTATCTCCGATACGCTCAGAGCTGTTGACGGGCAAGTGTATGTGCCATCGCGCTTGTGTATCGTCGGGACGGGGGAAGGGGCGAATCCTCGTCTTTCGAACATTCCATTCGAGTTCAGTGCGTCTGTTGCGTCTGTCGTCGCCGGTCTCGATGCATCTGTCGACTACCTATGGGTAGTTCGAGAAGGTGCCATACCTGCGTCGGATGCTCTTGGCGCGTTGATATCTGACGCATCCAGAGTCGGCGCGGGGGTGATCGGTTCCAAGATCGTTGGCTCAGACAAGGAGTCACTGGTCTCGATCGGTCTCGTCACCGATGCGTTCGATGTGCCGTACACAGGTCTCGACGGGGACGAGCGGGATCAAGGCCAGTATGACGTTGTTCGTGAGGTCGCCGCGGTCTCAGGGATCTCGATGCTCGTGCGGAGGGATCTGCTTGTGGGTCTCGGTGGAATCGACGAAACCATGACACCCTCGGCAGCAGCTCTCGATCTCGGTCAAAGGGCCCGTCTGAGGGGTGCGGTTGTGGCGATCACCCCGGCGTCGCAGGTCGTGTATTCCGACGAGATCGAGGATCGCCCGCGGTGGCGTGCCGAGGCCAGTCGGATCCGGTCGATGATCAAGTCGTACGGTGTGATCACGCTGGCCTGGGCTCTTCCGGTCGACTTCATCACAGGATTCATCGAAGTCATCGTTTCGGTCTTCTTTGGCAAGTGGTACGGATTCGATTGGGTTCGCAGCTGGGTGTGGAATCTGATCAAGCTCCCTGGCACGCTGGCTGCCCGGAGACACACACGCTCACAACGTGTTGGCACAGACGCCGACCTGTTCCGCTTTCAGCGCAAGGGAAGTGTCAAAATATCGACGATGGCTGTCACATCCGTAGCAGGGATGCGGAGGCGGCTTCCGGGTGATGATCGGGTGACCCTCGATTCTATCGGTCGCGATGTGAGGCAACCGGCTTTTGCAGTCGGTGTCATGGCGATCATCTTCGTTCTTCTTTCGGCCAGGAATCTCTGGTCGGACGGTCTTCCTGCCATTGGCTACACCCTGCCGTTCCCGTCGAGCGGATGGGACGTGCTTTCAGCCTATGCCGGGGGATGGAACCCGGCCGGGTTGGGGAGTCCGGAGCCGCTTCGTCCTCTCCTGGCGATCGCGGGCATCGCAAAGATCGTCACTCTCCACGCTGCGACGCTTGGCGAATATCTCCTCGCAGCGGGTTCGCTCCTTGTTGGTATCTGGGGTATGACCCGGCTCCTACGTACATGGTCGATCCCGGCGACACCTGCTCTCCTTGGTGGAATCGTGTACGTCGCCGGACCCACGTCGCAAGGGATATCGGGGAACACGCATCTCGGTTCGTTGCTCGCTCTCAGTTTGTTGCCGTGGGCGCTGCGGATCTGTCTTGCTTCAGTCAGGGACGGGTTCTTTGTTGTGTTGGGTCGTCTTGCAGCGGCCGTACTGATCTTCGGTCTGCTCGGAGCGTTCTCGCCGCTGATGTTGCTTCTTCCGATTCCGCTGATCGCTATATACGCCCTGGTCAGGTTCAGCGATCCCGCAGCGTGGCGGGGACTGATCATCGCGCTCGTCGGTACAGCCGGCGGTTTTCTTCTCCTCAGTCCGTGGATCTGGAGCGTCGGGTTGCTTGGAATCGCCCGCGCCGGTTACGCCTATTGGAATCTGTCTCCGATCGTCGGGGTTGCGGCGGCGGTTGTAGTTGTGGCGGCGATCATCGGCGCCAACCGCCAGCTCGGTGTTGTCGCCGGATGGGGTGCGACACTTGCTGGCGGAGGCTTCGTCCTCTCGAGATCGGGATCGTTCGGATGGGGCACCGAAACTGAGTCGGTCGCTCTCGCTATGGCCGGTCTTGGACTGGGCATCGTCATCGCTGTGGTTGCGGCTACGGTCGGATCGCCCGCAACGGTGTCCTGGCGGCGCTTCGTAGCCGGTGTTGGCTCTGTTGGTGTCGTCGTATTGCTCGTTGCTGCGAGCGTCATCGTGCTTGGTGGGCGCATCGGCTTGCCCGGTGATACGGTTCGCTCCGATCTGGTATTCACCCAGGCTGAGGACGGTGCCGCCGAACGAGCCAGGGTTCTGATGGTTGGGCCAGCTGAGCTTCTCCCTGGCGATAGCAGACTGATCAAGAACGGTGCGTATCGTGTGGTGAGCGCGCCGGTACCGGATCTCGGCGAAGCACGGCTCGAAGGTCCCCTTCCTTTCGATGATCATCTCGCGGCAAAGCTGAACCTGATCACGTCGGGTGAAACTCGCCGTGCGGGTGGAGAGCTCGCCGAATTCGGTATCCGATGGATCGTGGTGGTAGGCGACAGCTCATCACCGAACGGAGATGAGGCAGCGCTTGCCTGGCGAGACGTGTTCGCCGGTCAACTCGATCTCTTGCCCCTCAATGCAGCGACCACGAACGCGGTGTTCGTGAGCGATGTGCGACCGGTGGGTCGCGCTCTGACTTCCGGCGGTGACTCGTGGACCCGGATCGGATGGACGTATCAGGGTGAACCGGCACCGGGGCGGCGTGTTTTTCTCGCCGAGAATCCCGACGCATCGTGGGGTCCTGGTCCAAGGATCACAACCGAGTTCGCCAACGAGATGGCAGCCGACCTGGGGACCGCAACCTATCAGGTCGACGGTGACCGCAGAGCGCAAGCGATCGCAGTAGCTGCAGCGATCGTGATTCTTGTCGGTCTTGTCCTCGTGGGACGGAGACGAGCATGAGGAGAGTCTTGTTGATGGCTCTCGCCGCGCTCCTTGCTGTTGTCGGTCTCGTTCAGATCGGACCGCCTGAAGCACCAGCGCCCGAGTTCGAGTCCGCCGCCGCGGGCGAATCGGATGCAGCCGCAGCAAACGCAACCGTCTGGTACTGCCCATGGGTCGAGGCTGGCGACGTGCTCGACACCACGATCGCTGTGGCGACCCGCAGCGATGCCGAGGTCGCTATGACACTCCTTGATCCGCTCACGAACTCGGACCCGACCGAATTCTCGTTCGATCTCATCGGTCCCGGTGCCACGGGTATCGACACGGGGAATCTGCTGCGAAGGGGAGAGTCACCTGCGACGGTGGAGATATCAGACGGGCCGGCGTCGGCGATCTCCGCTCAACTCGCTGATGGTCTGATCGCTGCAGACAGATGCCTCGTATCCGTCCCGAAGAAGTGGTTTCTCACGGGAGGATCGACGAAGACAGGTACATTCACCCAGATTCGATTGTTCAATCCTTTCGCCGACAACGCCGAGGTCGCGATCACCGCACACTCCGAGTTTGACTTGGATCTGAGCCCAGATCTCGACAGCATCGATGTTGCTGGCAGGGCGTGGACCACCATTGATCTCGAACCATTCCTTCCCTTCCGCGATCAGCTCGTCTTCGAGATCGTTGCTGAACAAGGTCTCGTGATCCCTGTGCTCGTTCGCACGGACGAACACGGAGAGGCGATGTGGACGGGCACAGCTGCATCAGAGACCTGGGAATTCCCTGTTGTCGCACCGGGTGGTCTCGAGCCGTCGCTAGCGATCATGTCGGCAGGCGAAGACGGAATCGCGATCTCCATCGACATCGTCACCGAGGGTGGCACCACGGTTGCAGCGCGCGAAGTGTTGTTGGACTCGACCACACCTGTTCTTGTTCCACTTGGCGATCTCGCTGCCCCACCGTTCGGTGCGCGAGTCACCGCTTCTGCACCCGTTGTGGCGACCGTTGTAGCTAGCGTCGTCGATGTGGAAGACGAGCAGGGTGGCGAGGACGTGCCGCCCGACATCACCACCACAACGGCCCATGATGACACGACCGACACTACGGATACGACTGCTGCGGCGGAAGACGAATTCTTACGCGGACTCGCCGGGACTATCGGGAGCCCATCGGTTTCGACATCATGGATCGTGCCGTTGACGACTTTGATCGGTTCTGACACGACGTTATGGATCATGAACGGTGGGTCAGAGGCTGCGAGTGTGACGCTACTCCCACTCGGCGAAGGCGAGTTCCTTGCCGAGGAGGTCATCATGCTCGAACCCGGAACGATCGCGGGTGTCCCTGTCGATGTGGGGGTGGGCACGTTCGGCTACGAGGTTGTGTCCGACCTCCCCGTATCCGTCGCGTGGGAGATCTCTGGTGATCGGGGTGTCGCCCTTGTAACGGGTATCCCTTCAGAATGAATGAAACGATCGGGCGACTTGCTGCGGTCGTCGTCGTGCTCGTTCTTGCACGAGTTGCGGCTCTGATCCTCGCAAGATTCCTTCGGCCGAAGCATCCCGATGTCACTGTCGGTGACGAGGGTGGTCGCCCCGGCATCGTTCTGTTCACATCAACAGACTGCTCGACGTGCAAGCAGACGATCTCCCGGATCGAGCAGAGTGGGATCTCGTTCCGCGAGATCACCCACGAGCTCGAACCTCACCGGTTCGAGTCGTGGGGCATATCGGGCGTTCCCCTCACGGTTGTACTCGACTCAGCGAGTGTCGTGGTTGACCTGATCACCGGTGTTCCTTCCCTTCGGAGGCTCCGTCGCGCCGCTCATAGTGCAGGGATCAAGCAGGCACGCGATTGAAATCCTTGGTTCGTCTCACCGCTGTTCCTACCGTTGTGGCTTCATGACGATCTCCTGTATCCGCTGCCCCGGTCGCGCGACGACCCTTCTCACGTACGACCACGCCTCGGCTGAGGCCTACCTCGACGATGCGCGGGGTCACGAGCGAGCGTTCGATGGAATGTTGTTGTGCGAGTCGCACGCCCGTCGATTCACCGCCCCACAGGGTTGGGACACGATCGATCGGCGAAACGGTGGACCGAGATCGTTCGCTGGGGAGACGAGTGCCTGATGCCGATTGACCGTGATGTGATCGAGGCTGTACGGGAGATGGAGGAGCCAGAACTCAGACGTTTGTTCATGCTGACGAGGGCACGTCTCGAGCGTAAGGGTCATTCGTTTCCCGACCTCGGACCAGAGGTGAAGATCCGGAAGCAGATGGTTCGGTGCGGGAAAGCCTCGTGTTCTTCCTGTCCCCACGGACCGTATGTATATGCGTACTGGATGGAAGAAGGAAAACAACGGTCGAAGTATCTCGGGAGATTCGACGATCTACCAGATGAGGATATCAAGTAGACACGCTACGCGCGTGCTGCAATACTATTGGTGGTCGCGGGCTGCGATCACCTCGGGAGGATTCGAATGCGGAAGGCAGAAACCGAGGGACTTGTGTGTACATCATGTGGCCAGAGTTCGGTCATTCAGATCGAGATGACGTTACCAGACGGCTCTCAGGTGATCTTCTGTTCTTGCCACGTCTGTGAGGCGAAATGGTGGGATAAAGAGGGCGAATCGGTATCCGTTGATGGCATTATCGACCTCGTGAGCGAGTGAGACCCGCATTCTCAACGGTTTCTTAACTTCCTGTCTGCAACGTCGCCCTCTCGGTAGTCTTGCGGCGTGACCACCGCAGCACCTCCAGAAACACCGGAACTCGCGGCGCCCTCGCCACCGCCCGAACCGCCTCCGCAACCAAAGCGGGGTATTTCGAAGTGGGTCGTATTCGGTCTGGTTGCCGCACCGACACTGCTGATATTCATCACGATGTCCGGTGTGCTCGGCCCGGTTCTGCGTGATGGGCAACCACTCTGGCGAATTCCGTACCTTTTCCTTGCCAACACCCCAACGGGTGGTGATATGGGAGCTCACGTCCTGCTTCCCAAGATCCTCCTCGAGGACCTTCTCCCGTCGGGGAATATCCTCGGGTGGAGCATGGATTGGTACGCCGGGTTCCCCGTGATGTACTTCTACTTCCCCCTTCCGGCACTTTCGACTGTCCTGCTCGATCTTGCCCTTCCGTACGGCGTTGCGTTCAAACTTGTCACGGTGGCCGGTCTTGTTGCACTTCCCGCGGCCGCATACTTCATGGTCCGCTTCTTCGGGTTCCCGCGGTTCGTTGCCGCGATCGGTGCTGTTGGTGGTTCGTTGTTCGTGTTCATGGAGAGCTACTCGATATTCGGGGCGAACATCAAGTCAACTCTTGCCGGTGAATTCTCTTTCTCCTGGTCGTTCGCTCTGTCGATCTTGTACGTCGGCATGGTGGTTCGGGACCATCGGCAAGATCGGGCCTTCAATCCATGGTCAGGTGTTGTGCTTGGTCTTACGGCGATGTCACATATCATCACCACGATCGTCGTCGTTGTTGCAACCCTGCCGCTCGTGCTTGCTCCCGTACTCAGGCTGTTCGGGAACAGGGAGAGACTGAGATCCTCGCTGCGCGGTTCCGCCGGTGTTGTGTGGTCGTACGCCATCGGATTCGGTCTCTCTGCCTTCTGGTCGATGGCGCTCGGCGTCAATGTGCTCCAGGGAATGACGTCGGATATGGGCTGGGCGCCCGTTACGACGATTCTCGGTGGATACCAGAACCCAGGCTCGCCCATTCCCGGTGAGTTCGTTCCAGTCCTTGCGATCGGTCTGATCGGAATCATCTGGACCCTCCTTCGCAGAGACAACGTTGGGATCCTCCTCTGGTTGACGATCTTTCCTCTCGCCGGGTACTTCCTTATCGCAAGTATCGATTTCACCGTGCTCTACAACGCTCGGCTCCTGCCCTACTGGTTCTTTGGGATATACATATTCGCGGGGATCGCGGTGGCCCTTGCGGCTGCCGCGATGGCGCGACGGTTCGCGAATACGTCGAAGGCGACCGTGATCGCCGGGGTGGTCGCCGTTGTTCTCATGGTTGGCGGTGCCGCCGCGTCGATGCACGATCTCCCTGGGTGGGTGAAATGGAACTACGAGGGATACGAAGGCAAACAGGCTTGGCCTGAGTATGAAAACTTGATGGCGACCGTCGATGAACTCCCGCCAGGTCGTGTTATGTGGGAGGCGAACTCTGAGATGAACAAGTACGGCACACCGATGTCGTTGATGCTGTTTCCCTTCTGGTCAGAGGGGCACCCTTCGATGGAAGGCCTATTCTTCGAGAGTTCGCTCACGACACCGTTCCATTTCTTGAACGCAAGTGAGGTATCGGAGAGACCATCGAACCCTGTGCGCGGTTTGAACTACCGCGGGATGGATTTTGAACGAGGTACGAAGCACCTGGCCGTTTATGACGTCGCCTACTACGTTGCCTACACCGACGAGGCCCGAGACGCAGCCTCAGAATTCGGTCTCGAGATTCTCGCCGATCCCGACCCGTGGACGGTGTTCGCCTTGCCGGAAGCCGATCGGGTCGACGTGGCGAGATTCGAACCAGTTGTTTGGAATGGGGAGGCCGACTTCGTGGACGCTGCACTCGAGTGGTATGACGATATCGACAATCTGGATTCCTGGCTCGTTGAGGATGGTCCGCCTGATTGGAAGAGGGTCACATCCGTTGCCCAGCGCTTGGACGATCCCATCCCCTATGACATCGATGGTTCAGCAACGATCACATCCTTCGAGGACCAGAGCCTCTCGTTCTCGACCAATGCCGTTGGCGTTCCGCATCTGGTCAAGGTCAGCTACTTCCCCAACTGGACAGTTACCGGCGGTGATGGTGTCTACCGCGTGGCCCCGTCACTCATGCTCGTCGTTCCAACCCAAGAAGAGGTATCACTTCAGTTCGTCAATCGATGGGTCGAGAACCTAGGAATGGTGGTCACAGCGATCACGATGATCGGCCTCATCGTCTATGGGGTTGTTCGGCGACGCCAGCGAAGGGCAACTGTGTGAAGAGCTACCTCATGACCTTTGCGAACAAGCAGTCGTTGTTCCAGGCGATGAAGGTTGCGATCGTTGGCGTTTTCAACACGATCGTGTCCTTCGCCCTGTTCAACGTGTTTCTCGTCCTGCTGTCGTGGTCATGGTTTCCTTCTATCACCGTGTCGTTCACGGTGACGACCTTCATGTCGTATCTCATCAACAGGAGATGGACGTTCGAACTGCGTGACAGCGGCGTTTCGGGTCGAGAGACCGCGTCCTTCTTCGGTGTGAACCTCCTGGCCTATGTGGCATCGGTAGCGATCATGTGGATTGCAGAGGCTCTGTTCGGTCCGCTCACAGCGATCGGCTCGAACCTCGCATTGCTTTTCGCGGCTGGCCTCCTGATACTGCCGAAGCTGGCTGGATATCGGGATGTGGTTTTCGGTCGCGCCCTTGCTGAGCAAGACCATGCCATCGAACCCTCGACCACTTGACAACGATCGGTTCAGACCGGTTCCTGCTCCTCACGAAGTTTTGCCTGCTCCGCCGCAACAGTTCTGAGCGCCGCGTACATCGATGAACTGGAGTACGTGTTAACCGGCAAGGGCAACTCGAGGCTGACAGCGTTCTGTTGCATGATGCCTCGTTTCGCACCCAGCCGTGTGAGCACATCGATGACGTTCTTGTTCTCGGAGGACACGTAGGCGCGGAATCGGTCGATTCCGTTCTCCTGTGCGGACTCCCCGAGTGCCTGGAGCAGGATCCTCCCGAGGCCGTGGTGCTGGAATCGGTCAACCACTGCAATCGCCGCTTCGGCGACCGTCGGGTCTTCCGGGTCGCGGATGTACCTGGCGATGGCGATCCCAGGTACGTCGGGCTCGTCGAGTGCTTCTGCAGCCCACGCGAAATGGTTCACGTAGTCGATCTCTGTGAGGTAGGCGAGTTCCCACCGAGTAAGCGCCGACTTCGGATAGAGAAATCGCAGATGCCGCGACGCAGACGAGAGGCTGCGCCAGCCGAGTTCGAGCCGCTCCTTGTCCTTGGGAGCGATGGGGCGAATTCGGACATGGGCCCCATTGGTCAGGGTTGATGCAAAGGCACATCGTTCTACGAAATCATCGATCTCGTCTTCCGAACGGGATCGAGTCACCCTTTCATCCGCGGCCGCCGCGCATCGACGCGCGAATGGCCCATACGCCGGAGAGTGTTCGCGGCACCCTCTTGATCAAACTCGAGCGTGTGTTGCGCATCTCTTCGACGGACGCAGGCAGTTCAGCGATTCGGTACCCTGCACGTTCGGCGCGCACAACAAGTTCGGTGTCGAAGAGATCCGTCGTTGATATGACCTGAGGAGCGATCTTCTGCACGACGTCGGATCTCACGAGCTTCATCCCGTGAGTGTCTGAGACTTGCGAGGCGAGGACGATCTTGAGGATCTGATTGAACGTCCATGTCGCGAATCGTCTCGTCACTCCGCGGCGATCGTCTGCACCATCCGCCCTTTTCGATGCGAGGACGATGTCGGCTGACTCACTCAGGTTGAGCGCGTCGCTGAGGAACTTACCCGAGAAGTAGTCGATGTCGAACAGTGCGACCCACTCCGTTGTGGCTTGCATGAACCCCTCCCGCATGGCAGCGCCATAGTCGGGTGTCGCAAGCTCCAGGAGCTCGAGGTTTGCAAACGTCTCCTGTGCCTTGCGAACGAGGTCTGCTGTGGCATCGCTCGATCCGTTCTCAGCGACGACAACGGTGACAGCTGCCTTGACAAGGTCCATCTCCTTGAAGAGTTCCGGCAACGCCCCCGGCAGATAGTCGGCCTCATTGTGTACCGGTATCACAACGGTGACGGCGGGAAGGGGTGGAGGGGGCATGGGCGCCGAGTGTAGGAAGGAAGCGGGTATTCAAGCAGGGGACATTCCCTCGTAGACTCAGGTCATGGACTACTCCAATATCATCAAGGCCTACGACGTACGTGGCATATTCCCGGACGAACTCGACGAAGAAGCAGCGTCGAGAATCGGTGCAGGGTTCGCCTCTTTCGTCGACGCAGACGAAGTCATCGTTGGCTACGACTGCCGGCTCTCGTCTCCGCCACTTCGCGAGGCCCTCGTGGATGGCATCACGAGTCAGGGTGTGAGCGTGCGCTTGATAGGCGAGATTCCGACGGACGTGCTGTATTACGCATCAGGGGCTTTGTCGCTGCCGGGAGTCGTGATCACGGCTTCTCACAATCCCGCTCAGTACAACGGTCTGAAGTTCTGCCAGCCTGGAGCCGCCCCGATCGGTGCTGACACCGGTCTCAAGGACATCCAATCGCTTGCTGAGATGGGGCTCGACGCGGACGGTACTCCTGGTTCCGTGACGACCGAGGATGTTATAGCGGGGTACCTGGATCACGTGATCGCTGCGACGGGCGCGGATGGAATCCGCAGTCTTCGCGTTGCGGCCGATGGAGGAAACGGCATGGCTGGTGCGGTGCTGCCGCAGGTGTTCGAGCGCATCGATGCTGAACTTATCGGTCTGTATCTTGAACCAGATGGCACGTTTCCGAACCATCCAGCGGATCCGCTTCGACCGGAGAACCTCGTGGATCTGATGGCGCTGGTCGACGAAACATCTCCCGATCTTGGCGTCGCGTTCGATGGCGATGCTGATCGTGCTTTCTTCATCGACGATGCCGGTGTTGCGCTGCCTGGCTCGACGACTACGGCAATCATCGCCGACTGGTTCCTCGCTCGTGAACCAGGAAGCGCTGTAGTCCACAATCTCATCTGCTCCAAGGCCGTTCCCGAGATCGTAACGGCAGCAGGCGGCCTCCCTATTCGCACGAAGGTGGGGCACTCCTACATCAAGCAGGTCATGGCCGAGACCGGTGCGATTTTCGGAGGAGAACACTCGGGTCACTACTACTTCAGAGAGAACTATCGGGCCGATTCGGGCATTATGGCGATGCTGGTGTTGCTCAGAGTGCTGTCGGAGAAGGACATGCCGCTGTCCGAACTGCGAACCGCGTACGAGCCATACGCACAATCAGGCGAGATCAATTTCCACGTCGCTGATGTTGCCGCCGCTGACGCGGCGGTGGAACGAGCATTCGAGGATCACGCGATCGACCGTTTGGATGGTCTGACAGTTGACGTTGGTAGCAGCTGGTTCAACCTGAGACCATCGAACACCGAACCGGTTCTTCGTCTCAACGTCGAAGGTCCAGACCGTGAGAGTGTGGCGAATCTCGTCGATCGCATCGAACAGATCATCAAGGAGCAAGCATGACGAACGAAGAACCACTCGTTTCCGCTGAGTTGCTTGCGATCATGCAATGCCCAGCGTGTGCTGGAGAATTGTCAGAACGCAGGGAGAAACCAGCGCTGGTGTGCGCTGATTGTGGCAGGGCGTATCCGATTCGTGAAGGAATTCCTGTGATGCTTGTAGAAGAGGCAGAGGAACCGGCTTCGTAGGACTGCGCTCCTGCCATACGACGTAGTTTCCGTTCGGTTCACGGGCAAAAAACTACCGAAATTGGCCAGACACGCGTCCAGCGCCTGGCGGACCAGCGAACGCCTGTGCGATGTTCATCCATCGGTCGGCGATGGTGCCCTCGACGACAAGGTCGGTATCTGAAACGTGTCGACGTTGCGTCGTTACAAGACAGAAATCCTCGGCAGTTCCCCGAACATTGTTTTCCTCGCAACCCTCGTTCCATACCCATCGATCGCCGTCGGGCCCGCTGAGATCTACGTGGACTGGTTGATCCGGCACATCGATCCCGTTGATGGTGAAACTCCATGCCATCGTACGGACTCCGAGGAACGCGATGTGACGAAGGCGGTTTGTAGGGGTCCGGTGGACGCCTATCGCATCGATGATGTCCTGACCATGAGCCCAAGTCTCCATGATCCGCGCAGTTGCAAAAGAGCGAGCCGACATTCCTGGCCCGTACCACGGGACCCTGGTGCTCGGTTCGAGCGAGGCAAGCGCCTTGAGAACCTGAACGCGGGCGGATCGCCACTGGTTCAATTGTTCACGAGGCGATGATGAGCGGGCGGTCGCGAGGTGAGATGCCATGTAGGCGCCCATGTCAGCGGATGCCCTGTCGAGTTCGGCCGAGAACGCCTCTTCGTCTCGTATCGCCATGGCGGCTCGCTCATCGAAGAAGGTGAGATGACCGATCTGATCTCCAACGTCCCACGCGGGCGCTGGTGTCGGTAGCCGCCATGCACTCGGATCGATCGCACCGATCACGGTATCGAGAGCTTGCTGCTCGGCCTGGAGGTCCGTAACGATGTCGATCATTGATGGGCCCGCGAATCGTTGGTGGATTCTTCAGCGGTCATGAGCATAGGAACCTATGATCTCCCGACTTGTGTCGTACCGAGCTAGATCGCTCGGTTGTAGTCGTCCTCGAGACGCACGACATCATCGAGTTGAGGAGTGGA
>JAMBLJ010000131.1 GCA_023336815.1 Actinomycetes bacterium
ACCGAGTTCAGGGAAAGGAGCGGCGGGAACATCGAAGGGAGGTCATCGATATCGATCTGGAACACATGTTCGGGACGCGTCAGGTCCTTGAGACCGTGATCCCCCATATCAACGATCGACACTCCAACAGGGAGCTGATCTTGCACAAGCTGATACGTTGCCCCTGACATGATCGTCTGACCGCCATGAGCGATCGAACGCAACCGTGCCGCCCGATTCACCACAGGGCCGTAGTAGTCGCCCATACGGAGATCCGCAGCCCCGGTATGCAACGATGCACGCACCACGAGACCGGGCGACGTCACCCATTCAACATCAGCCAAACGACGCTGCACCTCAGCCGCACCCGCAACTGCATCCACCGCAGACTCGAAAACGACGAACCAACTATCACCCTCGCCACGAGCCTTGACCGCGACACCGTTGTTGGCGGTTACCGCGGTCATAATCGCCTCGTCATGCTGCGTGAGAGCTTCAGCCATCAGCTCTGGAGATGCCTCCCAGGCGCGCGTGGAACCCTCGACATCCGTGAACAAGAACGTCACGATGCCACCGGGCAGAGAGGTGTTCTGGGAACTGGCCATGGGCGTTGATACTAGACAGCAGCTACGAAGCTGGGGCCTCACGATCGACCGTTTCCCGACAGACATTCGCTCTGACCATCCCTCGGATCGGGCTTCCTGACTCATTTCGCTCCGAACCTCGAGCACACCTACGCTCCGACCGATGTCAACACGTGGATTCATCGATACCGGCGAAGAGCAGATCTACTTCGAATCTTGGGGTGATGAAAGGGAAACGGTGATCCTCAACCACGGTCTTGGTGGGAGCCATGCCACGTGGTTCCAGCAGGTCGCCTTTCTCACGCCGCGCTACCGTGTGATCACCTGGGACCAACGAGGGTTCGGCCGATCCACCCGTGCCTCAGGAGAGATCGGTCCCGTTCCAGCCATGCACGACATGGGTCACATCCTCGACCATCTCGAGATCGACAGCGCACATGTCATCGGTCAGTCGATGGGTGGATGGTCTGCGCTCGGATTTGCGATCGAGCACCCTCAAAGGGTGCTATCTCTGGTTCTCGCCGACACCACAGCTGGCATCTTCTCTCCTGAGACCCGCCAGACGCTCATCGACTATGGCATGACGATCGCCAGCGGACCACCTGTCGACCAGCTACCGCTCGGCCACCACCCTGCAATCGGGTCTGCCTTAGTGGACGGTGATCTTTCGCATGCGTTCTTGTACGGACAACTCGGCAGCCTCACCGACCCACCGGCGCCTTGGGAGATCATGCCACTCCTCATGGCAACGGACCACACCAATGGGGCCTCGCACATCGATGTCCGCACGCTCTTCATCGTCGGTGAACACGACCCCATCTTCCCACCGTCCCTCATCAGGTCGGCTGCGAACATCATCGCGCGGAGTGAGGTCGCTGTGATCGAGAGCTCAGGCCACTCACCCTACTTCGAACGACCAGGAGCGTGGAACGACATCGTGGCAACCTTTCTGCGACAATCGTCTCACTGACAAGGAGAACACCATGGCGGTCAAAAAAGTCGTCTCAGGCCTCTATCAGCTCAGCTTCTCAGGTATCAACGCCTTTCTCATCGATGAGGGTCGGGACGGTCTCACGCTGATCGACTCGGGGTATCCGAAACATGCTGAGGCGATCGAAACGGGTATCCGCTCGATCGGACGCGAGCCGTTGGATCTCACGAGCATCATCATCACACATGCCCACCCCGACCACCTCGGTAGCGCTCGACACATGTCACGTGGAAAGACACCTATCAGTCTGCACCCCGCCGATGGCGATATCGCTCGGGCAGGGATCATCCACCAAACGATGAAGGCAGGACCAGGACTCCTCAACGGCATCCTGTTCCGAGTTCTTGTTGGGAAAAAGTCGGCCGAGTTTCCAGCGTTCGAACCCGATGTTGCACTCCATGATGGAGACCTGATCGATGTCGCTGGCGGTATCGAAGTGATCCACACACCAGGCCACACGGCGGGTCACGTGTCCCTGCTGTGGAAGAAGGACCGCGGTCTCTTGATCACGGGCGACGCAGCAGCCAACATGATGGGACTCAACTACATGCTCGGCTA
>JAMBLJ010000132.1 GCA_023336815.1 Actinomycetes bacterium
CTGCACGATGTACGTCTCGAGCAATTCGTCTGCCATCCGGAACCGATCGCCCGGATACAACATCTCCTTGGACAGGAAGAAGCAGTACTCGCAATCGAGATTGCAGATCGGTCCGGTCGGCTTCGCCAACAGATGGAACGACGGCGGACCGGTCAACATCGGTCAACCGGTGCCTATTGGCGGGACATGGCGATTCGGTACCGTTCCTCCGGTGTCACCATGTGATCGAAGTCCTGCGCCGCGTCACCGAGATCCATCTGGACCCAGAGCACATCACCGGTGAATGTCGTAGTCGAATGGTCAAGGTCATCGGTGACACCTGTCGCCGTGTCTGTGCCAAGATCCGTCGTCTCGTCGGCAGAGAACACCCCGGGTACCGTTGCATCAACTCTTGCAGAAGCGACCGACTCGCCATCGACGTACAGCGTGGCTGTCCCTCCTCTGCCGGGTCCTCCGCCGTCGTAGTCGAATTCAAGGCGGATCTGGTGCTCCCCACCTGGCACTGGGTCGTTGCCTACTGCTTTGAACAGATCAAGCCCGAAGAGGTTGTAGCAGTATGCAGGCCTGCCGTCGGTTGTGAGGTACACGGTCCAACCACCGAACTTGCCACCCTGCGCAATGATGGTTCCGCTTCCTCCTCCTGCTGGCACCATGATCTGTCCGGTGACTGCGTGGCTCTTGTTCTTGACGTTCACAACGCTGTTCTCGCTTAGCCGACCCATACCTCCATAGAGGATCTGTGAGCGACCCTTGATCAGCTGAGGTCGCCCTGCGCGGTCAGGGTCGAAACGTTGTGCCCTGCGATCATCAAGTGGTAGAGCATTGTGCCGAGCCGCTTCAACAAGGAAGAGCTCCTGCAGACGCCTCAATTGGTCGGGATTGTCGGCGGACACATCGTTGGACTGCGACCAATCACCCGGCTCGTACAGCTCCCACACATCGTCGTGATACGCCGGAAGATCCTCCACCATCTGCCACGGGATGCTGTGTCGTGTTACTGCAGTCCACCCTTTGTGGTAGATACCGCGGTTGACGAACATCTCGAAGTACTGGGTCTCGTGCACCTCGGCGGCTGATGCCGAGCCGAATGTCTCGTTGAGCGCAAACCCTTCGTATGGGTGCTGGTCGAATCCGTTCACTTTGACCGGCTCAGGGATTCCAGCCGCCTGGAGAACTGTGGGCGCGATATCGATCACATGCCCGAACTGATGACGTAACTCACCCGCTGATTCGATGCCTTTTGGCCAGTGGACGATCGTTCCGTTGCGAGTCCCGCCCCAATGCGAAGCGACCTGCTTTGTCCACTGATACGGCGTACACATTGCATGTGCCCACCCGACCGCATAGTGGTTGAACGCGTCGGGTGTCCCGAACAGGTCGATCCTCTCGGCCATGAATTCAGTCGTCTCGAGCTCAGGGACACCGTTGAGCACCAGAAGCTCGTTGAACGTCCCGCGCGGCGTTCCCTCAGCAGATGCCCCGTTATCGCCGATCACATAGAAGATCAAGGTCTCGTCAAGGATCTCGAGTTCTTCGAGGGCATCAACAAGACGACCGAGATGCGAGTCGGTGTGTTCGAGGAAACCGGCATAGATCTCCATCTGACGCGTCAGGATCGGCTTGAGATCGTCCTCCATCTCATCCCACGACGGGATCTCTTCCGGCCTCTCGGTCAGCACAGCATCGGGCCCGATGACTCCGATCTGTTTCTGGTTGGCGAATATCTCGTCCCTCAGCGCATCCCAACCACCGTCGAACCGGCCCTTGTACTTGTCGGACCACTCTGGCGGCACGTGGTGTGGCGCGTGAGTGGCACCAGGAGCCCAGTACATGAAGAACGGCTTGTCTGGCATCAGAGATTTCTGCTGCCGAACCCAGTCAATGGACTTGTCGGTCATGTCCTTCGTGAAGTGGTAGCCGTCTTCCGGCCTTCCCTCTGGCTCGACCGGAACCGTGTCCTGATATATCGCTGGCTCATATTGGTTCGTTTCCCCGCCAATGAATCCGTAGAAGTGCTCGAATCCCGACGATGTCGGCCAGCGATCGTGCGGACCCATGGGCGACGTCTCCCATACAGGAACCTCATGGCATTTTCCGAACTGAGCCGTCGAGTACCCGTTGAGTCGCAGTGTTTCGGCGAGAGGTGCGCAGTCCTGGGGTCGAATTGATGTGTTCCCTGGCGCGCTCGTAGCGAGCTCGGTGATTGCACCCATCCCAACCGTGTGGTGGTTACGACCTGTCAGAAGAGCCGCCCTGGTCGGCGCGCACAGGGCTGTGGTGTGGAAGCGGGTGTAACGAAGTCCATCGCCGGCCAACCGATCCGCCGTTGGAGTATTGATGAGACCTCCGAAAGCTGACGAGGCACCAAAGCCAACATCATCCAGCAGCACAACAAGCACATTCGGTGCCCCAGCTGGGGGTCGAACCGGAACGATCGGTGGAAACACCGCATCGGGATCCTTGGCGTCGACCATTGCCGTCGGAGGACGTGTGCGATCTGGTATCGGAAGTACGACACGACGTTGGTCTCTGCTCGAACTCACAAAGTCTCCCTGTGTAGGTAGTCCGATGCAACACTACTCGCACCGCAGGTGGCCGATGGCGAAAAGGACAGTTGTCGCCGAACTAGGGATGTGTCACGATCAACCGCTTCGCCACCAGAGCGAGGCCGAACGACGCGACAAGAAGCACACCACCTAGGAACGCGATAGGTAGACCCCAAAAAAGCATCGAACGGTCCGCCTGGCCGGACTGGCCGACAACGACGTCCCATACGTACCACTTCAGCGACGCGGCGCCTGCCACCAGTGTCACAATGGCGCCGACTCCGACAACAACACCCAGGATCTTCCTCATACCTGGACTGTATCCACTACAAGCTATGGATCAACCCTGCATCAGCAAGAGATCTCCTTTGTGTCTACTGCGTTCTCAAGGAGCAGAACGTTGATATTCAGCGCGTCGGACGAGAACACGAACCGTTGATCTTGCTCTGTCATGATGGGTACGTCCCATGGAGGATGGCGATCTCGATTGGAGAGCCATAGATACCTGGCTACGTCGGAATGTGCATCCGTCGTGGACCAGAGCATCACATGACCGCCGCAACTCGCCGTTGGTGGTCTCTATTCGTTTCCTGGGTGGGTCCTCACCC
>JAMBLJ010000133.1 GCA_023336815.1 Actinomycetes bacterium
CATATTCCCGCTGGCCACGCCAAAACGGTCAATGATCAGCGGGCCATCGTGTAGAACTCGTCGTTGGGACGTATAGATGCGAAGTTCGCAAGTCGGTTGCTAAACCCGAACAGACCGACGATCGATCCTATGTCCCACACATCGTCGCTCGTGAGCCCGAACGCGAACAGGGCGTGCGAGTCTTCCTCATCTATCAGGTGAGACTCGTTGGACACCTTGAGGGCGAAGTCGAGTATCGCCGTCTCTCGTGGGGTGATGTCTGCCTTGTGATAGTTGATCGCTACCTGGTCGGCCACCAGGGTGTCCTTCGTTCGTATTCGCAGGATCGCTCCGTGCGCGACAACGCAGTACTGGCAATGGTTGTCACCGGAGGTCGCAACGACGATCATCTCGCGGTCGGCCTTAGTGAGGGCCGTGTCCTTGTCCATGAGAGCGTCGTGGTACGCAAAGAACGCTCGGAACTCGGCCGGCCTGTGTGCGAGGGCAAGGAATACGTTCGGTATGAACCCAGCCTTTTCTTGAACAGCAAGGATCGCTTCGCGTACGTCCTCTGGCATGTCTTCGAGGTCAGGTACGGGGTAGCGGCTGATCGGATGTGTGGCCATGGATTTCACCCTTCGAGCGTCGACGACGTACATTGGACGCTAGCGACGTTGTGAGATGTGAGATAGATACAAGGAGCAGTCAGATGGGTCGTCCCTTACGTGTTGGTGTGCAGCTACCCGAGGTCGAACGGCCGGTCAGGTGGCCCGAACTTCGCGAGATGGCCCGAACCGCAGAAGATGTCGGCTTCGATTCGTTATGGGTTGGCGATCACCTGTTGTACCGCTCGCCAGAGGGTCCCATTGGGCCATGGGAAGCATGGTCGCTCCTCGCTGCGATCGGCGCGGTCACTGACAGGATCGAGCTCGGCCCCCTTGTTGCCGCAACATCGTTTCACAACCCGGCGATGCTCGCGAAAAAGGCCGCCAGCGTTGACGAAATCTCCGGCGGGCGACTGATCCTCGGTATCGGCGCAGGGTGGAATCAGACCGAATACGATGCGTACGGCTTTCCCTTCGATCACAGGGCGAGCCGATTCGAAGAAGCATTCACCATCGTCAGGACGCTGTTGGCCGACGGCTACATCGATTTCCACGGGACGTACTACACCCTGCACGACTGTGAACTGGCTCCCCGTGCCCGGCCGGACATCCCGCTTATGGTCGGCTCTGAGGGTCCTCGCGTGCTGCGCGCAACATTGCCCTACGTTGGCAGTTGGAACGGTTGGCACGCCTGGTACGGGAATACACCACAAGGCGCCGCCGAGTTGATCGCGAAGATCGACGCTGCTGCGACTGCGGTGGGGCGTGACCCTTCCGACATCGAGAAAACGGTCACGGTGCTCGTTGGGATGCCTGGAGGGAGCGGGAGGGAGGCCGGCAGCTCAGAGCACGGGTCGTCGGTTCCGATCATCGGAGAACCAAGCGAGATCGCGCAGCAGTTGACGAAATTCGCAGAGGTTGGGTTGGACCATATTCAACTCGTCGTCGATCCGATCACGGCGGAATCGATCGAATGGCTCGGCGGTGTCCTCGAGATTCTCGACGGCGGATGATCGAGCGGAAAGCGATCCCGTTCGATTGGGTGAGCTTTCCTACGTGATCGGGAGGAGACGTGAATCCTCCAATGAAGCAGTCCTGTGGCCTGCTCCCTTGAGGTACTCGGGGTTCTGGATCATCGATAGGAACGCATCGAGGCTCGGGTACTCGATCACAAGCACTCGATCCCAGCGTTCCTCTGCCGGTCCGATGAGAAGCGGCCCACCGCTGCCCATGAGCAGGACGTTCCCCCCAACATCGGTGAGGTGCTCCATCGTGAGCCCTGCGTAGATGTCATATGCCTTCTCCCCTGAAATGGGTGTGTCGGGAGCGAGATCAGGATGTTCCGTGTAGTCGGCCACAGCGCGAAATCGCATCAGATTCAGCATGGTCACGGGCCCATCGATCTCGCGGCCTATGAGCGTGGCTATGGATTCGGGTGTCGGTGCGATATACATCCTCAGATCCTACGGCCACATTCCGATGATCACTACGTCTCTTTCCTCGATGTGATCCAGGCACCGAGAAGAACGAGACCGGCGCCAACGATGGCGATCGGTTCGATGGTGTCACCTCGTACGATCACACCAAGGACGATTGCCACGATCGGTACAAAGTAGATAGCCACGGAACCGCGCGGCCCACCAACACGACCGACAAGGGTTCCCATGAGCACGAACGCAACGGCTGTTCCGAGGACTCCGAGTGGGACCATCGCCAGGGCTGACGGCCACGCCCATGTCGACCCGGGAATCTGGATTATCCCGAACGGAACAACGATCACGAGCGCTGCGAGTTGGGCCTTGAAGAGAACGGGGAGAGCTCCGTACTTCTGTTGGAGGGGCACTGCGATGTTCGTTGACAAGCCGTAGAGGACGACCGCACCGATCACGAGTGCTGCCCCTAGCGCTGTTGACGATGAGTCCACGACCTCAGGTGCTGATACGGCGAGAACTCCGATGAATCCGACACCGATGCCGAGGAGCTGCTTCCAACCCGGGAGCCTCCGAAGGAGCAGAGTTGCCCACAGAGCCGACGTGATCGGTACCGCCCCGTTCAACATGCCAGCGACAGACGAGTCGATCCACTGCTGGGCGATGGGGAACATCATCAGCGGGATACCTATCCAGATGATGCCGAGCAAGAACACCCTCCTGTGGTCCTCGCGGTCGATGGCAACATGACTCCTCGGGATCACCGCAAGGGTCAATGCGCCGAGGGAGACTCTCGCGAGCGTGATGACACCTGGATTGAACGCATCGAGCCCGATCGCCATGAACACGAACGACGAACCCCAGATGAGCGCGACCCCGCTGAGCAGACCCCACTCGGTCAGCCCGAACGCATCCTGATTGGTGCCGACCGCAGTCGTCGGTAGACCAGTTTCGTGGCGTGTCCCGTCGTTCACCGGCGAAGTGTACGAACGTCCCGGTGCGTTGGCGTTGGCCGATCGACTCGCTGTGGACCCGTCAGCCGCCCGATGGTTGGGAACTACTTCTCGAGTCGTTGAACCCGCATCTCATGAGAGCCGTCCTCGACGGTGTATTCGAAGTAGAAGAAACGTGCCTCGGGTGTGTCCACAGCGCAGACGTACCGGATGCTGCCATGTGGTGATGTGATCCAGGACTCAGGCAACCTCTCGAATGTCAACCCGTCGGGCGAGATCGCAAGTCCTGCATGTTCCTCGTAGTTGTCGTAGAACGTGCGACCACCATCGAACATCCCAAGGAACCCGCCCTCCCACGGGATCATGGAGTTGATGCGAGCCCTTCGACCATGCCATGTGTCGTCACCCGGAGCCTCGAAGACGTATTCGATCGTTGGGAAGTACCTCCCGTCGGTCGATCGTGCGAGCACCGTTGCGTCGAGGGCTGCTGCATGCACGACATCTCCCTCAACCTTTGGACCGATACGAGGAGGTACGGCCGCATACAGCCAGACATCGCCTTTCATGATGTGAACGTATGGATCCTTGATCCAGTCGAGTCCGAACTCACCTGGTGACAGGACGGTTCGCCGACTCTGGCTGTCCATTGCAGAAATATCGTCCGCTTCGATGAGGTCGATGCGCCACGTGGACGTACCCTTGATCTCGTACGACACATAGGTCATCCACCGGTCGCGGTATCGCACGCAGTGGCCTTCCTCGATCGAATTCGCGTGGAAGTCGTCCTTGGTCGCCGACCACACATCCACGAAGTCGAGCCCATCCGAACTGACCGACACGCCACACGTCCCAGCGCGCCCCTTTTCGAGAGGTCGGCGTTCGCGGTAGAACAACGTGAAGAGACCGGAGTCCTCGTCATATGCGACCTTGCCGCCGACCCAGTTGCCATACCCGCGCCCTGGTGGTCTGCGAACGACGGTCGACCTGGACGGGTCGAAGTTGAGTTTGGCGAGTGGCTCGTCCACGGTTAGCCCTTCACAGACCCTGCCGTAATGCCTCTCACGAAGAACCTCTGTAGCGCGAAGAACACGACGAGAGGTACAACGGTGATAACGAACGCACCTGCGGTGAGGAGATGCTCGAGCCGTCCGAATTCACCAGCCAACGATGCGATAACGACGGTCGCTGGCAGAGCTTGCCTGTTACCACCGATCATCGTCAATGCGATGAGGTAGTCATTCCATGTCCACAGGAACTGGAAGATCGTGAATGCGGCGAGGACGGGAATCGACAGCGGCAGAACCAGTTTGCGGAAGATGGTGAAGTGATCTGCTCCGTCGATCCGTGCGGATTCAAAAAGGTCGCGCGGTAGCCCTGAGATGTAGTTGTGCAATAAGAAGATCGCAAACGGCAGTGCAAACCCCGTGTGTGTCAACCACACAGCCGGGATTGTGCCAGCCAAGCCCAGGTCAGGGAATACGGTGATCGTCTTGTCGATCAATGGCAAGGTCAGGTGGGCGCCGCCCGCGTACATCTGGAGGAGAGGGATCAGCGCTACCTGTGACGGCACTGCGAGCAGTGCGACCGTCGCGATGAACAGCGTGTCCCGTCCCTTGAAGTCGATCCACGCGAACGCGTAAGCGGCGAATGCAGCAATCGCTATTGGCAGGATCGTTGCAACGACTGCTATCGCCATCGAATTCAAGAGGCCGTTTGCGAGTCCGCCGGTGGCTGAAGTTCCGAGCACATCGCTGTAGTTGTCGAGCGTCAAGCTGCCGTACCCGTTCGCGCCGTCCTGCCAGAACATCCACCAGCCCGAATTGCGCTGGGCATCTCTCGTACGGAACGAATTGATGAACAGTCCCAGTGTCGGGATCGTCCAGACAACTACGAAGAACCACAGAACCCACGTCGGAATCTGGCCGAGGAGGGATGCAACTCTTCCCGTAAGCTGTTTCGTTTCGCCGATACCGTACGACGTCTCTGGAGGTTTGGTCGTGGTCATGTGGATGCCCTCTGGTCCTGCATCTGGCGGATATTTCTCCACATGACTGGCACCACAGCGAAGAAGATGATCGCCGCGAGGGCCGAACCGAGGCCAAAGTCGAGTTCAGTGAACGCTCGTTGCCACATCTCGTTGGCGAGCACCTGGGTGTCGAAGTTTCCGTTCGTCATGACCTTTGGGATATCGAATACCTTCAGGACTGTCACGATCAGTGTGGTCACGACGACGCCAATCGTTGGTCCGATCTGGGGCACAGTGATCCTCCAGAACTTCTGAGACTCGGTAGCACCGTCGATCGACGCGGCCTCGAGAAGGTCGGCGGGGACACCCTTGATGGCAGCCGAAAGGATCACCATCGCGAATCCAGTCTGAATCCAGATCAGAACGACCATCATCCAGAAGTTGTTGAACGGAGACTCTGTGAGGAACAGAATCGGCTTGGCAAAGACCTCGCCTTCGAATACCTCGTAGCCACCAAGACCTGGTCCCAGGAACTTGTAGATGATCCACACGAGAGGCAGGGCGATGACGACTGACCCAGCCGCAACGGATATATTCCCGGCCTGGCGCCCTCGAAAAGCGATGTAGATGAGGCCGAGGATGATGAGGCTGAGGATGATTACGATCACTGTCGTGGCCGTAGTCGAGTTGCTCCACACACCGATCTTGACCCAGATGGCATTAAGGACACCCGTCTGATCCTTGGTCGGTGGACGTGCCACGAACATGAACCGCCAGATGATTCCTGCTCCGACGAAAGAGATCGCCATCGGCATGAAGATGAACGACTTCGCGACATTCTCTCCTTTCGACCTGTCGGACATCACCGCAATAGCGAGCCCTGCTCCTGTGGAGAAGATCGTTACCGCAAAAATCCACCAGAGGTTGTTCGAGATCGTTCCGCGTACCGACGCGAATACAGCGAATGCGACAAGAATGAACCCTGCGGATATCGCCGCTAGTGAACCGCCATTGAGTCCGAGCCGTTCACCCGTTCGTTTCCCTGAAATGCGGGCCACCACGAGCCCGATGATCAGGACGACGATGCCCCCGATGAACAATCGGCTTGTGAAAACGTCGGTCCAGTCAGAGAAATCGATGATGGTCGGATCCGTGACGATGTCGACGTAGTTCGAGAGTCCCGTCCAGGTGAGTTCCTTCGGAAGACCGGTGAGGAGCGACAGCCATATCGTGCGGATGAGTGGGATCACGAGTGTCATCGAGATGAACGCGAGAGCGGGTATCAGGAAGATGAACTTGCGCGAGCCAACGGCGATATCTCGCTTCATCATCTGATCAGGCAGAGGGAATGTTCCGACCCAGCCACCGAGCAATCCTCCAGCGAATACTGATGCGATCACAGTCCACGCAACGGTGCCTGTTCCAAGGTCCGGGTACAAGAAGGCTCCGATGATCCAACCGATTGAACCCCACAGCAAGACGGGACGTAGCATGTTCGAATTCGTGTTCCTGAGGGAACGGATGCCGACACCGACGGCGAGAAAGAGTACGACTGAGAGCACGAGAGCGATTGCGTCGATCCCAGGACGCCACTGGGGTTTGATAGATGCACCGGCGAGCACGCCAAGCAGAACGCCTGCAACGGCTCCGATAGCGAGGTGCGCATTCTGGTCGGAAGTACGGGAGAGGGCGTACCCAGTCAGGGCACCCACAACCGTAGCGATCGCTGTAACTGTGACGGGCTGGTCGATGAGGCGATTGCCCCACAACAGTCCGAATATCGCAAGACTGCTCGCGCCGCCGATGAGGGTGCTGAAGATGCTCCATCGACGGGGGGCGAGATCGAAAAGCTTGTTGGCGCCGACAAAGACGATCGCACTAACCCCAACAGCAACCACGATCCCGATTACGGTCGCAATGACTCTATCCAACGCGTCTTCCTTCCTCAGCCCAGGACGCTGAAAGTAGCAGAAGGGTCCGAAGCCTGCTGGCCCCGGACCCTTCTTTCATTCGTAGAATTCGGGCTACTGCTTAGGGCCAGGACGCATCGATGGCCGCAGTTGCGTCGTCGACACTCTTGTCACCGTTGACAGCGCTCGTGCCTTCGGTCCAGAACGACCCCGCACCAACAGCCGCTGGCATGAGATCTGAACCGTCGAATCGCAGCACCGAAGCTTCTGTGAGAAGCGTGATGAACGACTGCTCGATTGGCTGGTACACCGACAGATCCTGTTGCGTGTTCGCGGACAGGAAGCCAGAAAGCGAACCGTCTTTGCGCTCTGTCTGAGCGGCCTGGCGGATCTCTGCGTACTCAGCCGTTGCGAAGAAGTCCATGACTACCCACACCTCTGGAGCATCCTTGAACGATGCTGCCAGGGTACCGCCACCAAGTACTGGCTTATTGTCAGCCGTGTCACCTGGGAAGAAGAACACATCAATGCCCTCAGGTCCCGTCACCGTTCCTTCAGGCAGGAACGCTGAATAGAACGATGCCTGACGATGCAGAACACAGTCTCCGTCAACGAGCGGCTGTCCGTTGTCACCGAATGGCGTTGCTGCGATCGAACCGCCTGCGGCAAATACGTTGCCGGGGATGTTCCACTCATCGAGGATCGTGTTCCAGATCGCCTTCACACGGTCATCGCTGAACTTGATCTCGTTCGAAACCCACTGGTCGTAGAAGTCAGGACCCTCCACGCGCAGCATGATGTCCTCGACCCAGTCAGTGAATGTCCAACCCGTCGCCGGACCGGATTCGATTCCGATACACCACGGGGTGCCACCGTCATCACGAATCTGTGCCGTCAGGGCCCACAATTCGTCGAGTGTCGTCGGGACGGTGTAACCCGCCGCGTCGAACGAGGGCTTGTCGTACCAGACGAGTGACTTGATGTCGGCCTTGTTTGGTACGCCGTACTGGGCGCCGTCGACATTGCCGAAGGCAACGAATGCCTCTGGCCATTGGTCATTCACCGTAGCCGTCACGTCATCGGGAAGTGGCAGGATGAATTCCTGTCTGGCGAAGTCAGCGAGCTTGCCCGGCTGTGGGAAAATCGCGATGTCGGGTGGGTTGCCACCGGCCGCCTGGGCGTTGATTTGGTCAGAGAAGTCCCGGGCACCCGTGTAGATGATTCGCAGACCGGTATCGGCCGCTAACACGTTGAGTGCGTCCTGGATCGCTCCAGCTTCTTCATCGCTGCTCTCTGGGCCGAAGACGGTGACCGACCTACCAGTGAGGTCAACCTCGCCAGCGGTCGTTGTTGTGTCGCCGCCCGTATCCGGAGGCGTCGTCGTTTCTGTGGCGGCCGTCGTTGTAGGAGCCGCTGTTGTAGCTGTGGTGTCCGTTGCCTCGCCACCGTCGTCACTTGACGAACATGCAGCTGCGAGCAGCGCAAAGGCGAGGAGGAGCATCACGACGTTACGGAGTCTCTTCATGGAGAGTCCCTCTCTTTTTGGTCGTATTGATCGCGGCGGGAACGCCGCTTAGCTCATCGTAGCACCATGGGCTACGATGAGCTAATACGATTAAGTAGCTGTGATGACAACCGGTACGAAGCGACCTTCAATGCAAGACGTGGCACTGGCTGCGGGTGTCTCGCAGGCGACTGTCTCCCTTGTGCTCAACGACGTTGCCGACTCTGGTATCTCGGAGTCAACGAAGCGGCGTGTGCGTGAGACGGCAACACGTCTCGGCTATCGGCACAACGCTATGGCCCGCGGTCTCAAGTTGCAACGCTCCGACACGATCGGGTTCATCTCCGACAACATAACGATCACACCCTTCGCAGCTGGGCTGATCGAGGGTGCCCAGGTCGGTGCGCGCGAGGCCGGGAAGCACCTCCTCATCGTCAACGTGGACTACGAGGAGAACCGGGACAACAGTGATGCGATCGAGCATGCGATCGATGAGTTGATCGAACGCCGTGTCGACGGTGTGATCTACGCAACGATGTTCCACCGCATCGTCGACATCCCTCGATCACTTCACGAGCTGCCGAGCGTGCTGCTCGACGCGCAGGCAACCGATGGATCGCTTCCTTCGGTTGTTCCCGACGATCTTGGTGGAGCGATGGAGATGACGATGTATCTTCTTGGGCTCGGGCACCGATCCATCGTCCACATGTCGAGAGCGCTTGGCCCTTCAGCTGTCGACCTTCGTAGGAACGGGTTCTTTGCCGCGCACGAGCAGTTCGGCGTGGCCCCATTGACTGATGCGGTGATCGAGTGTGAGGTGACAACTCCTGCGGCTTTCGAGGCTGGCATGAAGTTGCTGACAAGGTCTGATCGACCAACGGCGATTTTCTGCTTCAACGATCGCATGGCCTGGGGTGTTTATCAAGCGGCTGCAGAACTTGGTGTTTCGATTCCTGGAGATGTTTCCGTCGTCGGTTTCGATGATGTTCCGCTTGTTGCTCCCGTGCTCAGGCCACCCATGACGACGATGCGTCTTCCCCATGTCGAGATGGGCAGATGGGCCATCGACCGCCTCATCTCAGGCAATACCCAACTTGAACACGAGGTTCTTCCGTGTCCGCTCATCGTGCGGGAATCGGTTGCTCCCCCTCCTGAACCCGAGCGTGCAAAGGTTGCGACATGACAGACACATTCGTCTCATATCTTGAGTGCGGACTCACCGGTGACCGATACGAGCCCGACGTGATCCACGGTCTCTCGGACGATGGCAAGCCGCTCCTCGTCCGCTATCACCTCGACCAGATAGCTGCCGCTGTGCGACCCGAGGATCTTCGAACCCGTCCGAACGGGATGTGGAGGTACCGAGAGTTCCTGCCGGTTCGTGATCCTGCGAATGTCGTGTCACTGGTCGAAACAGAGACACCCCTTGTTCCGCTGCCGAGGATCGCAGACCAACTTGGGACGGTTGAGATCCTCGTCAAGGACGAAGGCCGGCTCCCCACCGGTTCGTTCAAGGCTCGTGGTCTTGCGATGGCGGTTTCCATGGCGAAGGAGCTTGGCATCCAGCGGTTGGCAATGCCAACGAACGGCAACGCTGGTGCAGCGCTGGCTGCGTACGGGACAAAGGCTGGCATGGAAACGTATGTGTTCTGCCCGGACAACACACCTGAGATCAACGTACGCGAGATTGCCATGCAGGGCGCAAAGGTGTGGAAGGTCAATGGACTGATCAACGACTGCGGCAAGATCGTTGGCGCGGGGACCGAGCCCATGGGTTGGTTTGACATGTCGACGCTCAAGGAGCCGTACCGTATCGAAGGCAAGAAGACGATGGGTCTCGAACTTGCCGACCAGATGGGGTGGGAGCTTCCTGACGTCATCTTCTACCCGACGGGAGGAGGCACGGGCCTCATCGGGATGTGGAAGGCGTTCAACGAGCTGCGCGAGATCGGCTGGATCACGGGTGATCTCCCTCGTATGGTCGCGGTTCAATCGACCGGCTGTGCACCGATTGTTCGTGCGTACGATCGTGGTGAACGTTTCGCAGAATTGTGGGAGGACGCAGAGACGATAGCCTCAGGGATACGGGTGCCTGCAGCGGTTGGCGACTTTCTCATCCTTGACGCGGTACGCGAAAGCGGTGGGTTTGCGATCGCTGTCCCTGATGAGGCCATTGTTGAGGCACAGACGCGGATAGCCGGAGTTGACGGACTCCTGACCAGCCCTGAGGGGGCGGCAACCTTCGCAGCGTACGAGTCCGCGCTTCGGTCGGGGCTCGTATCAAGACAAGAACGGGTTGTTCTCTTCAACTGCGGGAACGGGCTCAAGTATCCGATGCCACCCATGGAGCGATCCATAGACCACACCGCTCCGATCGACTGGAAGGCGCTGGCGGAGGCGTGATGGATGCCTGACGTCGTCATCACGGAGTTCATGGATGAGGCCGCTGTCCTTTGGCTGGCCGAGGAGTTCGATGTGCAGTACGATCCCGCGCTCGTCGATGACAGACACGCCCTGCTCGACAGTGTTTCGGATGCGAGGGGTCTGATCGTTCGGAACCGTACGGTGGTCGATGCGGAACTGCTCGAGGTGGCCACGAGCCTGGAGGTCATCGGCCGTCTTGGCGTCGGTCTCGACAACATCGATTGCGAACTCTGTGAACACCGCGGTATCACTGTTGCGCCTGCCACCGGAGCGAACGCAGACTCTGTCGCGGAGTACGTCGTTGCTGCGATCCTTCTGCTGACACGACGTGCTTTCTCCTCGAGCGATCTCGTGGCCAGAGGCGCATGGCCGCGAACTGATCTCGTCGGACACGAGATCGCTGGACATACGGCGGGACTCGTCGGATTCGGCGAGATCGCACGAAAGGCCGCCGCGCGATTGAGCGCATTGGGGATGAAAGTCATCGCTCACGATCCGTTCCTGTCGACGGACGATGATGCTTGGAACGATGTGCGTTCCGTGGACATGGCGACGCTCGTTGGCGAGAGCGATGCGATCAGCATCCACATCCCGCTGACGGACGCCACGGAAGGACTCTTTGGCGCCGAGTTGATCGGCTCGATGCGACCCGCTTCGGTCCTCGTCAATACTTCGAGAGGAGGCATCGTCGATGAGCGCGCTCTGGTCGCTGCGCTGCGGGAGGGCAGGCTCATGGGTGCGGCAATGGATGTGTTCACAGTGGAGCCAGTTGATACATCCTTCGGGAGCCGATTCCTCGACGTTCCAAACCTCATCCTCACCCCCCACATTGCGGGAGTGACCGTTGAGTCCAACGTCCGCGTCTCCCAGATGACAGTGCGTAATGTTCGGAACATCCTCGCGGGCCGTGATCGATGAGTGTCCGGGTCTCCTGCGTTGGACTTACCGTGCTCGACACCGTCTTCCGGTTGCCGTACCAGGTGACCCCCGGCGCGAAACACGCGGCGATCGGTCTTGATTCTCTGGTGGGCGGTCCTGCAGCGAACGCTGCAGCGGCGATCGTGGCCCTCGGCGGGAGCGCTGTCCTCATCTCCAAGGTCGGCACGGACGCTGCCGGTGCGGTGGTCATCAGCACGCTCGAGCGTGGTGGCATCGACACAGGCGGGGTTCGCAGGGTTGATGGCCCGACGTCCCAGTCGGCGGTCGTCGTCGATGACGCGGGTGAACGAACCATCGCCAATCACACTCCGTCCGCCATTACCGACACCACCGACCTGCCGGTTGTCTCAGATATCGAGGGCAGCGACTCCGTTCTTGTTGATGCGCGCTGGTCATCGGGCGCCGAGCGTGTCGTGGCCATTGCCAGAGACCTTGGTGTTCCGTGTCTTGCCGACATCGATCTTGTCGACAACGTTGACGTCGCGCCCATCATCACCGGCGCCACCCACGTCGTGTTCTCACGCGCTGCCCTTGCAACGCTGACCGGGATCAGCGACGACGAAGGCGGTCTGCGCAAGATCGCGCGGACGACCTCGGCGTTCGTAGGCGTCACGATGGGTGACGAGGGATTCTCCTGGATCGAGCAGGACGAGTGGAGAAACGTGCCAGCGATTGATGTTCCTGTCGTGGACACAAATGGTGCAGGCGATGTATTCCATGGGGCGTTCGCGCTGGGGCTCGCCGAGGGCCTCGAACCATGGGACATCATCACGATGGCCAACGCTGCCGCCGCACATGTCTGTATGGGCGGGAGCGGGTCTCAGAGATTCGCGAGCCGTCAGGATGTCGATCGGCTTCTCGAAGGGAGCACATGATGACGATGACACCCGGCAAGTACTGGGGGCTCAGAAGGATCGCTGACGATGCGGGGCGTTTCAAGATGCTTGCCGTCGATCAGCGTCCACCGATCAAAGACCTCGTGAGAACGGGGCGGAACATCACCGAGGCGCCCGAGAAAGATGTTGCGACCATCAAACGGGTTCTCGTCGAGGAGTTGGGCGAGTTCGCGTCTGGCGTGCTCCTTGATCCACACCACGCCTACCCGGCTGCCATCGAACATGTTCCCCACGGATGCGGTCTCCTTCTGACCCTCGAGGACTCGGTCTTCGAACAGCGCCCGAGGGGCAGGCTGTCCGCTGAGATCCACGACTGGAGTGTTGGGAAGATCCGTCGGATCGGTGCAGATGCTGTGAAGTTGCTTGCCTGGTACAGACCCGATGCCGACCCAGAGGTGAACGAATACCAACAACAATTCGTCGAACACGTTGGCGAAGCATGTGCGAGATTTGATATCCCCTTCCTCTTCGAGCTGCTCGTGTACTCGTTCCCCGATGAGGAGAACCACAACGCCGGGTACGTGGAGCAATCGTCCAAGCACGCCGAACACGTGATCGAAAGTGTTGCGACCTTCTCCGACCCAAGGTACGGAGTAGATGTGTTCAAGCTGGAGAGCCCACTGAACGCGCTTGATGTACCCGATCCGTTGGATGGAGAACAGCGAGCGATCGATGAGGCACAGGGATGGTTCAACGAACTGGACTCTGCTGCGAAGGTGCCGTGGGTCATGCTGTCGGCCGGTGCCACAAAGCAGGCGTTCACGAGAATCCTCACCTACGCATATCGTGCAGGTGCCAGCGGGTTCCTGGCGGGGAGGGCCATCTGGTGGGATGAAATGCAGACGTTCCCCGATATCGAGCGAGCGCGAACTTCGCTTCGGTCAACGAGCGCTGCGTACATGGTTGATATCAACCGCATGACCGATCGTGAAGCAACACCGTTCGTGTCACATCGAAGCGTCGGACCTCTCACCCTCGACTCATCGTTCAGGACGACGTATGGGGATGTCACATGAAGCTGGGTGTCATAGCGATCGCCAGACCAACCTTCGATGTGCCTTTCGCACAGGCCACGGCGAACGCTGCATGGGAGACCTTGTCTGGATCAAGCCACGAGATCGTGGGCAGTCCTGAAGTGGCGATGACGATCGATCAGGTGGCCGATCGTCGTGATCAGATCCACGGAGTCGACGCCGTCGTCATTCTCCAGGCGAGCTTCGCCGACTCCTCACTCGTCGTACACGCGACCGATGTCGACCTACCCATTGCTCTGTGGGCGTTCCCTGAAGACCGTACCGGTGGGCGTCTTCGTTTGAATTCGTTCTGTGGCATCAACCTCGCCGGTTACACCCTCACCAACCTCGGGCGTCAGTACTCGTGGGTGTACACCCAGGCCGACGACGCCACAGTCCCATCGCGCATCGCGAGCCATCTCGCGGATCCACCGATGTCAGACGGTTCAGTGTTCGGTTCATCTCCTATCGACAAGGCGGCGGGTGTTGCGGCCAACGGTGTCGTCGAACGGCTGCGGGCGACAACGATCGGGAGAGTCGGCGAACGGCCCGATGGCTTCGAGCCGTGCGGATACGAGGCGGACGCACTCTTCGCCATGTTTGGTGTGACGGTCGACGAGGTCCCGTTGCCTGAGCTGTTCGGCCGCGCCGATGAGGCAGGTGAGACCGACGTCGCCGAGATTCGGGGGATCGCACAGGATGTGTTGAGCGGAATCGACGACGTCGATCAGGTGGCGCTTGATAAGAGCCTGCGTCTCAACGTGGGCCTCCGCTCGCTCATCTCAGAAAGAGGTTGGGCAGGTGTCGCAACCCGATGCTGGCCCGAGACCTTCACGGAATTCGGCGGGGCGGCGTGTGCTCCGATGGCGCTCCTCAATATCGATGGAACACCCGGGGTCTGTGAGGCCGATGTCTACGGCAACATCACAGCACTCATCCTCCAGTGGTTGGGGGACGCAGAGCCCTTCGTAGCGGATCTCGTCCACCTGGATCATGACAGCAACACGGGTGTCTTGTGGCACTGTGGACTCGCCCCGTTCACGATGGCCGATCCGGACGCTGTCGCGCGAGCGACGATCCACTCGAATCGCAGCAAGCCATTGCTCAGTGAGTTTCCCCTCAAACCAGGACGTGTTTCCATCGCCAGGCTCTCGACATCGAAAGGTCAGCACCGGTTGGTAGTTGGTGGCGGCGAGATGGTCAAGGCGCCGCTCGCCTTCAGTGGCACTGCTGGTGTTGTGCGTTTCGACCGGTCGGTCACCGACGTCCTCGACACGGTTCTCGGTGAGGGGCTCGAGCATCACTTCGGTATCGTGTATGGAGACGTGAGAGACGAACTGCGAGCTTTCGCTGACATCGTGGACATTGCGGTGGTCGAACTATGAAAGGGTCATCTTCTCTTGATCCTGTCAGGTACGGCGTCATCGGTACAGGGATGATGGGCCTCGAACACATCGAGAACATCAATGCGATCCCCGGTGCTGTGGTGACGGCTATCTCAGACCCGAACGAACAGTCGCGAGTCAGCGGCAGCCAAGCCGCTCGTCTGTCGGATGAGGGCGTCTTTGTCGATCATCGAGATCTCCTCTCCTCCGGTCTTGTTGATGCGGTCGTACTCGTGTCACCGAACCACACACATGCCGCGATCCTGGGCGACATCATCGAATCGGGTCTGCACTTCCTCACCGAGAAGCCGCTGTGCACAACCGTCGAGGACGCTCGGACGATCACAATCAAGGCGGAGGGTTATGGCGCAGTTGCCTGGATGGGTCTCGAATATCGCTACAAACCTTCGATCGCACGACTTGTCGAGGAGGTGCGAACAGGAGCTGTCGGCGATGTGAAGATGGTGTCGATCCGTGAACATCGGTTCCCGTTCCTCGAGAAGGTCGGCGACTGGAACCGCTTCAATCGCAACACGGGGGGCACACTCGTCGAGAAGTGCTGCCACTTCTTCGATCTGATGAACCTGATCACCGGCTCCAACCCCGTGAGCGTCTTCGCCTCTGGATCTCAGGCCGTGAACCATTGTGATGAGGAGTACAACGGTGAGGTCCCCGACATCCTGGACAACGCGTTCGTCATCGTCGACTACGCAAACGGCGCACGTGCGATGCTCGATCTCTGCATGTTCTCCGAGGGGTCGAAGAACGAGCAGGAGATCTCTGTCGTGGGAGACGAGGCGAAAGTAGAGGCGTTCGTACCCGAAAACCTCGTTCGATTCTCGTTTCGCGATGGACGTGATGTCGAGGAGTTCGCGGTGGAGGATCCACGTATCGCGTACGCCGGACTCCACGAAGGTGCGTCGTACCTCGAGCACCTCGACTTCCTCGATGCCATCCGCACAGGCAAACCCCCCGCAGTGACCCTCGCTGACGGTCTGCTCTCCGTCGCCATCGGTGTCGCCGCCCACCGCTCCATCACCGAGTCCCGCCCCATCCCCCTCACCGACCTCCTCCCCTGAACTCGCGTACCCAGGGTTCCAGTCCTACAAATATGAACAATGGAGCCCAGAGAATGACGGAAAACGGATTCGACTGCTCCGCGGGACGACTGCCTGATATCCTGCGCCTACCTGGAGAGGTGGCCGAGCGGCCGAAGGCGCTCGCCTGCTAAGCGAGTAGGGGGTGTTGAACCTCCTCGAGGGTTCAAATCCCTCCCTCTCCGCCAAGACCGAAAAATCGAGCGATACCTGGTGCTTTCCTGATTGGGATTGAGCCGGTTTGTGTGTGGTCGAGTTGCGACGTCGAGCGGTTTGCGCTGTTTCCGATGGTTTGTCGTTGGGTTGATCCTTTTTGGGTTCAAATCCCTCCCTCTCCGCCACGTGCGACGGGTCCCACGGTTTCTCCGGGGACCCTTCGGTCGCTTTCCACCCGCCATTCTCTGGGCCAGCACCGTCACATAGACGGACTCCAACGCTGGGTACGCGCACATGTGTACGAAAATTTGGGTATTGACGGAATATGAGTCGAGGTGTATTAAGTTATGTATACATGACCAAGTGAGAAAGAGGTTTGTGAGACCTCTTGTGTGAAAAGGTGAACGTATATGGCACGATTCATCGATCCCTTCGAGGAGATGGACCGCATGTTGGCGGCAGCGGCCAATCGCAATCGCGCAGGGGTGATGCCTCTCGACGCATACGAGCAGGATGGCGTCTACACCCTGCGATTCGATCTTCCAGGTGTTGATCCGGAGAAGATCGATGTGACCGTCGAGGACAAGGTCCTCACCGTCAAGGCTGAGCGACTGTTCGAAGACACGGTCGGCGCCAACTGGATGCTCCGTGAGCGCCCGACCGGTACCCATAGTCGGCAGGTTCGTCTTGGTGACAGCCTTGATGCCAGCAAGGTCGACGCGACCTACAACGAAGGTGTTCTTACGGTGACATTGCCGGTTCGCGAGGAAGCGATGCCGCACAAGATCGAGGTGACATCCCACAAGGCAGAGGCTCTCGAAGCAAGCGCTTCGTAGACCGTCCTCACAACCGACGAGGGGGTGCTGGGCTTTACCAGTGCCCCCTCGCTGTGTTCACATCCCAGTCGTTCTGTGGGCTCCATTGTTCATATTTGTAGA
>JAMBLJ010000134.1 GCA_023336815.1 Actinomycetes bacterium
CCGACGTGGTACATGATCTCGTCGTTGCGGTCCTCACGGATCGCTTTGCCCATACGGCCACCGATGTCTGCAAGAGCTTCCTCCCATGTGACACGCTCCCACCCCCCTCCGCCGCGCTCCCCCACACGTTTGAGCGGATAGAGGATGCGTTCGGGGTCGTCGACCTGGTTGATCGTTGCAGGGCCCTTGGCACAGTTGCGGCCACGCGAACCCGGATGTTCGGGGTTGCCCTCGAACCGGCGGATCTTGCCTGTGTCCTTGTCGATGTACGCAAGGAGCCCGCAGGCAGACTCGCAGTTGAAACACGTGGTCGGCACGAGGCGGTAGGTGTTCTTGACACGCTCGGGCCATGCCTTGGCGTCGTACTCCTCCCAGTCGTCCCACCGTTCAACAGGCGGATAGTTGACGAGCTCACCGTCGGTGACGATCTTGGGGATGTTGTCTTCGATCGTCATACAGATCTCTCTCTTGCCCTCGTACTCATGTTCCAGGTCATGTCAGCGGCACGCTTTGTCCGGCCTTCACAAACGCATCGTCGACCATGAAGACACCAACCATCGCCACGGCACCCGCAGCTGCACCCACAACGGGTGGCGTGCCAAGGAGGACCGCAACACCCGCAGCCACAGGACTCAACACACAGAAGACGAGACCGATGCGATATTCGAACGCAAAGGTCCCCTTCGTCATGTGGTGATACGCCGCTGCGGCATCTGCACCGTGGTTCGTTCTGTTCTCGAGGACCGCAAGGACACCAAGTCCTACAGCTCCGATGAGCATCGTCCACGTGAACGCCTCTGTTCCCGCCGCAAGGTTGTTCGACACAAGCCGCGCCGTGGACCCGGTGAGTTCACGGGTTTCAGACACCAGCGACGCAATGAGCGACACACCGCCACCAACAGCGAACGCTGCAGCGATCATGTGCCATACGAGTAGTGGACTGTTCCACAGGGTGCGTCCCCGTGCCTGGCCGAACAGGAAGGCTGTGTAGCCAGCGGTTGCAAGACCGATCAGCGCCGACACCCAGATGGTCGCCACAGCTGCTCCTTCGAGCTGGAACGCACCGGCGAGGAACCACGCTGCAAACGCCAGGGCTTGTGCGGACAGGATCCACGCACCCCGGACCAGCCAGGACGATGGATTGCCTTTCGTGAGCAGGTAGTAGAAACGATCCGGCCGTTTGAGGTCCCACACCAGGAGCACACCGGTGAGCAATAGGAGCAGCCCTGCGAGGAACGGTGCGGTCACACGCATCCACATCGACTCGATATCGGCACCGAAAAGCAGTGCCATGGCGGCTGCGATAGCGATACCAGCGGAGGTTGCCTTCGTGAGGAAGTACGCGGACACACGCCATCCCCATGGCATTGGAAAATCGGTTGCGTAGACCACTCGCGGATGACCGGCATCATTGTGGACCCTGCGCGATGGGGTCGTGGTATGACCGCCACCGCCCTTTCCATCCCCTGAGAGGTCGACATCGAGCCATGAGCGTTCGATGCCAGGCGGGTCCCGCCAGATGCCACCGTCATCGGTACGTGTGGCAGCGAGCGGCTCGACGTTGGCGGGTTCCGCACCCTTGTACCAAAGGTTCGGCTTCGTTCCTCGTTCAACGGAGCGTTGGGTCAGACCACCTGCAGCCACCAGTGCAGCGATCTTCGTTGCCGGGTTGTCGAGGTCGCCTGCGATGATCGCCTGCTCCGGGCACACCACAACACAGGCCGGTTCGAGGCCAACCTCAACACGATGTACGCAGTAGTTGCACTTCTGCGCAGTGTTCTCGTCCGGGTCGATGTACAGGGCGTCATAGGGGCAGGCCTGCATACAGGACTTACACCCGATGCAGATACTCGTATCGAAATCGACGATGCCGTCGGACCGCTTGTGGAGGGCAGATGTGGGACAGATCGTGACACAGGGGGCGTCGGTGCAGTGGTTGCACCGCATGACAGAGAACGACCGGCTCGTATCGGGCCACGTGCCCTGCTCGACGTACTTCACCCACGTCCGGTTCACACCGAGGGGCACCTGGTGTTCGGTCTTACACGCGACCGTACATGCGTGACATCCGATGCACGTCGTCTGATCGATCACGAATCCGTATCGCAGGGTGACTCCTCCTACCTGTTGTCCATATCTCTGTCGGCGCCTCGATCAGGCCATCGCCTGTGGCTCTGCCATCACCGCCGTGGTGATATCAGTTGCGTCAAGTCCAGGGGCGTCAACCGTTGCCATGTGCGCCTTGACGACACCGAGCACCGAGTCGTCATCGTAGGCGATTCCCACAAGTGAGTCCTGAAGTCTGGCCAGTTCCTCCGCAGGCTCCATGAAGAAATCGCCAGACAGGACGATGCCGTCGATCACACCGTCACGCACCGCAACGGATGCCCGCACGAGGCCGCCGGGTGCCTTGTGCACTCCCTCGCGCACGTCGACACCTTCGGCGATCTTGGTGATCGTGCCAGATGGGGGCAGCCCATCGAGGTGGAGCCACTCTGGAGTTGCGATGCGCTCCTCCTGCTGCTCGATCGCCACAAGCTCATCCGGGCGTGGTTCATCGACCACCAGCTCGTCTTCAAGCGTCTCTGAGAAACACTCGAGCAGCACCCTGACACCCTGATCCCTTGTTGGAGCATCGTCACCGAGCTGCCGGTTGATGGTGGTGAGGTACTCCCTCATCGTCGAGTACATCTTGTCCCTGAACTTCTCCGACGGCACGTTGAGGACTCTGACCATCAACTCATAGTTGAAGTCGAACATGAGCGAGCCAGCAACGATCATCGATTCGCCGACGGTCGCTGCCCCTGTGCCACCGATCTTTCGACCCTCGACCTGTATGTCGTTGACGGGCCGATGCACCGCGGGGATCCCCATCCGGTTGAGGGCGAGGACAGGGCCCGCGAGGAACTTCGTGTAGACATTCATCAGCTTTGACGGAACCCGCGACTGGTGGAAGATCGTGTGCCAGAACGTCTGGCCCTCATCCAGGTACACAGCACCGCCACCGATCTCCCTGCGGTACACGGGGACACCAGCCTCGTCGCAGAACGCAAGATCAACTTCCGACTTCGCATCCTGGTGGTGACCGATGCTGACGAACGGGTCGAGTGGACGTGTGATCGTGATCGTGTCTGGTGTGTTCTGCCGCATTGCGTACCCCACACCGTGGAAGATGGCGAGCGAGCGCAACGATTCAACCTGTCCGAAGTCCAGCAAACGAATGGTCATTGGGTTCCCTTCTTGTCAGTCGGCACATCGGATACAGCTCATCTTGAGCTCATCGATACGGATCTTGTATGCCGCAACCGCCGCGTCATCGGTGAGCAGCCCAACAGGTGCGGTCTCGGGATCATCCGGACGAACCAGAGATATCCAGCCTGCAACGTACGGGTCACGGTTTGCGATGAGAATGTCGTCTGCGAAGGCTGCGTCGTTCGTTTCGATGACCTCGCCATCGAACGGGCTGTGGATGGGTCCAACCCATTTCGCCGATTCGACGGTTGCGATCGACTTGCCCGCAAGGACACGTTTGCCGACCTTCTTGAAACGGATCGACACCATCTTTCCCATGCGGGTCTGTGCGACATCGGTGAGTCCCATACGAGCGATGTCACCTTCGAACTCGACCCACAGGTCGCCCTCGACGTCGTAGGCAAGCCCATCAGGGATCGCACAACCCCGGTGGACGATCATGGACTCACTCGCATGTGATCCCTTCGGCCTCCAGGAACGCTTGATACGCAGCGATCCCTTCCGCCCCCGTCACGAGGTCAGCAGAATCGGCATCCCAGTCAGACGGTTGGAGTTTCATGTACCAGCCCTCACCATAGGGATCGGTATTGATGATCCCGGGGTCAGACGACAGAAGCGGGTTCGTTTCGAGGATCTCACCGCTCACAGGCGCAGTCACAGGCCCAACCCACTTTCCGCTCTCTATGGTGCCGAGCGACCTGCCCTTCTTTGCCGCCCTGCCAACCTTCTTCGGGAGCGCGGAGATGATGGCGTGTGCAAGGCTCTGCGCAACATCGGTGACACCGACCGTCACCGTTCCATCATCCTGTGGAGCCACCCACACGTGTTTCTCAGGCCAGTAATAGAGATCGTCAGGCAGGTTGCATCCTTGTACTTCACTCATCGTTCGTCTCCTGGTCGTGCTGATCTTGCCAGTGATACAGGAACATATCGAAGGCGACCAGCCTGATCTCCCGGTAATGCTCCTCGAGAAACGTCGGGTCGTTGTAGCGCGGCTTGACCTCGGTGCGGTGACCCTCGTCGCACTCGGGGCATTGCAGCTCCATGAACCGTCTTCCCCATGTCGTGTCTGTGATGACCTTTTCGGCATGGTCGTCGGTCAGGTGCGCGTGGAGCTCCCGCCTGGACCCTGAACGCTCGCAATATGGACATCTCATTCGACCTTCCCAAGGTCCTTCACCGCCACCGTCACGGCTCTTCGAATCCACTCTACGACCGCAGCCCCTGCGGGGGCTACCGAAATCTGGTCAGCCTCGGGAACCTTCGAGACGAGACCTGCCGAGACGAGGTCAGATACACGTTCATGCAACGTGAGCGAACCGATCTCACACGCATGAGCGAGCTCCGTCGTCTTCATGTGACCTGGGCCAGACAGCACCACGAGGATCTTGTGGTAGTCCGGGTTGACGGCCATTTGTACCGTGCGCAGTACCGATTCCTGCACCGCCCGTTCCCGCTCTGAGCGGTCACTGAGAAACTCGGCCTTCCAGTCGCCGGTTCCCGACTCGAGCCTGTTCTCTCTGTCGAGCACGGAGATGTGATATCGCAGGACCCCTGCGACATCGAGGCCAACGGCACGTGCTGTTGGATCGTCCTCGACCGCACTCTGGATGCGCACCGGTGTGGGGAGGGCAGACTCACCCAACGGGGACCGCTTCCACAGCACGCTCGATCAGTTGAGCGATGTCGACGACTTCGAGTTGCTCTTCGTTGCCTGTCGTCTTGACGGCATCTGAATACATGATCATGTCCTTTGGGCATGACACAACGAAGTACCGGACATCGGACCCGAGGGCAACTGCCTCACGTATCCGGTTCTCAGCCGGCCGTTCGTCGAGATCCGAGTCGTCCATCCATATCCTGCCGCCGCCAGCGCCACAGCAGAAGCTGTTCTCCCTACATCTGCCCATCTCGACCACATCGAGACCGACAGCACGGATCAGCCTTCTCGGCGCCTCGTACTCGTCCTGGTATCTCCCCAGATAACAGGGGTCGTGATACGTCGCCTGGCCCTCGAACTGGTTGAGCGTGATCTTGCCGCCAGACACCAGCTCATCGAGTATGGCCGTGTAGTGCAACACGTCGTCGTCGGTCGGATACTCACCTCGCAGCGTGTTAAGCGAGTGCGGATCAGTTGTGAACATGCGCTGGTACGAAGCGGTCTCGAACGTTTCGACGTTCGCGTCGCGCAGCATCTCGAAGAGCCCCTCTTCGCCTGCCCTTCGCACATCGTTGCCTGCGTTGCGTTCCCCGTCGTACAGAATCCCGAAGTCGATGCCGCCGTCATGCATGAGCTTCGCAACGGTGCGCGACACCTCGGTCGCTCTCGGGTCGAACGATCCGTGGTCGCCAACGAACCAGAGGTAGTCGACCGATTCAGAGCGTGCGTCCTTGATCTTGAAGTCGAGGCCCTTCGTCCACCGGGCACGCTGCTTGGCTGACTTGCCGAAACTGTTGCCGCCTCGTGCCAGAGCCTGGAACGCCTTCTGGAGGCCAGGCTCGACATCACCGGTATCGACGAGACGTCTGCGGAGCTGGATGATGGTAGGCACATGTTCGATGCCCACAGGACACGCTTCGACACATGCCATACATGTCGTGCATGCCCACAGGGTGTCCGTTGCGATGACGGTGCCTGCGACCTCGGTGTCCTCGGCGTGACCCGGCGTGGCACCCGGTCCGTACCACATTTTGATGCCGGATCGAGCATCGGCGTACTCCCGAAGATCCAGGATGAGGTCCCTCGGTGACAGCGGGGACCCTGACGCCCTGGCTGGGCACACCTCATGGCACCGCCCGCATTTGGTGCAGGCATCGAAGTCGAGCAGGTCCTTCCAGGTGAAGTCCGCAAGGGTGGAATAGCCAGGAGACGTCGGGTCCTCGACAGGTGGCAGCACCGCAGACGAGCGCGGCTCGGTGAACGCCAGGTTGGCTGCGTCGTTGATAACGTGCATACCCTTCGAGTACGGCAGGTACGCGACGAAGGTGAGTGCGGCGAGGCCGTGCACCCACCACGTGATCATGCGAGCGATGTCGTTGCCTTGCTCACCGAGAGGCCCTGTGAGCAGGGCGATGACATACCCGCCAATCGAAACCACCTCGAAGTCGGGGTAGTCCGTTGCAGCGATCCGGAACCCTTCGAGGAGGAAACCCGTGATTCCGAGGAAAACAAGAATCAGCAAGAACGCCCTGTCGTCGAGCGAGTAGCCCTTCCTGTCCGCTTCGACGCCGTCGACTCGTGTGTAGTCGAGTTTCGGTGGTTCGCTTCTCCTGATCCGTGCAAGCACGATCAGTCCGACGATGAATCCGATACCGAACACATCCATTGCGAACGCGTACCCGACATAGAACGCGCCGTGCCAGAACTGCCACTCCGGCTTGTCCAGGATGAAGCCGATGATGTCCTCGTCGATGGCGATGATCGTGGTTCCGATGAGGAGCACCATGAAACCCCAGAACACGAAGAAGTGGGCAACACCGACCACCCTGTTGCGTTTTGCGATCGTCCGGTTCGAGCTGATGTCGCCAAGAGCCCTGATAAACCGTCCCCAGTTGAGGCGTGCCGATTGCCTCCCGCGTGTGTACTTGCGGATACGCCGGTAGAAGCCCCACAGAAAGATACCGACCGTGACCGTGGTCAGCACATAGAACAGGATGATGACGGCCGTGTTGAAACCTAAGAAGACCTCACGGCCGGCGGTTTCTGCTGCAAAGAGCATCCCGCCCATCAACCTTCCAGACGATCCGTCAGCTCAGGAATGAAGTCGAAGAGATCTCCTGCCCACCCGTAGTGCGCCACACCGAAGATCGGAGCCTGGGGGTCCGAGTTCACTGCGATGATGACAGACGAATCTCGCATCCCTTCCAGGTGTTCCGGTGCGCCAGATATGCCAAGAGCGAGATACACCTTCGGTTTGACTGCCAGCCCGGACTTGCCAACCTGGCGTGTCTTGGGCAACCATCCCTGGTCGATGATCGGCCGCGACGCTGCAAGGGCCGCACCGAGGGCATCGGCAAGTTCCTGTGCCTCCTCGATGTTGTCCTCAGATTCGATGCCTCGTCCGATCGCAACGAGGATGTCCTCAGCGGTGATGTCTACATCGCCCGCTTCGGGCTCTGCGATGCCAACGAAGGACACCGCAAGGTCTGGCACTGTGGCGTCGATGGTCTCCACGGCGCCTGCACCACCAGAGCGGCCGCCGTCTGCCGGGGCTGCGCCTGCGAGCATGGCGAACACTGCGGTGTCGCCATCGACTCGTACATCTGCCTCGACCTTGCCCGAATACAGCTGGCAGGTTGCGGTGAGAGCGTCGCCTGCGTCGACCTTCAGGCAGTACGACACGAGTGGCTGGGAGGTGGCGGCAGCAACATGGTTGCCAACATCCATCCCGACAGACGTGTACGGAACCAGGGTCACCCTCGGCTGGCGCGACGTAACGAGTGATGCGAACATCTCGGCGTGGCCCTGGGGGTTGAAAGCGCCAAGAGCGTCGGTATCAGCGACGAGGATCTGGTCTGCACCACCGAGGCCGCCTGCAAGGCTTGCAGCGCCCGTTCCGATGACGGCAGCCGTAACGCTGCCCCCTGTCTGGCCTGCCAGTTTCCTTGCTGTTGCGAGCAGTTCGTAGGTTGCGTCTGTTACTTCACCGTTGAGGTGTTCTACGAATACGAGTACGTCGTTTGACATGGCGCCTCCTACCTCACACCTGCAGCCTGGAGGAGCTCAAGGACCTTGTCGGCCGCTGCTTCCTCATCACCTTCGATCATCTCAGCGCCTTCACCTTCGTCGGGAAGCCGCATGTCGGTGATCGTCACGCCCGACATGTTGTCAGGCTGGTCGATGTCGACATCTTCGAGTGCTCCGGACTCCTGTGCCTGACGGATCCTGGCAACCGCCACGTACCGTGGCGCTTCTCGTGCGGTCTGGATTCCGAGGACGGCTGGCAACGCCACGTCGTAGTCGGCGGTGATACCCGCCCAGTACTCCTTCGTGACACGGACCGAGCCGTCGCCTGGCGTCGTGCCGACGACGACCGATACATGAGGAAGCCCGAGGCCAGCAGCAACGAGCATCGCAACCTGGCCATCGATCTCGTCAGACGCCTGCACACCTGAAAGCACGAGGTCGTAGTTGCCTTCGCCAAGAGCCTCAACGAAAACAGCAGCCTGGCCGTGGGCGTCAACGGGGTCGAGGTCGTCGCCCAGTTTCTTGCCTGCATCGGCACCCTTGGCAATTGCGGTATGGAGCATCTGTTCCACTTCGTCTGCCATGCCGAGCGCATACACGGTGACGCTTCCGCCCGTTTCTTCCTTCAGGAGGAGACCTTCTTCGAGTGCGTGGTCGTCGAACTCATTGAGCACGTATCCCAGGAAGTCTCTGTCGAGGTCGGCGCCGTCGAGCTCAAGTTCTTCGACCGGGTCGGGCACAGCCCGCAACAACACGGCAATGTTCATTCATTCTCCTGTTCGATCAGTCTGTTGGCAGTCCCATGGCCGCAGCCAGAAGCTCTGAAATATCCCTCACCTCGAGGGCACCATCGTTGTTCGTGGATTTCACTGCATCCTCGAACCGTGACACCTCGTACGGGCACACAACACACAACGTGTCTGCACCAGTCTCCACGGCTTCGATCACACGCTTCTCGGAAAGGCGCATGGTCTGATGCTCAGCAGCCTTGCCATCGAGCCACATACCGCCGCCACCACCACCACAGCAGTAGCCGTTCTCTTTGTTTCGCCACATCTCGACGAACTCCGCACCAGGCAATGCCTCGATGAGATCACGCGGGGCGTCATATTCGCCGTTCTGACGGCCCAGATAACACGGGTCGTGGAACGTCACGGTGCCGAGCACTTCCTCGGAAAGACCGAGGTCGTCGATGCGATCGGCAAGGAAACGCGAGTAGTGCATCACGTTGTAGGTGCCACCTCGCTGCGGGTACTCGTGCAGGAAAGCGTTGAAGGCGTGCGGGTCGGTTGTGAGCAGAACATCGAACTCATACTTGTTGAGCGTCTCGATGTTCTGCTCGGCGAGCATCTCGAACAGACCTTCTTCCCCTGCGCGTAGCATCGAATCACCATCGTGTCGCTCCTCAGCACCGAGGATCGCGAAGTCGATACCGAGCTTCGTGAGGACCCGCGCAAGACTGCGCGACGCTTCCATACCTCTCGGGTGATACGACGGGTAGTCGCTGACCCACCACAACACATCCACCTTGCGATCGAGGTCAGCAATGATCGGCACCTCGACATCGAGGCCCTTCGTCCATGCAACCCTGCGCTTAGGGTTCTTGCCAAGCGGGTTTCCGTATCGGGCCGTCTTCTCGAAGACATCCTGGAGTTCGGCAGGTACATGACCTTCAAGGACCGCCTCCTTGCGGGCGGCAGGCATGATCTTGAGCATGTCGACTTCCTTGGGGCACACCCTCAGACAGTTCCCACATGTCGTGCAGAGCCACAGGTCGTCGCTCTGGAAGAAGTCCATACCGACCTGGAGCTTGCGGAAGATCTTGCGTGGTCCGTAGTCACCTACGTGGTCGACAGGGCATACACCAATGCACTGAGAGCACTGGTAACACCATCCCATCGATTCCCCGCCCGCGAGATCGGTTACCCGATCGAGCTGGGCGACGTCGTAGTCGAAGATGACGCGCTGTTCGAACATCCGGTTCCAGTGGCCGGAGATATCGACACCTTCGAGCTCGTACGTCTCGTGCTCCATGACGGCACTCGGGTCGACCTTGGGACTGACATCTCTACCCATCACGTCACCTCCGCGACCGCTGGAAACTTGTTCACACCGAGAAGGCGCTTCACCAGATCACCGAGTTCTGGCACGATCCTGTTGAACTCTTGAGTCATACGCATACGCAACGTTGTGTACATGTACACCGAGTACACCGCGGCGAGGAACACGTCCGTGCCAAATACGCCATGGCCTTCCGGTCTGAAACCTGCCTGTTCTCCGACGCCGTCGAGGAACGTCAGCGCCAGGTTGATCCGCCGGTACGTCTCAGAGACGGTTTCCCCATCGAGATCCACCTCCTCCATCACGACGAGGGGCAACGCCCCGGTGCCGGTTACCGGGTTCCACATCCATCGTGTCCACAACCAGTAGCTTTCGGGATAGGTGAAATGGAGGATCTCGGAACCGAGATCGTGACCGGTGCCTTCGGGAACATCCCGTCCAATGCCGTCGATGAGTTCGGCGAACTCCTGGAGCCTGTCGCCGGGGCTCATGTCCGCGTAGAGCAAACCCCGCACCGCTCGGCGGAAGCCATCGAGGGTCAGGGACGTGAGGATGATGTTGGCTTTCCTCCTCGCCGAGAACACCGACTTGAGGACGGCGATGACCGCCTCTTCACCGATGTCCATGACCCGCTCCTCAGCGAACGCATCGAAGAACATCGCTGACTTACGTTCGAGGCGGGCGGCCACATCGCCAAGATCATGCTCGGACACCTTCTCGAGCGCCATGCGCGTGAACTCCTGCGCGGTGGGCGTGTCGATGACCTGCCCGTTGAGGACCGGATCCGGCTTCACACCGGCACCCCCGCAGAGCGGATAAGTGAGACAGCTTTCGCAGCGGCAGCTCCCGCAGAAGCGATCGAGTCGTCGAGATCTGCAGGGCCGACAGCGGCACCTGCAGCGAAGATGCCTGGCACTGTTGTGGTGACCGTATCGAGGATGTCATGTGCCGTCTCGACGAAACCGTACTTGTTCGTCGGCAGGTTGAGGATGCCTGACATGGCCGTGGTGCCCTCGCTCGGCTCCATACCGACCGCCAGGATGACGACATCCATCTCGACCTCCATAGGTCTGCCCATCGTGGTGTCCTCTCCTCGCACAACGAGGCGACCACCCTTCGGCAGGATCTCGGTGATAATCCCTTTGATGTAGTTGACCTTGTGTTCTTCCTGGGCGGGCCAGTAGATCTCGTTCTCCCAGTACCCGTACATGCGCATGTCGATGTAGAAGATGAACACCCGTGCGTCCGGCACCATCTGACGGATCTCTATGGCTTGCTTTGAGGAGATACCACAGCACACCTTCGAGCAGTACTCGTTGCCGATCTGACGATCCCGCGAGCCAACACACTGGATGAAGGCAACCCGCTCAGGCGTTTTTCCCGTCGATGGCGTGACGAAGCTGCCGGACTTGATCATCTTCTCAGCGTCAGCGATCGTGACAACGTCAGGCAGTTCGTAATATTGGTACTGCTGAGTCTCACGCCCCGGATCGAAGTGCTGGAAACCGGTTGCAAGGATGATCGCGCCGGCGTCGACCGATTCTGATGAACCGTTCGCCGCGAGTCCAACCGTGAACGCACCGGCTTCCCCATCAACAGCCGTGACCTCGGTGCCCGTCCGGATATCGATGAGATCATTGCTGGTAACAGCGTCGATCATCTCCGCCATCGCTTCAGATGCATCACGAAAGTGATGGGTGAGTGCGGCATAGTCCGCGTGGATGGGCATCCCGCCAGGAACATCTTTTTTCTCGATCAGCGTCACAGGACTCCCGAGTTCGGCAGCCAACCTGGCTGCCTCCAACCCGGTCGGCCCCGCGCCGATCACCACCACTCGATTACTAGGCATCCGCATCCTCCCAACTCAGGTACTCGATCTCTCCACGCTCGAGACGACCAAGATCGACCTCGAATTCGGCCCACGCTGCCTCCCAGTCGATACCCATCTTCTCAAGCAGCGCCGTGTAGTCGGTAGCGTGCCAGTGCAGCTGGGCGATCCGGTACGGGTGTGCTCCCATTGCCAGTGCAGCGAACTGGGCATCAGAGAGCACTGGCACGCCAACGTTACGCTGATGCGCCTTGGCTGCGAACTGGCTCTTGTCGAGGGTCGTGACACAGCCCGTATCATGGGTGATCACAACGTCGGGGTTCGCCTCTTCTTTCATGACCTCAATCTTGCGTTGCGTTGCGAAGGATCGGGAGAAGTCTCTTTGGACAAGGATGTGCCTGAACCCGAACCCACAACAGTCGAAGAACGTGCTGTAGTCCCCGACGGTCGAACCAAGAGATTCAACGATGCCTGTAACGGTTGCGGTTCGCTGGCCGCCGTAGATGTCCGGGTCGTAGATGGCGTCCTCGGTGACGAGCTTGTAGTAATGACATGCGGGATGGATCGAAGCCGTGATCGACGAGAAGTCCCTCACCTGACGTTCGGCGATCCGGTCACGCATTGCGTGGATCCATTCGGAGTAGTGCACGATCTCTTCCGGCATCACGAGCGGCTTGTTAAGTTTGCCCATGATGTCGCGCACCTTGTGCCGCAGTTCCTCGTGGTGGACGATCTCGTGGCGGGTCTCTTTGTAGTGACCGTACGATGTGCCGCAGTGGATCATCGGGAAATAACCCGTGGCATACGCAGCAGCGAAGTTCCTCGATGCAACACCAGCCTGGGCAACAGCGTTGGATGTTGCAGAGGCGTAGTAGTTCCACGCGGTACATGACGTCTGGTCTGTGGGATCCATGTAGCTCATGCCGAACTGGCGGTTGAGCCAGAAGATGGATGTCGAGTAGCCGGGGATGTGACCACACTGTCCACAGGACTTGTGATGCCACGTCATCTGCTCAGGGATCTTCTTCGTCCGCCCGTACTTCGTCATCACCTCGATGTAGGGCTCAGGGACACGCTGGACGATCAGCTCGCCGGCATCTTCGAGTGCGAAGAGCTGTTCACGGATGTCTTCAGTTGGTGCCTTTGCAGGATCCGGAACGGGGGGTTTCCGGATCTCGGACAGCGGGATGAACGTGTTGTCTGTGGTCGTCACGGTTTCTCTCTTCCCTGAGGTATTGCGATCGCTACTTTGTGTTGGGAACGCATCGCTACACCTCGTAGCCTGCGTCTTCGAGCGTTTCTTCCATCACATCGAGGATGATCATGTGCAGACCCTCGTCTGCTTGCTCAATCATGTCCATCACGTCTGAGTGCAGCCAGATGAGGTAGAGCTCGATCAACGTCTCGTCCGAGACCTGCCAGCTCATCTCCGTCGTGTGGAGCGTCTCTGGCGGGAGTGCCCTGCGCCACAGCTCGAGGTTGTCGGAGGTCTTCTCGACATCAGGACCCCAGTCGGGGAAGGCGTCAGGCTGGAGCATGTCGGGCGATATCTGGGTGCCTGTTGTCATGATCTTGTAGACGACTCGTCCGTAGCCCTCGAGGGCGTCCTTGGCAGTGGTGAGACCGTTGCGGACTGCGACCTCACGCAACAGCGTGATCAGCCCACCTGGTGAGTTCTGCCTCGGGCAACGGTTGCACGAGAAACACTGCGAGCAGTTCCATACGTCGTCGTTCATCTGCTCGAAGACGAGTTCAACATCCTCACGCGCGGCGGCTTGTGCGATCTTGCGCGGAGAGAAATCGTAGAAACGCGCCGAAGGGCAGGCAGCAACGCAGATGCCACATTCGTAACATCCGTACATGTAGTCGGGGAACCGAGCATCTGCCTTGACCTCCTCCCACAACGCGAGTTTGTCCTCGTAGGGGACGTCCGCGTAGCTGCCATGGGCGATGCCACCACCAGGTAGTGCGGTAAATTGAGAAGGTGGCGACGTGACCGTCATCAGAAACTGATCACTGCATCGGCCTCGGCTGCCATGTCGTTGAAGGCGGCCCCACCGATCATCTGGACATCGTCGAGGAGTTGCTCGATCTCGAGATCGTTGAGGTCGAGCGATGGCTGGCACACGAGGAGATTCACGCCACTGTCTATGGCGAGGTCGATGAAACTCGATAGGGGTGCTCCACCATCCTTGACGGTCAGGCCCTGGCTGTCCTTGCGCAGCAATGTTGGACCGTGCATCGTGAAGTAGATTGAAACGTCCATATCCATGGCCGCTGCGGCCGTTGCGAGATAGAACGGTGTCGCAGCCTTCGATGGCTCATCGATGCCATGTGTCTGAACGTACAGAATCCTCGGGTCGTCTTCCACTCCCACCTCCATGTCCTCGTAACCAGCTGACTCGATACGGGCTAGATGAACAGGGCCAGATCCGCCTCCGATGCGAAATCGAGAAAGGCTGCAGCGCCGAGACACGTCGCCTGGGGCATGATGTCTTCCTGTTTCACGTTCATGACACCCATGGTCGTCGCACATGCGTAGAACTCGACGTCACCATCGAGGCACATCTCCATCATGGAGTCGAAGTCAGGGATCTTGGAATCTTCCATCCATCCGCGCATCATCTTGGTCGCAACGGTGGTCATGCCTGGCAACATGCTGATGATGTTGGGGACACCCATCTCTTTGCCCTTGAGCGGCGGTGGTGCTGCTGCGTTGCCGAGCGGAGAGACCTTGAGGTCATGCATCCGCTTCGTGTTGACCATGTCGAGTCCATAGAACGTACAGAAGATGCCAACTTCCCAGTCGAGGGCGGCGGCCGTGCTGGCCATGATCAAGATGGGATACACCTCATCGAGACCACCTTTGGAGGCAACCAGTGCCATCCGCTTCCGCTGTGGTTCATCGGTCGTTTGGGCCACCTCGCCATCGTCGGTGACGGTGAATGGTTTCTCTCCTACGGTTGCCATCAGGCGACCTCCTTCACTTGGTCCGTCGGAACCAGAATCGGAAAATCCCGTCGTCGGCGCTCTGCTCGATCAGTTCATGGCCGGTCTGTTTGGCCCAGGCCACCATGTCGGGTGGTGCCCCCGGATCATCGGCGATCATCTCGAGTACCTGCCCGACCTCGATCTGCTTGATCGCCTTTGAGGTCTTGACGACGGGGATGGGGCACAGAAGTCCGGTGCAGTCGAGTAACTCGTCAGAAGCTATTGCCACGGCAGTTCTCCTTCCTAGGATGAGCCTGTTTCAGTGATGCGTCACAACCTCATCAGATATTCGCATCTGCGCATATCTTCGTTGCATTATGTCTGTTGGCGTTGGCGGTTGCAAACGGATGTCTGAATTCCGACACAATCTTCGCCGGATCGAGTGCACACCAGGAACCCTGTGGCCCCACCACTTCCCGTACCTGACACGGGTGTACCACCCAACCGATGCAGGAAACTCATGTGGGCAAAACGCGGGATTCGTGCCATAGTTGCGTTCATGTCACAGATCAGAGACGAGCTCTACCAGCTCCACGCAAGTGTGTGCAAAGGTTTCGCCGACCCGAAAAGACTCATACTCATCAACGCTTTGCGCGATGGGCAGCGATCGGTTACCGAGCTGTGCGAGCTGACTGGCATCACACAATCGAACGCATCACAACACCTTGCGATCCTCAAGAGTAAGGGCCTCGTCACCAGCCACAGAGATGGTCAACGCGTGATCTACGCCGTCACCTCACCGAAGATCAACGAGGCCCTCGACCTGCTGCTGTCGGTCATGGCCGACCAGCTCCAGCTCCCCGCCACCGTCAAGGTCTGAAAGCCGAGCTGCTTCCACTACATGTACATGCATAGGTATGCATGTGTCCGACACACGCAGTTGTGACGGAGGGCATGTCTCAGGACTGATCGATCCAGTTGTCGGCTTGTTCGACGAGATGTATGGACACCTCGTGGACACGGTCGAGCACCTCACACAACGAGTCCTGTCTGAACATGAGATCGACAAGGGACCGTTTCGCAGCTCCGACGACGCTCAAACGTCGGTCCTGGGCCGCGGCAAGTGCTCCCATCGATTCGACGGAGCTGACCTCGATCGGCAGATCGATCCCGCCGATCCCCGCGACCTCAGCAGAGAGCACGATGAGATCCGGTGGGTTCTCGAGCGGAGGCAACGACCAGTTGAAATAGAACGTCACGATGTAGTCACCATCGGGATCCTCTGGGACGTCATCGGAAGCTGCGAGGGCATCTTCGAATTTCAGGAGGAGCCTGGGGTCGACATCAACGGCGATATGCAGGTCGAGGGGACCAGCGCATGCCTCTGCCGGATGAACATCGATCTCCCACGACTGGCGGAGCGTGTACGTCTCGATGAAGTGGCGTTCGTCGTGGACGTGGAATCCGTGCTCGAGTGCGTGGTCCTTGAGATAGGTGATCGTCGAAGCTATATCAACGGGCATCAGGCCTCCTCCGATGCATGGATTTCGATCCCTGCCATGACTGACTTCGCCCGCACCAGGAGGATCGGTGCGTCATCGGTCCCGAGGTCGGGGTCCGTGAGGTTGTTAACACCACCAAGGATGCTCTTCGAGAGAATCTCGACTCGCCAGTTCATGGGCACGATCACATCGATACCACCCATCACCGCGGTCAGGTCGAGGGTCGCTCCTTGCTCGAGCTCCGCATCGATGAGATCGAGCTCCACCCCACCCATGAGAGCGAGGATTCGGCCCTCTCTCAACCTGATCGATCGTGACTGGAAGTCCTTTTCTGCACCTGCGGCAACGATCGAGAACTCGTCATCATCCTCTGTGCCGTGTGCGCGGACAAGCTTGCGTGTCGCCACAACTGCCATCATCGCCACACAAGTGAGTGCTACCCAGCCCACGATGATCCGCTTGATGATCCGCATGGTGTCACACTACAAGCGTGCAGCAGCCAATCCGGCCGGTCTCCGATACAGATCGTTGCGACGAAGAGCAGCGATCTACGCGATGGCTGTCGGGCTTTTCACGTCGGACAGACCGAGTCGTTCGACGGAGGCAACGGCTACGACAACAACAACGACACCAACCCATTGGATCGCTGCGAGTTCCTGACCGAGCAACACTGCAGCGGTAACAGCCGCAATGGCGGGTTCGGCGGTCGCAACGACACCAACGATGCCTGATGCGACCATACGAAGGGCTTGGAACTCGATGATGAATGGAAGGGCTGTCCCGAATACGCCAATGATCAGTAGATCTCTCCATGCTGCGGCGGGGACGTCCGAAGGAAACGTCCACGGCGGTAGCACGACGATCCAGATCATCGAAGCGAAGATGAACCCCCACGTCGCTATCTGGAGCGGCTTGTGTGACGATGCGAGGTGCTCCCCGTACAGAAGGTAGGTCGCAAACGTGACGGCCGACACGAGGCCCGCGGCAACTCCGAGCATGTCTGACGAGTCGAGTGTCCATGCTTGCGTTACAAGCGCAACACCGGTCACGGCACCAACTGCAGCAACCCACACAACAGTTCGCACGACGTATCCCCGAACGAGGCTCATCCACACGAGAACCATGATCGGCGCCAGGAACTGGATCGTGGCGCCCGGCCCAACGCCGAGGAGCTCGAGCGCCCAGTAGAACGTCACGTTGACCACGGCAAGGTTCATACCGAGCAGTACGAACTTCCAGAGCTGGGGAGGTGGCGCCAACACACCCTTGTACGCGGCGTAGGGAACAAGAAGGACCACGGTGACGATCGCACGAACCTGGGACACGTAGGCCGGGGGGACTATGTCGAATACACCACCAGCGATCGCCCCGGTCACACCCCACAACGCTGCGGTGATGAGCGCGAGGAGAGCACCCTTGGTAGCCCGAGAAACTTCCATCGTGGGATGCTACGGTCGCCTGGCACGTCTGGACGTCAGGCCCGAACGTCCCAGCAGGGCTTTCCAACACGCAGAGAATTTTCGTTATCAGGGATGTTCCTGCAACCGCAGCGCCACCCGATGGGTTCTCTAGGGTATGGATGCGATGACCCTGCCCGAACAGAACGAGATCACACGTCTCTTGATGCACAATCTCGACGATGGCTTCACCACGATGGTCGACCGATACCAGCCTGCCATCTACTCGGGTGCGGTCCGCCTCACACGCCATCATCATGATGCCCAGGATGTTGCCCAGGACACCTTCGTCAGGGCGTACACAGCTCTCGAGGGGTTTAGCGACGAACGGATCGCCGCACTCGCGTTGCGACCATGGCTGTGGACCATCGCACTCAACCTGTGCCGCAACAGAGCAACACGCACGAAACAGACATCGCCTCTGTCCTCAGACGATGCCGTCCGGCACAACGACGAGGAACCGCTCGACTTCGATGCATGGAACCAAAGATTCGACCGACTGTCGATCGATCAGCGAAGCGCCGTGGTTCTACGACACGTTGTTGGACTCTCCATAGCGGAGATCTCTTCGATCACGAACAGACCAGACGGAACGGTAAAAACAGATATCTCGAGAGGCCTCGAAAGGCTGAAAGTCGCACTCACGGTGGAGGCACACACATGAACGACATCCCAACCGCACTCAGGGACCTCGCTACACCCGCACCACGTGATCTCGGTCCATCTACGCTGTTCAGGGCGGGTGCTGTCGACCAAGTGGCATCGGTCGACAGTCCCTTCGGTCCGGTCTGGGTCGCATGGAGCTCTCGCGGTGTCACAGCTCTCACCCCCCGTTTCGTATGCGGCTCGCTCGATGATTTCGCAACAGAACACCGCAGACGCACGCTCGAGGAAGGACATCTGCCGAATGACCTCGAGCGGCGCATCACCGACGCTCTCGAACGCGGCGACACGGTCGATGTCCCCGTCGACATGCGCGGACTCGGTGAGTTCCAGGTATCGGTTCTCGAAGCGTGTGCAACGATCCGACCCGGAACGGTTCGCTCCTACGGATGGATCGCGGGCGAACTGTCCAACCCCGGAGCGGTGCGTGCGGTCGGCACCGCCCTTGGAAAGAACCCCATCCCCCTGATAGTTCCCTGCCACAGGGTTGTCCGATCAGACGGCGCCGTTGGCAACTACGCCTTCGGTGCAGCAATGAAACACGAGCTCCTGGTCCGCGAAGGAGCGATACTTGCCTGAGGAAGAGCACAGACAGCAGACAGCAGACAGCAGAAACTGAACTGTCCGTCTGTTGTCTGACAGCAAAGCGATCTGGTGTCTGCCGTCCGTTCGCTACTCTTCCCACATGGACATCATCGAGACAGTACGCGAATCAGTCATCGGATCGGAACACGTGGTCCCAGGCCCCTTCGGGCCCCGCCGATGTACGTACGCCGACTACACGGCGTCAGGACGATCCCTCACGTTCATCGAGGACTACATTCGCGACATGGTGATGCCGTTGTACGCAAACACACACACCGAGTCATCCGGCACCGGTCTTCAGACAAGCAAGTTTCGGGAGGACGCACGGACGATTATCCGAACGTGTGTGAACGCAACCGAAGAGCATGCGGTTCTGTTCGTCGGTTCCGGCTGTACGGGGGCGATCGACCGCATGATCCGCGTGCTCGGTCTCTCTATCCCCAAGGCCCTCGATGACAAGTACCACCTCACGAGCATCATCCCGGAGGCGGAGAGACCGGTGGTGTTTATCGGACCGTTCGAGCACCACTCGAATGAACTCCCATGGCGAGAGTCGATCGCAGATGTCATCAAGATCGGCGAGGACCGCGACGGTCACATCGATCAAGCCCAGCTTGCTCAGGAACTTGCAAAATACGCTGAACGGCCGCTACTCATCGGTTCCTTTTCAGCCGCATCGAACGTCACCGGAATCCTGTCGGATACTCGAGGAATCGCATCGCTGCTCCACAAGCATGGTGCGCTCTCGTTCTGGGACTTCGCCGCCGCTGCACCGTATGTGAACATCGATATGTCTCCCGAGGAGCAGCCAGACGCTTACAAGGATGCGATATTCCTCTCAACGCACAAACTAATCGGTGGGCCAGGTACACCAGGATTGCTCATCGCCCGCAAGGAACTCTTTACGAACGAGGTGCCGGGAGTTCCTGGCGGCGGAACAGTTGCGTTCGTGCGACCGGATTCGCATGAGTATCTCGCCGATATCGAACATCGGGAAGAGGGAGGAACACCAGCGATCATCGAGTCCATCCGGGCGGGGTTGGTTTTCCAACTCAAAGATGCGGTCGGAACTGACCGCATACGGACCCTCGAAGAAGGCTTTATCGACAGAGCTATCACTTCATGGCAACAGAATCCCGATATCGAGATCCTTGGGAATCCCGATGCTGATCGACTCAGCATCGTCTCATTCGTCGTCAAACACGAGGGCGAGTACCTTCATCACAACTACGTTGTATCGCTCTTGAACGATCTCTTCGGAATCCAATCGAGGGGTGGCTGTTCGTGTGCAGGTCCCTACGGTCATGCATTGCTCGGCATCGATGACGAGCACTCCGAGGAGATTGCGGACGAGGTCATCCTCGGCTGTGAAGGCATCAAGCCTGGATGGATCAGGGTAAACCTGAACTACTTCATCTCGGATGCGGTGTTCAATTTCATCGTCGAGTCGGTACACCTCGTAGCAACACATGGATGGAAGCTGTTGCCGTGGTATCGATTCAATGTCGATACCGCTGGCTGGCAGCACGTCGATGGCAGAGGCGCGACGCCGTTCTCGCTGTTCGACATCGACTACGACAATGGTTCGCTCACCTACGACGCCACGCCCGAGCGAGCGTCCGAACGAGACCTCTCGCGATACCTCGATGAGGCACAGAAGTTGTTCGCAACGATCGATCCGGCTACCGGCCCGATCGCAGGCCCCATCGATTCGACAGCGTCATTCGAAGACCTCCGCTGGTTCCTGCTCCCTGACGAGATCCGATCAGGTGACTGAAGCCTCCCCAAACTGGTTCCGCGCGGCGATCGACTCCGAGCCAGCGCGCCGCGAGGTGATGGTTGAGGGAACGCCTATCAGATACCTGTCATGGGGCGATGAAGGAAAACCGGGTCTCGTCTTCGTTCATGGTGGTGCTGCACACGCACAGTGGTGGTCCTTCCTGGCACCGATGTTCACCGAGAACTGGCACCCGGTCGCCCTTCACCTTTCGGGTCATGGGGACTCCGGTGTCAGAGATGTCTACTCCCACGAGATGTGGGCGAAGGAAGTCATGGCGGTATCACGAGACGCTGGCTTCCCCGGACCTCCCGTTGTCGTCGGCCACAGCCTTGGCGGCATGGTGACCATTCAGACTGCTGCCACCTACGGGGATGATCTCGCTGGAGCTGTCATAGTGGATGCACCGGTACGCCGACCCAGCCCCGAGACCGAAGAGGGTCGATCGGGGAGAGCGTTCAAGGCACCAGGCACGTATGCGACCGTCGATGAGGCGGTCGGCCACTTTCGACTCATTCCCCCACAGCCCTGTGACAACGACTACATCGTCGACTACATCGCCCGGACTTCGATCAAAGAAACAGAAGATGGCTGGACCTGGAAGTTCGACCCTGCCCTGTTCAACGGCACGCTGGTGGCGCTGCGAGATCAACTCGCATCGGTTCGGTGCAGGGTTGCTCTGTTCACAGGGGAGAATTCCGTCGTGGTCCCGCCCGACACCGCTGCCTACATGTACGACCTCATGGGACGGGTCGCCCCTGTCATCGCAATACCCGAAGCTCATCATCACCTCATGTTGGATCAACCGCTCGCGTTTGTGGCAGCGCTCAGAACACTGCTTGCAGATTGGAACCATTCGGTCGGATTCAACCGAGACTGGACACGAGGCGTAGACTGACAATCGGTATGGGACGGCAATCACTCACTCTCGATCAGGCATATCAAGCTGCATATCTGTGGCTTGACCACGCAGGTGATCCACCCGTACAGATTTCGGAGCCGGCACACGGCTCTGTCGAACTCGTGACAGAAAAGTCATTCGTCCGCGTGCGATCGAGCGATGGACCTGTTGAGCAGTCTTCGGTACTCGCACTCCTACGCGCCGCCGAAGCTGGTAAGAAGCTCATCATCTTCTCGCCCTCAGGATTCTCCCCTGGTGCGATCTCCATTGCGGAAACGCAGGGCATCGCTCTGTTCGCCCTCGAGCAGAACGGCCGTGCCGTCTCGCAGACAACACACGCCAGGGTGATGAGTCCCGATACGGAACCGTTACCACCCTTCGGACCGATGGAACCCGAAGAGCCAAAGGACACCTTCTGGAATCCACAACCGTCAGAGGAGCCACAGCGCCGCACCGGTGAGGCCGATGAGGACGGGATCGATGCCGGTACCTTCGACTGGGCGGACTGTCCATCATGTGGCACCACACATCACCGTCATGCCAAGTTCTGTAGAGAATGCGGAACGAACCTCCAGACTGGCGCCGCTGGAGTGAGCAGCTCCGATTCGGTTCATGTCACACCTGTACCACGTGACGGTGTGACACCAAAGCTGCGATGTAGGACATGCGGCAGCCACGACATCGAGTTGCTGGAATAGCAGGAGCAGATACCAGACAACGGATCGCTGCGCTGCCTCAGAGCAGGATTGCCAGTCTGTCGTCTGCACTCTGCCGTCTGATATCTGGCCTCAGCCTGATTCCTGGACCCGGCGGATGTAGACGATCACGTCCTCGACCTGCTGTTCGGTGAGGACACCCGGCATAGGCGGCATCGTGCCTATGCCTGCGAATACGACGGCTCCTATGAGCGTGTCTGACATCTCCTCAGAATCGGTTCCCGGTCCAAGCGCGGGACCGAAGATGCCCTCGAGACTCTCACCGTGGCACTGTGCACAGGCAGCGTCATACATCTGGAGCCCGGAAAGACCATTGTTCGCCTCCGCAGTCCAGGTCTCAGGGAGCGCTGGAGGTGATGGCTTGGAAAGAGATACATAGATGAAGAGAACTGAAACCGCCACGAGGACGAACGCGATCCTGAATTCCCATTTCGAGTGACCGACCTTCGGAACGAATCCCTTGCCGCTCTTCTCTCGCTTGGCAATTCGTCGTCGCATCACAGACCGGCTGATGAAGAACACAGCGATCGGTAGCACGATCGCGAGGAACTGAAGCATCCTGACCATGGAGTTCACCGAGATGTCAAGCCACACCGCGATCACATCATCTCCGCCGGCAACGAAAAGCACGCCGAAGAACGCGATCGCAGCCAAACCGATCGAGGTTCGCGTTGGGCGCTCACTCGGCCGATCAAGCAGATGATGGATCTCATGGTCACCGGTCTTCCATGCCTCGAGCCACGGCCAGGCATACAGCACGACGAACACTCCACCGGCCAGTACCAGAGACGGGTAAAAGGGGTTCGGTATTTCGAACGGTGCGAACCGCAGTTCCCATGCCGGCATGAGACGCAGTGCACCTTCAAGCCAGCCGACGTACCAGTCCGGCTGTGACGCAGAACTGACATCGGCCACCCGGAACGGACCGAACATCCAGATCGGATTGATCTGAATCAGTCCTCCCATACCTGCGAGGACCGCGCCTGTGAGGAAGAAGACACCAACGGCTTTCATCGCGTAAGTTGGCCAGAGTCGAAGACCCGTGATCGTGTTCTCGGTCTTGTCCCTACCAGGGAACTGAGTGTGCTTCTGACGTACGAGAATCGCCATGTGTGCAGCGAGTAGAAGTGCGATCAACGTCGGGACGATCATCACATGAAGAACGAAGAGCCGCGACAGAATGTCAGCACCCGGGAACTCACCCCCGAGGAGTAGAGAAGACAGCCATGGGCCGATGAGAGGTATCGAGATGATGATCGAGTACCCGATCCGCAGACCGGTGCCCGATAGCTGATCGTCGATCATCGAGTAGCCGGTGAATCCATTGACCATCGCGAGGATCAGAAGCGTTACGCCGACCGCCCAGTTCATCTCACGAGGTTTCCTGAAAGCCCCTGTGAAGAAGGTGCGCAAAAGATGGGTCACCATTGCAGCGGCGAAGATAAGCGCCGCCCAATGATGGACCTGTCTGATGACCAGACCCGACCGCACTGAGAACGAGATGTCGAGCGCGGAGGCATACGCGCGCGACATCTCGACACCCTGGAGCGGGACATAGCTGCCCGCATACAGGACCTCTTGCTGGCTCGCATCGAAGAACAAGGTGAGGTATACGCCTGTGCCGACGAGGATAATGAACGTATACAGGATCACTTCACCGAGGAGGAACGACCAGTGATCCGGGAAGACCTTGTTCAGAACCTCCCTCGTCATACGCGCCGTGCCAAGACGCTCGTCGACTCCTCTTATTATTCCGCGCATCATGTGTTGTTCGTCCTATCCCAGTATCCAGGACCTACCGGTTCGGGGTAGTCGGCCTGTGCCACCACGAATCCCTCGGAATCGATCGCGATCGGGAGTTGCGGGAGCGCCCTCGTGGCTGGACCAAAGCTCGGCCGGCAACCGTCGTTCACATCAAACGTGGATTGATGACAGGGACACAGCAGCAGTCCCGTGACGTTCTGGTACAGACCTACACCACATGCAGCGTGTGTGCAGATCTTCGAGTACGCCACCATCCCTTCGGCTACCCAGTCCTCGCGTCCGCCGATCGGGATGAAGTTGTCCTCGTTGAAGCGGATCAAGAGCGTCGGCGAGTCGGCAGCGCGCGTATGGCCTTCGGGGAAGGCGGTAACGAGCTCTCCGACACCAAGTTGATCGCTCTTGATCGGGGAACCATCCACCGTGACGAGACGGACACCTTCAGCGAAGTCGGTCTCTCGCAGATCCTGCGATGGGTGAGGGCCGAGCGAACGGATCGGGAACAGGAGTGCTCCGCCAAGCGCTGCGAGGGCGCCAACGAGAAGCCGCAATACGGTGCGACGCTCTCCTGCGAGTTCTTCCTCCTCGTCTGAGCCGGTGCGGAAGAAGTCGGACCTGGCCGCGGCCATCTCGGCATCCGAGCTTGCGAGGGTATGGCGGTCTTCTACCGTTTCTTCGTTTGGCAGATACTTCTTCGTGCCTGTGATGATCCCTACACCGAGACCAGCCAGGGCGTAGAACCAGAGTAGTCCCTCGAGCTGCGGCTGGCCTCCGGTGCTGTAGACGACGAGCAAGCCAAGCCCTGAAACGATCGACACGATGAACGAGATCTGCGGTGCCTTCGATCTACGCACGACGGTCTCCAATCCACATCAGCCCGAGCACGATGGCGCTCATGCCGACCGCCCACGCAACGAATCCTTCCACCACTGGCCCGACACGGCCGATGGGCGCACCGCCAGGATCATCTGGATTCTGGAGATACAGCGTGTAGGTCACGATCTGTTCCAGTTCCTCGTCCGAAATGCTTTGGGGTCCAAAGAACGGCATCTCTCCAGGACCCCCCCGAATCGCCGCAGCGATCTCAAGCGACGAGAAACCTGTGATCGGGGGCACGTTTCCCCGGAAACTGAGCGCACCGCCAAGACCGGTCGCAGCGTGGCAGGCCGAACATTCGGATCGGTACAGCTCGCCGCCGATAGAGAGATCGTTGCGAGGGACAATCGGTTCCTCGAACGGCTCCGGCTCGGTGGACTCGACACCTTCACTTTCGGTGTTCCCCTCCGTTGCGAGAGCTGGCACCGCAACAAGAAGAACGACCACCAAGAACATCAATGCGGTGACGTAGCGGGTGGGGCGATGGTGATCACCTTCGGCTGACATCACACCTCCTGTTCAAGCGTTTCATGCTGTCAGATCGTGTTCGATAATTCTATAGTAGCTCACTGAGGAACTCAACATTAGCTTCTCGATGGACGCGAGGCGAACGGCAAGTCAACGGCCACAACACATAGTTGCACTATTTCGAGTTGCCGAATTCCTTAGTAACGATGTAAACTTCTCGATGAAGCGGAATTATTTTCCTCATCCACGATGGAGACGGAGGCGAAATGGCAACCAGACTGCGCAGGATCACGTTCACCGGACCACTCTCCGTGGCGCTCCTCGCCATCCTCGTGATGAGTCCGGCGCTTGGACAAACCAACACCAAACCGATCGCCGACATCACAGCTACACCGTCGTCGGGCGACGTTGGATCATTCATCTTCTTCGATGCAACCGCATCGCGCGATGCCGATGGAACCATTGCCACGTACGTGTGGGACTTCGGCGACGGATCCCCGGTCGTGACAGTAAACGCGCTTGAAGCTGAGCAGATATATCACAGCTTCGGGACATCCGGCACCTACACCGTCAGCTTGATCGTGACCGACGACCAGGGCCTGGAGAGTGATCCTGCTGGCGCCTCGTCGAGCCTCTCTGTCTCCATTGGTGTTCCACCGACACCAACAACAACCACCCCACCGACCGTCAGCGGATCCTCGCTATTTGCAAGCACGTGTGCTGCGTGTCACACGAAGGCGAACCTCTCCGGTCGCGGTCTCAGCAGCGCCCAACTCGTCACCATCATGTCGAGCGGCGCAATGAAGAGCCAGGCATCGAGCCTCAACGCAACACAGATCAAAGCCGTCGCCGACTACATCTCACCCGGTGGCGCCACGCCGCCGACACCTGCCACGACAACAACAACGACACCTGCTGGAACCAACCCACCGACCGCCAGCGGATCTTCGTTGTTCGCAAGCAGCTGTGCTGCGTGTCATACGAAGGCGAACCTCTCCGGTCGCGGTCTCAGCAGCGCCCAGCTCGTCACCATCATGTCGAGCGGCGCAATGAAGAGCCAGGCATCGAGCCTCAACGCAACACAGATCAAAGCCGTGGCGCGCTACCTCACTCCCGCATCGAGCGGTGGGACCAACCCCACAACCACGACGACCACACCCGGTGCTGCTGCAAGCGGGAGTTCGGTGTACACAGCGAAGTGTGCTGCGTGCCACGGAAGTACCGGCGAAGGAGGTGTTGGCCCGTCACTCAGAACATCGACGTGGAGCAAGTCCGCAACGCTCGATGCGGTGGCCAACGGTGTTGGTTCGATGCCTGGGTTCTCAAGCGCTTTGAGCAGTGCGGAAGTCGATGCGGTGTCGAGCTACTCCGTGCGCCTTCAGTCGGCTACAACAACAGCCCCGACTGATTCGCCGCAGAACGTCGAAGGAAGCGACATCTACACGTCCGAGTGCGCGGCGTGTCACGGCGCCTCGGGTGAGGGCGGTACCGGCTACGGACCGTCACTACGTACCTCATTCATGTCGCTAGCCCAAACGACGAGTGCTATCACGAACGGCATAGGTGGAATGCCTTCATTCGATACCAAGCTGGACGAGAGCCAGATCGCATCCGTTGCGTCCTTCTCGGTTGCATTCCAGACAGCAGAGCCACTCCCCGAGCCCGAAGTCGAGGTTCCAGGAGATGGATCTGAGGCCGCTGTTGCATACGATGCGAACTGTGCGGCATGTCACGGAGCGCAAGGCGAAGGCGGTATCGGACCATCACTTCAGACCTCGACGGCGGGGGTCGACGCCACCATCGGCGCGATCGCCCACGGCGTCGGCACCATGCCCGGGTTCTCTGCCGGACTCACTGAAGAGATGATCGCGGCACTCGCTGAGTACAGCGTTGGGTTCCAGAGTGGACAGCCAGGAGAGCCTGCCGAGACAGGAACGACAGGGTCGGCGGGTGCGGTAACGGCCGAGGGTGCCCAGTTGTTCGCATCGAACTGTGCCATCTGCCACGGCGCGACGGGTGAAGGCGCCTCGGCTGCGCCGATCAACGTACCCTTCGCCAACGAGCAACTCGTAGAGATCATCCAGGTCGGCATCGCCGACATGCCCGGATTCGCATCAGCCCTCTCGGACGAACAAATCGTCGTTCTTGCTGACTACGTCCACGCACTCGCGGCGGAAGCGGCGCCAACGACCACCGTTGCGGCGTCGGGAAACGAGTACATCGTGGCCATCCAGCCGAGTAAGTACGTCGAGTTCGACACGGATCGGACCTCGGTTCCTCTCGATGCGAACGCGAGAGTCGGTCTGGCACTCGCTTCGATCGCTTTGCTCGGAGCCATCGCCTACTGGCAGGTGCAGGAGGCCAAGGATCCCAACGACGTGGCTCCCGACGGCGCAGGTGACTAGTGCTGCGGTGACGGGAACGAAGGTCAGAAACCGATTTGACATAGTTAGTTAGTAAGTATCTAATGATTAGCTAAGGGATGGAAAGGTGGAGAAGATGAACAGACGGATTTCGGTACCAACGATCGTATCCGTACTGGCAGCGATGATCGTGGTGTACGGGGCCGTGTCAGGACTCGCCGCCGTTACGTCGACTCAGCCGCCGGCTCCGCCCTCCGCTGTCACTCCCCAAGCGATCACCACGGGCGTAGCCGCAGCACAGGCAACGACGCCTATTGCAAATGATGACTCCTACTCCGTGGCGCTCGGTGCCACGTTGACGGTTTCCGCTCCAGGTGTCCTCGCAAACGACGTGAACGCATCCCAGGCCATACCGCTAACCGCTCCCTCCAAGGGTTCGCTCACCCTCTTGCGCACCGGTCGCTTCGTCTACGACCCGCAGGGGGCAACAGGAACGGTGACGTTCTCGTACAAGGCAAGCAATGGCTCAGCAATGTCCAACAACGCCGCCGTGACGATCACGATCTCTGGCGGCCCGGGAACCACTGCGGTCAACGCCCCCGGCTCGAACGGTGCTGCCCTCTACTCGGCGTCCTGCGCTGCGTGCCACGGGGCGGATGGCAACTCGATCGCGAAGGCGCCGCTCGGCCCCACGGGTCTCTCGAACGCACAACTCGTCAACGTTCTGTCCCCTGGCGGCAAGATGAGTTCGTACACATCAGCAATGTCCACGGCTGACATTCAGGCGGTTGCGGACTACGTCGGAACACTTGGTGTTTCAACACCAACACCAACACCAACCGTGCCGCCCGTGGTTACGACTCCGCCACCGCCCACAACCGCAACACCGAGCGCAGCAGCAACGCTGTTCGCCAACACGTGCGCCGGATGTCACTCGCAGTCCAACCTCGCAAGTCGAGGCATCTCCAACGCCAACCTCGTCGCCATCATGACTACGGGAGCGATGAAGACCCAGGCGGCGAACCTGAGCCCGTCCGATATCACAGCGGTTGCCGCCTTCATCAACGGACCAACCCAAGGACCAACGACACCACAGGGAACACCTGCATCGGTGGCTCCCACCACCGGTGCATCGGCGTACGTCGCATTCTGCGGAGCCTGCCATGGTGCTAACGGATCAGGTACGGCGCTCGGCCCCGACATCGTCGGCGAGAGCAGGTCGGAGATCATTGATGTCGTGAGGAAGGGCGACGGTACGATGCCGGCCTTCTCAGCGGCGGCGCTCAGCGACAAACTTCTTGCAGATCTCGCGACCTACATGGAAACATTCACATCGTCTGGCGGATCCGGCGACGATGATGGCCATGGAGCGACCGTTGGCAGCGGAGATGGGCCGTCCGTGTACACGTCGTTCTGTGCAGCATGCCATGGACCGAACGGGCGGGGTACGTCGCTTGGCCCTGACATCGTGGGCGAAGAGTCTTCTGAGATCTTCAAGGTTGTGAGAAAGGGTGACGGCACGATGCCAGCCTTCTCCTTCCAGACCCTCAGCGACAAGCAGCTTGCGGCTCTTGCGGACTACATCGGATCGTGGAGCTCAAGCGATGACGACCACGACAAGGGTGATTCCAAGGACGAGGACGACCACTGACCTCCGTCGGGAACGTGCGATCCAGTAAGAGGTGGGAGGCCCAAGAGGTCTCCCACCTCTTTGTCAGACCCGGTCCCGAGTGACTCGAAACGTTCAGCGCGGTTGTGATCTCTTACGTTTGCCGCCGAGGGTCGATCGATCGGCAGCCTCAGCACCGGTGATCGAAAGCGATCCCCCGACCAGCTCCATTCTCCGTGTGATCGCATCCCGGAACCGCTTGGGAAAGGCACCGAATCCCGTCAATGGAACGGTTTCTCCTCGAGCGAACCTCATCCGCTCTTCGCCTTCCACGATCCCTGGCGGAGGCGGCATGAGAGGCTGCCCAGGCACATGTCCCGCCTCGAGCCGGGTGATCTCTCCCCCGGCGTCTGGATCTATCGCGATTCGGACATACCAAGGAAGAAAGTCGGCCGTCTCGTCGAAATCGAGACGGATCTCTACAACCGCCTCGAACGGCACCCGGTAGGCACTATCGGAATCGTCGGAACCCACAACGAGGAAGAGGGCGCTGTCGGAGAGAAGCCAGAAGATGACGGCGCGTTCACCGCTCCGTGAGTCCAACCCTGCCGCAGAACGATCCAGCGATTCGCCTCCGATCGTCAGGGGCTTTGCCTTCGTCTTGGCTTCCCCACGGCCGAGTTCGAGGACCGTCTGTTTGAAGGTGTGCAGGATGGGCATGGAGAAAGGGTACCCGAGTCGGTGTGTGGCAACTTCAGCACCACTTCGGTCTACCGTTCGGCGCGATGTCGGACACACCCGCAAGCACGGGCAAAGAACACGCCTGGTCATGGCCGGTCGAAGACTGGGACGTGATGTGGAAGCCAAGCAATTGGTTGAAGAAGCCGCCGCGACCACACAAGGCTCACATCTTTCACCTTGTTGCGATCATCGCGCTCGCCTCCTATGCGAACATCATCGCCAACGAGGTGCTCGACGACGCCTGGCACATTCCGTTCAACCTAGGTGTCCTCGGGGTCGCGCTCCTGCTTGCACGCCGGGCAGGAACGACATGGACCGCAATGGGTCTTCGCACAGATCGGGTCAAGAAGGGTCTTGTCGTCGGTGGAGTTGTCATCGGGGTCATCGCTGCGGGTATTGCGATCGGTATCGCTATCCCAACCACACGCGAACTCTTCGAAGATGCCCGGATCATCGAAAATTCAGTGGGTTGGGTGTTCTTCCAAGCGTTCGTTCGTATCCCGATCGCAACGGCGCTGTACGAGGAAGTTCTATTTCGCGGCATCGTCTTCGGAATGCTCGCCCGCAGACGGTCGCCACTGGTGGCCGCCATCGCTACGTCTGCACTGTTCGGCCTCTGGCACATCCTCCCGACGATCGACACGCTCGATACGAGCCCCGCTGGCGGATTGTTTCAGGGTGCGATCGGGCTGGTCGTTGCGATCCTTGGTGCTGTTGGCGGCACGATGATCGCTGGGCTCGGTTTCCTGTGGGTCAGGCTGTACGCCAACAGCACCTTTGCATCGGTACTCGCCCACATCGGCACCAATAGCACAGCAATGCTTGGGGCATTGGTTGTGGTGCACCTGTTGTAGTCAGATTCCAGACAGCAGACTGCAGATCGCTTCGCTGTCAGACCGGATGTCGATGGCCTCACCCTGTCGTCTGTTGTCTGGCATCTGTTGTCTGCTTCTTGACTTCTTCCCCTACCGTGTGCCACCATGTGTCGTCTAGTCCTTTGCGGGGCTGGGAACGCGACCGAGGAGACGTGATGAGAAGGCTTTCACCGCCATATCAGTCATCAGTCGCTCTCGCGCGCGCTCTTTTCAACGGGTAATCCAACCCACAGACCCGCTCCCGAGACCAACCACCCAACGGTGATCGCTATGCGTTCTGCCTGCCTCGTCTCTGATCCTCCAAGGACAACCCATGATTCCTGTACGTGCATATTTCACACTCTTTACCGGCTACCTGCGGCCTCATCGCCGTACAGGTGTTCTTCTTGCTGCGATCATGCTCGCAACCATCGCCCTCCAACTGGCGAACCCCCAACTCATCCGGATCTTCATCGACGAAGCGATAGCCGGTACGGCCGTCGGCAGCCTCGTCCCACTCGCGATCGCGTTCATGGTGATAGCAGTGCTCCATCAGTTGCTCATGGTGTGGGCAACCTACCTGGCTGAGCAGATCGGTTGGTCCGCAACGAATCAGCTGCGCGCTGATCTGACAGACCACGTTCTGCATCTCGACATGGGGTTCCATAAGTCGACGAGCCCCGGTGCGCTGATCGAAAGGATCGATGGCGATGTCACAGCGCTGTCGAACTTCTTCTCGTCGATGATCATCAAGATCATCGGCAACGGCGTGCTCCTTGTGGGGATCCTCGTTCTCTTGTGGATCGAGTCCTGGATCGTCGGTCTCAGCATCACGACCTTGATTCTCGTGACCTTCCTCGGGCTCTTCCGTCTCCATGGGGTGACCGTTCCCTGGCAGAAGGACATCAGAGCAACAAGCGCAGAGATGTACGGGTTCATCGGAGAGCAGATCGATGGGACGGAGGACGTCGAAGCGAACGGCGCAACGGGGTACATGCTGTCGCGCTTCGACGACATACAGCGCAGGTGGCTGCCACAGGTGGTTCTTGGCTGGACGGGATGGGCGCTCATGTGGGTCTCGTCCATGGCCCTGTACTTCGCTTCTCTCATGGTCGCCTACCTGCTCGGATCGTGGTTGTTCGGTGTCGGGACCCTGACCATCGGATCCGTCTACATCGTGTTCCAGTACATCGAGATGGCTCATCGACCGATCGAACAGATCAGGGAAGAACTGATCGATCTTCAGAAGGCTGGCGCCTCGATAGACCGCGTTCAGGAGCTGATGGATACACGAACCCGCCTCGTCCAGCGCTCCAACGCAACCCTCGCGATGGGGCCGCTTGACGTCACCTTCCAGGACGTTACGTTCACCTACGACGACGAGGCTGGAGATGAGATCGTCTTGGACGACGTCTCTTTCGTCATCCCGTCTGGTCGTGTCGTGGGTCTTCTCGGTAGGACAGGCAGCGGAAAGTCGACTATCGCTCGCCTGATCACGCGTCTCCATGAGCCACAGGTGGGATCGGTCAGCGTGGGTGGTCGCGCGACCTGGGACGTTGACATGACCGATCTCCGCCGCCGCGTCGCGATGGTCACTCAGGATGTACAACTCTTCAGGGCAACGATCAGAGAGAATCTCACGTTCTTCGATCCGGATGTGCCGGACGATCGTCTCTTCGAGGCGATCGAGCGGCTGGAACTCGACTCGTGGCTCGCAACGCTTCCGGACGGTCTCGATACCGTTCTCGACTCGGGCAGTGGAGGTCTCTCCGCAGGCCAGGCACAACTCCTGGCGTTCACCCGTGTATTCCTGCGCGATCCAGGTGTCGTCGTGCTCGATGAGGCGTCTTCACGTCTCGATCCAGCGACCGAAGCTCTTCTGGAGCGTGCCGTTGACCATCTGCTTGAGGACCGAACGGCGATCCTCATCGCTCATCGACTCGAGACCATAACGAGGGCAGACGACATCATCATCCTGGACGAAGGAAGGATCATCGAACAGGGGCAACGAACACGACTTGCGGGTGATCCGAACTCGAAGTTCTCCAAGCTTCTTGCTACCGGCATGGAGGAGGTGCTCGCATGACCACGCAACGAACACCATGGTTCGGGCGTGTGCTGTGGGAGTTGATCCGACGCCAGCCGATCAGATACGCCTTTGCCTTGTTCCTCTGGATAGCTATCTGGACCATGCCGATCCTCGTTGGGTTGATCATCGCCCGGTTCTTCGACCTGCTTGTCGACGGAATCGAGGTCGATCAGTTGGCGTGGATCATCGCAGCGACGTTTGCCTATGCCCTCGGTCGGTCGGTGTTCATCTTCCTCGGCATGCGCAACCATGGATCGCTGCTGTTCCGCGCCGGAGCGCTCATGCGTCGGAACCTGCTCGAGCGTGTCTACGAGCTTCCTGGGGCAGCGGGCCTCGACGAGGCACCTGGCGAAGTCGTCAGCCGGTTCCGCGACGATGTCGAACACGTCGTCGAACCGTTCGATATCAGCGTCGACATCTTCGGCGCAGGGATCGCAGGTGTCATCTCATTCGTGATCTTGTGGAATATCGATCCGGTCATCACGCTCGTCGTGTCGATCCCGGTGGTCGTCGTGGGTGTTGTTGCCAACCGCACAGGAGCGGTTGTGCGTCGATACCGAAGTGATGCCCGCGACGCCACCGAAGCGATCACGGGGTTCCTTGGCGAGACCTTCGCCGCGGCCCAGTCCGTCAAGGTCGCGGGTGCGGAGCCACACATGCTGGAACGGTTCAAGACCCTCAACGATGTGCGGCGCACGATGATGGTCAAGGATCGCACACTCACAGCGGTGCTCGAGGCGACGTTCCGCAACACGGTCAACATCGGAACGGGACTCATCCTGCTGCTCGCTGCCGGACGTCTCGGTGCAACTGGGTCAGCGGGAATCTCGATCGGCCAGTTCGCCCTGTTCGTCTATTTGATAGCACAGGTGACGGATTCGGCTTACTTCTACGGCATGTTCATCGCGCGCGCCAAACAGGGCTCTGTGTCAGCGGAGCGTTTGACGAGGACGTTGTCCGGCGAACCCTGGGATCGGATCCTTTCCCCGTCTCCGCTCTATCTCGAAACTGACGGTCGAACTCCGATCGTGCCGCTCGGAGACCCGGAACCGTTCACCGGGCTTTCTGTGCGCGGCATCACGTATCGATATCCATCGTCTGGATTCGGAGTATCCGACGTCGACCTCGAAGTTGGACCAGGAGAATTCGTTGTCGTCACAGGAAAGATCGGATCTGGCAAGACGACGCTCCTTCGGAGTGTTCTCGGACTCCTCCCGGCCGATTCTGGTTCGGTCGCATGGAACGGTGTGGTCCTCGATGATCCTTCGATAGCGATGACGCCTCCCCTGGTTGCCTACACACCCCAGGTGCCTCGTCTGTTCTCGATGTCGCTGCGCAACAACCTCGATCTTGGTGCCGACCTCTCATCGACACAACTCAACGAGTCGATCCATATCGCAACGATGACGCGAGATCTCGAGACGATGCCCGAAGGTCTCGAGACCCTCATCGGACCTCGCGGTGTGCGGCTATCGGGTGGTCAGGTGCAGCGTTCGGCGTCAGCTCGGATGTTCGCACGCGAGGCGCAGTTACTGGTTCTCGATGACGTGTCTTCTGCTCTCGATATCGAGACCGAACGTACGTTGTGGAGCAGGTTGTTCGACGCCCGTTCGGGAGTGGCCGCACTGGTGGTTTCGCACCGACACACCGCCCTGGCACGGGCTGATCGTGTCGTTGTTATGGATGCGGGACGTGTTGTTGCCGTCGGAAAGGCGGTTGATCTGGAGCGAACATCAGAAATGTTCCGAGCGATCTGGGAGGGTGCCCTGGGCACCAACGGAGATGCGACCCGCGGCGTCAGCGGGTGATGCCGAGGATCTCGATCTCGAAGGTCAGAGCCTCACCAGCGAGAGGATGGTTCGCGTCGAGTGTGACAGTCTCGTCGGTCACCTCGAGCACCGTTGCTGGCTGCCCGCTCGTGAGAAATACCTCGTCGCCAGCCTTGACATCACCCTGCTCAGGGTTGAACGGAACCTCTATGACGTTCGTGTCACTCCACTCGCCGTACGCATCGATTGGCTCCATGCGGACAGTGTTGACGTCGCCGATCTTGGCGCCAGTTACCGC
>JAMBLJ010000135.1 GCA_023336815.1 Actinomycetes bacterium
ATGACGACCGCGACCTCCCGGAGATGATGTGGCAGTTCGTGGGTGGCCTCGCGGCATTCGACCGGCTCAGGGAGACCATCACATTGATAGTGAACGTCTTTGTCGGTGAGGACGCTGAGCGAGACTATGACGCTGCCGTGAGATCACTCGAGTCCGCGGTGGTCCGTCTGGGTTCAGGTACCGACACTGCGGTGATGGCCCGACCTGAATTCGATGTGACCCCGCCTGCAAATCAAAATCTGTCGAGAGAGAAGTTTGAGGAGATCGTGCGACGCGCCATCGTGCACATCAAAGCTGGCGACGCCTTCCAGATCGTCCCCTCCATCCGGTTCGAGACGGAATTCAACGGGGATGCGTTCGCCGTGTATCGCGCGCTGCGCCTCGTCAACCCATCACCATTCATGTTCCTGGTGCGCTCGGGAGACTTCGCAATAGCGGGGTCCTCACCGGAGCTGATGTCCCGTGTACGCGACGGGAAGGCATACTCGCGGCCGATCGCGGGTACAAGGCCCCGCGGCGACACGCCGGAGCGGGATCTTGAGCTTGAACAGGAGTTACTCAACGATCCCAAGGAGATCGCCGAGCACACGATGTTGATCGATCTCTCCCGAAACGACCTTGGTCGCGTCTGCGGGTTCGGAACTGTTGTCGTTGACGATCTCATGGTCGTCGAGCGATACTCCCATGTGATGCACATCGTGTCTGGCGTGTCGGGAGACCTGCGTCAGGGTGTTGGTCCGGTCGATGTGCTTCGCGCCACATTCCCGCATGGAACTGTCTCGGGTGCTCCCAAGGTCAGGGCCATGGAGATAATCGACACGTTGGAGCCCAATGCGAGGGGTCCTTATGCCGGCGCCGTCGGCTACATCGACTTTTCCGGGAATCTCGACACCGCGATCGCTCTGAGGACATGTGTCACGAAGGGCACGCAGGCCTGGGTGCAGGCAGGAGCAGGTGTCGTCGTCGACAGTGATCCTGCCGCCGAGTATGACGAGTGTGTGAACAAGGCAAAGGCGGTCCTGTATGCCATTGGAGCAGCTGGTCAACTCAGCTGACTGACCGGTCGTTACATGTAGGCTTCCACGATGCTCACATCCATTCTTGAAGCAGCGGATGTACGCGCCGCGCGCGCCCAGTTGAATACCGCTGACTTCGAGCGTGCCGCTGCAGCGCAGGGTGAGGCGCGCGGGTTCGGTGTCGCGCTCGCGAAACCGGGGTTGAGCGTGATCGCAGAGATCAAGCGGCGCTCGCCGTCGGCAGGAGACATCGATGCCGATCTCGATCCAGCGCGCCAGGCAGCGGCGTATGAATCGGGCGGTGCTGATGCCATATCCGTGCTCACCGAACCGGAGTTCTTCGGCGGTTCGCTCGAGGATCTGAGATCTGTCCGTGAAGCCGTGGCGCTCCCGGTTCTCCGCAAGGACTTCACCCGCAATCAGGCGCAGCTGTGGGAAGCAAGGGCTTGGGGCGCGGATGCGCTGTTGCTCATCGTCGCGACGCTCGGCCAGGTGTTGCTTGAGGAGCTTGTTGCCCTCTCACGAGATATCGGGATCGACGCCGTTGTGGAGGCACATACAGCCGAGGAGGTCAAACGGGCCGTGGCGTCGGGCGCCTCGATCATCGGAGTCAATAACCGTGATCTGGCGACATTCAGAACGGATCTCGCAGTCGCCGAGACTCTTGCACCAGGAATTTCACCCGGGATTCTGTCGATTGGAGAGTCCGGTGTCTCGTCGCCCGAGGGAGCCGCGAGAATGCGCGAGGCGGGCTACGACGCGATTCTTGTCGGCGAAGCGTTGGTTCGGTCATCCGACCCATCCGCGTTGGTTGCAGCTCTGAAGAGTGCGTCATGACATGGGTGAAGATCTGTGGGATGACTTCCCGCGAAGCAGTGAAGGCGACTGTTGAGGGAGGGGCTGACGCGATGGGTCTCGTTATCGCCAGGGAATCTCCTCGATTCGTGACGCTCGGCAGAGCCAGAGAGCTCGCCGAGGACGTCCCCATAGCCACGTTTATCATCACTGTGGATCTCGAGCCGGGTGAAGCTATCGAGGCGGCTGAATTCGTGGGAGCCACCGGGATCCAAGCGCACGGCGAAGGATCGCTCGACGTCGCCGCGGAGGCAATCGAGGCAGGATATCTCTCGATCGCCCCGATACCTGTGGGGAGGACTGGACCTCTGATCGAAGTCTCTGAGATTCCCGAATCCAGTCTCCCATTGTTCGACTCCGCATCCGACGGTCGTCACGGAGGCACCGGCGTAGCATTTGATTGGGGCGCAATGCCTCTGCCGGGGCGTCCGTTCATCCTCGCAGGAGGACTTGGGCCTGACAACGTGCGCGAAGCCATCGATGCCGTGCATCCTTTCGGGGTTGATGCGTCGAGTCGGCTCGAAGTGGAGCCTGGGGTCAAGGATCCCTCTAGAATCGCCGACTTCATCCGAGAGGCGAAACTTTCATGAGACTCGAGAAACCTGACGACCGAGGCCGATTCGGTGTCTTTGGCGGGTCGTTCGCGCCTGAGACTCTCATGCCCGCGCTTTCCGAACTTGAAGAGGCATTCATCGATGCGTGGGCCGATCCGTCGTTTCATGTCGAGCTTGACGAACTGCTCATGTCGTACGTCGGGCGGCCAACGCCTGTGTTCCACGCGAAGCGGCTCTCAGAGGAACTGGGGTTCGAACTCTGGCTCAAGAGGGAGGATCTTGCCCACACGGGTGCGCACAAGATCAACAACACGATCGCACAGGGACTCCTCACGAAACGGATGGGCAAGCCGCGGGTCATAGCGGAGACGGGCGCCGGTCAGCACGGTGTGGCTACCGCGACAGCATGTGCCCTGCTCGACCTTGAATGCGTCGTGTACATGGGCCAGAAGGACATCGAACGCCAGGCACTCAACGTCTATCGCATGGAGCTCCTCGGTGCAGAGGTCGTGCCCGTTGTAGCTGGCGCCGGAACACTGAAGGATGCTGTCTCTGCTGCTCTGCGAGACTGGGTTGCGTCAGTAGAAACAACGCATTACATCATCGGTAGCGTTGTGGGACCTCATCCCTTCCCGTGGATGGTCCGCGAATTCCAGAAGGTCATCGGCGAAGAACTCAAAGTGCAGATGCCGACTCCGCCCGATGTGATCGTTGCTCCCGTTGGCGGGGGCTCGAATGCCATGGGGATCTTCTACCCCTACGTAGGCGATCCCGATATCTCTCTCGTCGGTGTCGAAGCTGGTGGACTCGGCATCGCGACGGGCAAGCACGGAGCCTCGCTGGGCGAGGGCAGTCCAGGCGTCATGCACGGAGCAATGACCTACATGCTCCAGGATGAGTTCGGGCAGGTCCTCGAGGCGCACTCGATATCTGCAGGTTTGGACTATCCCGGCGTGGGCCCTGAGCACTCCTACTTCAAGGACAGTGGGCTTGTGACATATGAGAGCGTCACTGATGACGAATCCGTGGTGGCGTTTCACAGGCTTGCAGTCACAGAGGGCATCATTCCGGCCCTTGAGTCCGCCCACGGTCTTGCCTGGATCATCAGAGAGGCTTCTCGGCTCGCTGGCAGAACCGTTGTATTGAACCTGTCAGGACGCGGCGACAAAGATGTACAACAGGTGGCTGCTCTCGATGAGTGAATCAGGTATCGACCGCCTGGCGTCGCTCTTTGCTGAGGCACGGGCAGAGGGTCGTGCTGTGCTCCTGCCCTATCTCACGGCCGGCATTCCGTCTGTGGACGCGTCTGTCGAGCTCTTCAAGGCAATGGCTGATGCTGGTGCTGACGGCTTTGAGGTGGGGATTCCCTATGCGGACCCTCTGATGGACGGCCCTGTGATCATGGAGGCAGGGGAGACTGCGCTCGCTCGCGGTGTAACGGTCGCGGTCGCTCTTGAGGTGGTAATGCGGGTGGTCGAGGCAACAGGCAAGCCTGTGCTGGCAATGACGTATGTGAACCCGGTGCTGCGAAGAGGTATCGACACGTTCTTTGGGGAGGTCGCTGCCGCTGGAGCCTGTGGTGTGATCATCGCAGATCTCCCTGCTGACGAGGCTGAACCATTCACGGACGCTGCGCGAGCGGCTGGAATCGGCCTCGTATTGTTCGTCGCCCCAACGACTGATGACGAAAGGTTGAAGACGATCCTCGAAGCAGATCCCGCGTTCGTCTACGCCGTTGCCGAGGTTGGTGTCACCGGGGAGAGGGATACCACTTCGGTAAATTCTGCAACCCTCGCCGCAAGGATCCGTGAACGCAGCAACGTCCCGATCGTCTTTGGTGTAGGTATTTCGACACCAGCCCAAGCTCGGGCGGCCGCACGACATGGGGACGGGGTCATCGTGGGAACTGCAATCGTGCGAAAGGTCCTCGAGGCATCGTCCGCGGATGTCGCAGCAGAACAACTATCTGCATTCGTCCGTGCACTCTGTGCGTCGGTACACAGTAATAACGCTTAAGAAGTCCTGTGACAGAGCCGATACCTATCGTCAGCATCCACTGATTCGGTCGGAGACCACGTATGAAGGAACACCTTCGGAACAGATTTGGCGAACGCGGCGCAGCTATGGTCGAGATGGCCATAGTTCTGCCGCTACTTGTGCTGTTGATCTTTGGAATCGTCGAGTACGGTCTGCTCTTCAAGGAGAAGTTGACGATCGCTGCTGCCGCGACATCGTCCGCGCGTACAGGCGCAACGATGGGGACTCGTGCGGAGGCAGATTTCGCGATTCTCCAGGCCCTCGAGGCTGGTCTTTATGACCAAGTGGACACCTCGGTGCTCATCAGCGTTGATATCTTCAAGGCGGAACCCGCGACCGGCGCAAAGACGACCTTGATCAACACCTATACCTACGATCCGTCCGATCCAAGCTGCAAATGGAACCCGTGCCCCGATCCCACAAACTTCACGGGCTACGGACTACCGGGTAACTGGCCGCCCGCCGACCGAATAACTACTTTGTTGCCCAGCGGTGGAGGCCTCGACGTGCTCGGCATCGAGATCGTGTATCACCACTCAGCGATAACCCAACTGATACCAGGAATCGAGAGAGACCTTTCTGAGCTCGCACGCGTCAGGTTGGAACCCGACGTGTTCGGCACAGGTCCGTAGCATGCGGAACCGCACCCTGAACTCCATCCGGCGAGAGGAGTCGGGAGCCACCCTCATCATCGCCGCAATGGTTCTGGTGATTCTGATGGGAATGGCAGGCTTCGCTGTTGATTACGGATGGTTGTACTGGAACGGGATCAAGATCCAGCACGGCGCCGATGCTGCCGCGCTGGCGGGAGTGATCTACGAGCCGGGGGATCAGACACTCGCCTATACCGAGGCCCGCGGTGCTGCGGAGGAGAACGGATACATACACCTCAGTGGGAGCACCGTGACGCCCGTCGATTTCTTGGACGATTCATCTGCGGTTGACAATGCCA
>JAMBLJ010000136.1 GCA_023336815.1 Actinomycetes bacterium
AAACCTAGAAGCAGACAGGGTGCAACCGGTTCAACCCCTCCCGAAACCACCCACGGATACAGCAGAAGAGCGACATATGGGCGCCCTGTAGACCGCCCATATTGCCGCCGGATATGGGCGGCTCCGGTTCGGCGAAGACTGTAAGGTCGCTTCAATCACGAGGAGGGCAGGTCAATGACTCAGGAAGATGAGATTTCGCTTGAGGTGAGAGACGCATACCGAAAGACGTTGCTGCATTTCATCGAAACGGGACGGGCACCCCACTACACCGAATTGTCTATTTCTTTGGGTGTCCCTCCGGAGACGGCGCTGGCTCTGCAGCGTGGAGCGGCTGAGGTTGGAGTAGGGAGTTGGATGCTCGCCAACACGGACTATGTCGAGTGTTGGGCTCCTTTCAGCAACGTTCCGACTCAGCACCTCATTTCGGTTGATGGCGAACAACGCTGGTACGGGCAGTGCGGGCTGGAGGCGTTGGCTGCCTCCTACATGTTCCCCGGGAAGGCAGTAACTATCGACTCTCGGTGCGTTGATTGTGCGGACTCTGTGTCGGTCACCGTCAGAGGTGACGAAATCTTGAACATTGACCCTCCCGAAGCTGTCGGTCACATGAACGAGCAGTTCGCCAAAGGCGAATGGAACAAGGACCGATCTGCGAGTCACTTGTGAAGCGAAATGCTTCTCTTCCGGTCGGAGGAGCACGCACGGAACTGGTCCCGCTTCGACACCCAATCAGCCGAAGCGGTTCTGCCAATCGCTGATTGGGTGCACATCCTCGCCACGGGCGCATTCACCAAGCGCCTGGCGATGGACTACTTCGACACCTACGACGAAGACTTCGAAGATTTCTTCGCACGTCTTGCGGAATACGGCCGCTCCGGTCCGTTCTGGAGGAACAACGAGGAGTGACACACCCGCCCATAGCGGCACACATGCTCGCAAGCAGCTCCATATGTCGTCACAGTGGATGGTCGAAGAGTTGGCTCAGGAGAACTCTGCAAAGAACTCCATGATGCGAGCTGTGTCATTGGAGTAGACACGTCTCTGGATCATCTTTCCGTTCTCATAGGTTGAACCTGCGACCTTCGGGTTATGAGCCCGAAAAGACCTCACCCGCTGACCTGCGGAAACCCGTGAAGCGCCTGTCCTGATTGGGTTTTCGCCTCTCAACGTTTCTCATTGTTTCCCATTCCATCCCACCCTCTCGCGCGATGGACGCGCGATGGAATGTCACTTGCGCGCCGACGGTCGGTGGTCCATCTTCATGTAGACACCACCCTTCCTGAGTTCGTCGAGCATCTGATCGAAGCGCTTCTGGCGGGTCTCGGCAGTCTTCGCTCTGCTGATCCAGCCGACATAGTCATTCTGCTGATAGGCGGGCTGTTCCTCATACATCTCCAACAGCCCCTCATCAACAAGAGCCTGGTACACGTCGTCTGGCAACTCGCGGCGAACTCGGCGGGTCATGGATCTGACTCTATCAGCGAGCCAACTCAGGACTGGGCGGTCGGTTTGGATGGTTGTAGCTTCCATTGACCCGGGCACCCCTCGCAGTCGACCCAGATCTGTTCGGGAGGTTCGCCCGTAACAAGGCGTTGCGCCTCTTGCAGGACGAGAACACCGATGAGCACGCCCTGGGGATCGGTCACGGTGACAAGCTTCGTGCCTCGCTCCTCCATCCGATCCACCAGTGGCGCCAAGGCGCCGTTGGGTCGCACGGTTGTTGGCCCCGGCTCCATCACGTCAACCACACGAACATCTGTGTCATGGGTCCATGTGCGACCGCGAAGCCGACCGATGACGATCCCGTTACAGTCGACGACGATGGCCTCATCCCACCCGGCTGCCTCCGTCCGTTGCCACACGGTGCCGAGCAGTTCGTCGGGCCGCGACGTTGGGACGTCGGGACGCGTTGCGTCCGCTACCTGCTGCACATCTGTGGTCGATCCCTCAAGGGGAAGTCCTGCTGCCTTCCAGTCGGCAATACCGGTTGTGTAATCGTGGACCTTTTCGAATCCGAGAGCGTCGAGCCGGCACGCGGCTCGTGGAGACATGTCTCACAATCCGTCGTGTCAATACACAACGACAGGTTTGTCGCGACGCAGGATCGAAACCGTTTCAGTGGTGAGAGTTTTGAGGGGGATGTTCACCGCTCCCGGAATGTGGCCGTTGTTGAACTCACGATCGGGAAGCACATCGACAATCTGGGCACCTGCATCGATGAGTTCGAGGAGTGTCTGGCGATCGATGTCAGTGACCATGTGGCACCTTACCTTCAACTCGCTGTCGCATCATCGATTCGGTTTCTCGTTAGGCTGCTGAAAGGACGTCCATTGCGACCATCAATGCTCGTCGTTCGTCGCTCGACAACGACATCATGACTTCTGTTCTTGTTGCGTCGACACGCTCCCGATCGATTGGTGACAGTGCCTCAACCGCGGTGAACATCTCACCGACATGCCAGGAACATTGTGCCGTTGGATAGGCGGCGATTGTGCGCATGCGAGTGATCATCATCTTCCATCGCGCTTCCTTTTCGAGGGCCGCGAGCATCCCGACCATGATCGTGATCGTGCCTTTGAGTTCGTTTCT
>JAMBLJ010000137.1 GCA_023336815.1 Actinomycetes bacterium
GCCAGGCTGAGGAGGGACGAGCGATTCGCCGCAGGAGGGCATGTCCACGCTGCGGACACAGGTTCACAACCTTCGAACGTGCTTCTGCTGTTGTCGTCATAAAGAGAGACGGCCGCCGTCAACCCTTCGACGCCTCGAAGGTGCGATTGGGGATCGAGATCACGCTCGCGGGTCGTCCTGTGGCTCAAGACGCCGTAGACGACCTCATTGCCACGATAGAGCGGGCTGCGTATTCGTCCCCGGGATCCATCGAAGCGGACGAGATCGGAAGTCTCGTCCTCGAGGGGTTGCGCGATCTCGACGAGGTGGCATATCTCCGATTCGCATCCGTCTACAAGGAATTCCAGGAGGCCGCGGACTTCGAGAAGGAAGTGGCCACACTCGAGGCTCTCGAGACGCCTACTGACTGAGGTTGGCGAGATGGTCGTCGAATTCCCCAGATAGCGACACGATCCGGTCGTCAAGGACCTCTCTGAACGATGCAAGGCTTTGTGCGGTTTCCACGAGGAGTGTGGCCCGCACCTCAGCGAAGGTGTCGATCAGTTCCTGAGCAGCAGCAGCGTCCCCATCTGCAAGTGCCTCGAGGTAGTCCTCCTGCCACTGCGCATAGGCGCCAACGGCCTCAGCCGCGTTGGCTGCGATGTCGTCGAATGCGTCGTTAGCCGGCAGGTCGGCGATGAGTGAGGCGTTCTCTGCAAGTGACGAGGCCAATGTCACAGAGAGAGCGTTGATCTCTTCTGTCTCTGCGACGATCGGCAGGTCGCCAACGACAAGGAGGTCGGCGATCGACGTACGGTAGATGTAGGCATGACCGATCTGCCTCGCCACCTCGGATGCATCAGATGCGAGGATCGCCGAACGATCCTGGAGCGGAGGCAACTCATCGACCGCGTCGGACGAGAGGAATGGCAGAACCGTTGGCAGAGGTTCAGCAGCGACGGTTGCCAGATTCGTGGCGTCGCTCGTGAGTTCCGATACGACCGGTATGACAGTTCCGAGCGCAGCATCTGTGGATGAGGGGTTGGTCACGATGTCCAGAGATGCTTGGGCTGTTGGGAGGAACTCTCGTACCGTGAGCGATGCGTCGTAGTAGGACGTGCGTGTAGCCGCAGCTGCGCTATCGGCAGCCTTGGGCAGCCACACGATGCCGAGCACGACGGCAGCGATGACGGCGACGCCAAGGCCGAAGGCTGGCCATCGGAACGGTCGACGGGTCTTGAGCGGTGCGGACAGATCCGATTCATCAACGGTTTCAGACAGGATGTCTGGTTCGTCGATTGTTTCCACGGCAACGGCTGCAACCACGTTGCTTGGCATCGGGGGCAGATCCGGGACGGGGTCGAAGCTGGACAGCGACGTTCCAGGATCTCCGTCGAACGAAGTCATTTCGATCACGTTGGCATCCGTAGTCGCTGCGACGGGCCGCGGTGGCTTCGGCATGTCGCCTGACTCCTCGTCGCTATCGCCACGGCTGAGTTCCACGACAGGAAGGTCGACGAGCGTGTTCTCACGCTCGAGTTCAGCGATGGATTCGATGGGGGATGGTGCAACTTTCTTCACACCTACAGCTTCAAGAAACCAGGAACCGTCCTCACTTTCTCTGTCGATCTGTGTGCCTTCGGCCATTTGGGTCGCGCTCCGTGGGAGAATCCTCCTATGAAGATACCCGTAACACGTGAAGATCCGACGTATTCAATTCCTGCCAGAGCCCGCAGCGGCGATGCTGGCGTGGATCTGGCAGCCTCGGTTGCCGTGGAGATCGCGCCTGGTGAGCGAGCGCTGGTGTCAACGGGGATCGCTGTCGCGATTCCCGAAGGCTTCGCAGGGTTCGTACTTCCTCGCAGCGGGCTTGCCGTCAACCATGGGGTGACGGTCATCAACGCACCAGGGCTTATCGATTCGGGATACCGAGGTGAGGTCAAGGTCGGCGTGGTCAACCACGGCGACACTCGCTTTGAGATCTCCGTTGGAGACCGTATTGCACAGCTGGTGGTCATGGCTGTTGCGTCTCCCGAGTACGTTGAGGTCGAGGAACTGGATACAACGTCGCGCGGAACCGGGGGTTTCGGTTCGACGGGCGTGGGCTTTCAGCAGACGACCTAACTCGGTCGGTCCTCGCTGCGAACGGCAGTGCGCAGGTTGAGTATCTCGTTGAGTTCCGCTCCGATGATGATCGCAAGGGACGAGAACCAGAACCACAACAACAGCACGACCGCGCCTCCCAAGGTGCCGTAGGTCTCGTTGTACTTCCCGAAGGATGAAACGTACACGGAGAAGCCGATCGATGAAGCAAGCCACAATGTCGTGGCAAGAACCACACCGGGGAGTACACGCTTCCAGCCTTCTGGTCGTATCGGCGGGGCGTAGCGATACAGCAGGCCAACGACGAATCCGAATCCCCCTACAAGGAGCATCCACCGGAGGTTGCCGAAGGTCACAATGGTGTCGGTTGGATCGAACTGCTGTAGCCAGATGGGAACCGCAGCGATAACGGCAAGCAGCACCACACCCCCGAGGATGGCAACGATGCTCAGCCCGAGGGCAGCAGACCGCTTCTCGAGATGCGAACGTTCCGTCTCCTGGTCGTAGGCGATCTTGATCGCACCGACGATGGCACGTGTTGCGTTTGACACGGTCCAGAACAGCGCAGCCAAAGACACGGCGAAACCGATACTCAGTTGGGATTGTGGTGTCGACGCGATGGCACGCATCTGCGTTTCGAGTATGCCAGCGCCGGACGAGGGCAGTATCTCGAGGATGGATTCGATCTGACGTTCAGCTTCTGCGGGATCGGTGAAGAATCCATAGAGCGAAACCGCAATGAACAATGCAGGCAGGATCGCGAGAACCGCGTAGAAGGCAACTCCAGCAGCGACAAGCACGATGTTGTCATGACGTGCCTCTTCGCGAATGCTCTTCAGAATGTCGAGTATTTCGTGTACCCAACGAGGCACAGGAACTCCAGTCGTATCAGATATTCGATTGCTGTGATGAAGGTAACCCTGTCGGCGGATTGTCC
>JAMBLJ010000138.1 GCA_023336815.1 Actinomycetes bacterium
CAACTCTCGATACCTACGGCTTCGACTACTCCGATCTTCTGGGCGACGATGGTGTACTCGATCCGGACGAGAGTTCGCAGGCAAGGTCGTGGATCTTCCATGACCCGGGTCTCGGCTCCTTCTCCTTTGTCGCCGAAGCAGAGTTCGGGATGGAACCGGATCGCCCCGTCATCTCGGGAATGCTCTTCAGCGACGACAACCGCAACGGTGTTCGGGACGAGGGCGAGGGTCCGTATTTTGCCGGTGGGGTGACGGTGCAGTTTCCCGATGGGAGTTCCGTTCACGCCGGACCCGACGAGCGGGGAATCTATCGGGTTCGCGTGATCGAGCCCGGCCTGCATCGAGTCGTGTTCAGTAGCATGCTGGCCTGTCCGGCGTGTTACTGCGTAACGACGCCCAACCCGCTGGACGTGCTCCTCACTCCCGGGCCTGACGGTGAGCCACAGAGTCTCGAGCAGGCCGACTTCGGCATCTATCCTGGGCCGTGCTGGGACCCGCCGCCCCCGATTCCCTCTGAGGTGGTTCTCACGGACTTGTCGCCCGATGAGATCGACCAGGACTTCTATCATCTGATCTCGGCGCAACTCGATGGGGAGTCATTCAGCATCCGCGTCGGCTACAGCGGATGCTCTCCGGATCATCCCTTCACGCTCTACGCAGGCCGTAGATTCATGGAGTCCATGCCCGTCCAGACCTGGATGCTCCTCGCACACGATGATCGCGACGAGTTCTGTCTCGCCTATTTCGAGGAGACCCTGACCTTCGACCTGGGCCCGATCCAGGACGCCCACATCGAGGACTACGGTGCGCCCGGGATCGTGCTGATCCGTTTCCGTGATTTCGAGGGCGGCGAGACGGAGTTCCTGTTGGGGTCGGAACTCGTGACATTGACCGGGGTCATGACCCGAATCGACGACCAGGTACCGGTCGATGGTGGCGTGGTCATCGACTTGCATCTCGACAGTGGTGAGATGACGAAGCTCTTCTTTGGCTCGCTGTTCACGGAACCGCCGCCAGCTCCGTGGAGGATCGAGTTGTATGAGGTAATTGCGAGCCTCGAGCTTGGGGATAGGGTGGAGGCCACGGGAGCGGCCGTTCCGGGGGGCCTTTCGCTGCGCGGGCTGACCATCCTCGAGCGGTGAGTTGGGGGTTTGGGGGCTTGAGCTTCCCCGGGACAACGGGAGACCCCCCTCCTGGAGAAGGCAAAAGAAGATTTGGATTATGGCGATATCTTCGAACTTGTAGCGGGGCAGTAAGCCGAGACGCGGCTCCCTCGCTGTGGCTTCTATCGCACCACCACCAGTCGCTTCGTCTGAACGAGACCGTTTGCCTCGAGCCTGTAGGAATACACGCCGGACACAACTCGACGTCCGCTGTCATCCCGGCCATTCCAGATGCGTCCGTGCTCACCGGCCGCCATGTACTCGTTCACGAGCTCGCGCACCCGACGTCCGGCCGTGTCGTAGATGGTGAGGCGGACATGGCCGTTGTCCGAGAGAGCGAAACGGATACTCGTGGC
>JAMBLJ010000139.1 GCA_023336815.1 Actinomycetes bacterium
AAGTGACAGGCAACCCAGTGATCGGGTTCGACTTCTCTCCACTCAGGCACCACCTCAACACAACGATCCTGTGCAATCGGACACCGTGTGTTGAACGGGCATCCGGGAGGCGGATTCGATGGGCTGGGGATATCGCCCTCAAGGATCACCTGCTGGCGAGTTGCTTCAACCTTGGGATCCGGAACTGGCACAGCCGAGTGCAGGGCCTTTGTATAGGGGTGGAGTGGGTTGTCGTATACATCGGCGACGCTACCGAGTTCCATGAACCGACCGAGATACATGACTGCTACTCGGTCGGCGATGTGTCGGACCATTGCGAGGTCGTGAGAGATGAAGAGATAGGTCAACCCCATCTCATTCTGGAGGTCTTCGAGGAGGTTGATCACCTGCGCCTGGATCGACACGTCGAGAGCAGCGATCGGTTCATCGCATACGATGAATTCTGGGTTGAGCGCGATCGCCCTGGCGATACCGATTCGTTGTCGCTGACCACCCGAGAACTCGTGGGGATACCGGTTGGCGTGCATCGGCTCGAGCCCTACCACGGTCAGCAGCTCTTCCACTCGACGCTGCCGGTCATCACCCTTTACAACAGAATGCTCCTTGAGCGGCTCTGCGATGATCGACCCGACGGTCATACGGGGGTTCAGGGATGTATGCGGATCCTGGAACACGATCTGCATCCGCGGTCTGATCTTACGAAGAGCCTCACCCTTTGTTTCGGTGAGATCGACGCCGTCGAACACGACCGATCCCTCGGTCGCGTCTGCGAGCTGCAAGACAACCCTTCCAATGGTTGACTTGCCAGATCCGCTCTCCCCCACCAGCCCGAGCGTCTCACCCTTGTGGATGTCGAACGAAACCCCATCAACGGCCTTGACGTCGCCAGCGTGCCGTCTGAAAACACCCTGCTTGATCGGGAAGTACTTCTTCAGCTCTGAAACAGAGAGGAGTACCTCGCCGTCCGTTACCGATGGTGCGTTCCCACCACCGTCGGCAGAGTTGTGGCCTTCAGTAGTCATAGCGCGGCTCGCCTTTCTCAACATCCCACCAGCAAGCGGCTCGATGACCGTCTCCTATCGGCTGCAGAACCGGGTTCTCGGCCACACACCTCGAGTAGGCGTACTCGCACCGTGGGGCGAACACACAACTGGTTGGCGGTGAGTACATACTTGGCGGCTGTCCCTCGATGCTCTCGAGGTCCTGTCCCTTCTGATCCAGACGCGGTACCGATCGCAGCAGCGCCATCGTGTAGGGATGTTGTGGCGACCCGTACAGATCGTCGACGCCTGCCTCTTCGACGATCTGTCCGCCGTACATCACGAGTACTCGGTCCGCGAGACTTGCAACGACACCGAGATCGTGGGTTATCCAGATGACAGCGGTGTCCAGCTGGTCCCTCAGGTCTTTGACGATCTCGATGATCTGGGCCTGGATCGTCACGTCGAGCGCGGTCGTTGGTTCGTCGGCGATGACCACCTCGGGTGAGCACGCCAACGCTATTGCGATCATGGCACGCTGCCTCATCCCCCCGGAGAACTCATGTGGATAGGAGTTCAACCGGGACTGTGCATCGGGGATACCGACCATCTCAAGAAGTTCAACAGCTCTCGCCTTTGCCTCTGCGGAGCTAAGCCCTCTGTGCAGTACGAGGGTTTCTGTGATCTGCGGCCCAACCTTCACAACGGGATTCAGGGATGTCATCGGGTCCTGGAACACGAAGCCGATCCGACCACCCCGGACATGCCTCAGATCCTTCATACTCATCGTCAGGAGATCTTTCCCATCGAACGTCGCCTCACCAGAGATGATCTCGCCTGGTGGCATTGGAATAAGCTTTAACAGCGACATCATCGTCACGCTCTTGCCAGAGCCGCTCTCGCCAACTACACCGAGGAACTCTCCCTTGTTGAGGGTGAAGCTCACACCGGACACGGCATGCACTACACCATCTTGTGTGTTGAACCGAGTGGTGAGATCCTTGACCTCGAGAACCGGCTGCGGAGGTGTCATGTACTATTCCAATCGGGTGAGAGACGGTGGCAGCATAGCAATGTCACGAACGTGCGCTAGCTGGCTCGCAGTTGGCGAATTTCATTCCTCGAGGTTGGTGCGATACCAGAACTCGACGTTCCACAGGTAGCCGGCAATGGGGTTGTTCACGAAGTTTCCGATCTCGTCCGCCCATACGGCTGCCACCGATGGGAGCCCGTAGAGCGGTATGAAGACGATGTTGTCGGCGAGCAGTTGTTCCGCCTCGTTGATCAGCGCTGCGAGTTCGTCAGAGTCGACCGTCGCGTTCAACGCGTTGCGCAGTTCAGCGAAGCGAACGGTGCTCTCGTCGGTCACGGACGAATCCCTTGTACCCCACCGGTACCAGTTCGAACCTTCCGGAGGAGGGGCCGCCGGGTCCCACTGATCGTGGATTCGGATGAGACCGGTCATCCCTGTCGGGCCATGCCACGCCCACTCACCAAGATCCCACGTCCCGTTGGAGATCGTGTTGCCGAGAAAGAGGCCTGCATCCTCAAGTTGTGCCTCGAATGGGATCCCAGAGGCCTCGAACATTTGGCCAAGCAGCTCAGCTGTCTTGACCCTGTTGTCGTTGTCATCGGTCGACGAGAAGATGACCGAACACTCTCTGCCTGACGCGGTTATCGCTTTCGCATAGTTCTGAGCTGCCGCTTGATGATCGACGGGATACTGACTCCAGGCGTCTTGCGACAGCGAAGGAACGTACGGTGTGACGTATGACTCGAGTGGTGTGACGAGACCTGCGAAGAGACCATCGGTCAACGCCTCGCGATCGATGGTCTGTGCTACTGCAAGACGCATCTCGTACACATCGTTGCAGCTGTTCTCATTACGTTCGAGACGGCCGGGGCCGAATTGGAAGTTGACGTGTTCCCATGAGGGGCCAGGCACAACCTCAATGCGAGCACCATCGGACTCGAGAACCTTGAGCGTCTCTATCACCTCAAGTTCAGGGGGTCGCGGCGGCGCCATCACATCGAGCTGGCGCTCCGAGAACGCGGCGACCAGTTCTTCGGGGGCCTCTATGAACGTGAACGTCACCTGGTCCAGATAGGGAAGCTGTTGTTCGGTCAGCGGATCGGTCTTCCAGTAGTTCTCGTTGCGAACCGCTGTGATGGATTCGCCTGTCGCCCACTCATCGAACACGAATGGTCCAGCTGACGCCCAGCGCCTGTCGTTCCAGTCAGTGAGAAAATCAGTGCCATCGACATCATGCTTAGGAATGATCACACCGAAGAGCAGTTCGTATTGCACGGTCGGAGCAGACAGCCGATAGGAGAACATCTTGTCGCCGAAGTCGGTTGATAGGATCTCGTCATAGGTCGTACGCGATATCGGGTAGTCCGGGTTCATGATGGTCTCATAGGTGAACTGGAAATCGGCACCTGAGATCGGCGTGCCGTCGTCCCACACGGCTTCGTCGAGGATCGTGTAGGTCACCGTCATCGTGCCATCTTCGTTGACCACAACACCGCCGTTGGCGACCGTTGGCAGTTCAGTGACCAACTCCGGGATCAATTCGAGAGTGACACCACTTACTTCCTGCACACCCGCCGACCACAGCTGTCTCAGATCCGAGATGACACCAGGCCTGCCAGGGAGGAACGAGTTCAGCGTGCCTGGTTCGATGTCGGCACCGTTGATCGCCTCGCCGCCGTACGCATGTTGTGGCAGAGGTTCAGTCGATGTCGTGGTGTCCGGAGGGACCGTTGTCGCTGTCGTGGTTGGAGCAGCCGTAGCGGTGGTCGTAGTCTCTGGGACATCGACATCTTCCGTGTTCGGCGAGCACGCCGCCGCGATAATCGCAAACGCCACGAGAAGAGCGCCTATCGCCACTCGTGTGCTTCGCAATGATCGCATCAAGGTCACCCTCCAGTCAGCGGTGAGCAGCCGACCAACCTACATATCGGTACGAATCAGGACGCTAGCAACCATGTGAGCGAAAATGTGGTTATCGCGAAAGCGATCGCTAGGCCAACAGTGAGACGGTCGAGGTTTCGCTCGACGGTCGTCGAACCTCCGACGTTTCCGCTGCTCATACCCCCACCGAACATGTCACCCATTCCGCCGCCCTTACCCGCATGTAGCAGGATGAGGAAGATCAGCGATAGAGACACAAGGAGGTGGAGTACAGCAACAATACTATCCAACAATGTAGGAACCTTTCACGAAACCGGACCTGGCTATTCCCTGGTCCGCTGACACAAGTATGGCGAGGAGTGCGTCTTAGTGTACTGGTATCGACTGTGTGGCGACCCGTCGCGATGGTCGCTCCCAGAAGGTGTCGGTGGCGATCTCAACCGGCGAGACCCTTCCGGTACCACCGGTCGATGTTCCACGTGAGACCAGCGCTACTCGTATTGTGCTTCAGGTTGCCGATGGCATCGGCCCAATACGCCGAAGCGGACGGTCGGCTGAAGAGGGGAATGAGGACGAGATTCTCCGCCAGAACAGCCTCAGCCTCGCTGATGAGCTCTTCCAACCGACCGGGATCGACTGTATTCGTCATGTCGGCGAGAATCTCACCGAAGCGAACCGTGCTCTCGTCGACGACCGACGAGTCGATGGTCCCCCATCGGTAGTAGTTCGAACCTTCGGGTGGTGGTGCCGCCGGATCCCATACGTTGTGGATGCGGACGAGACCTGCAAATCCGGGGGAACCCTGCCATGCCCATTCTCCGAGATCCCATTCGCCTGTGTTGACCGTCGTCCCGAAGAAGAGTTGACCGTCCTCAAGGACGTTCTCGTAGGGAATGCCGGACGCCGCGAACATGTCGACGAACATCTCAGACATCATCACCCGTGTATCTCGATTGTTCGTTGTCGAGAACACGACCGAACACTCCTTGCCAGCCTTTGCAACTGCTTGTGCGTAACTCCTGGCAGCTGCGGCGGTATCAACGGAGTATTGCTCCCAGGAGTTGTTCGAGAGGCGTGGGGTAAAGGCCGCAACATAGGACTGGAGTGGTTCAACCTGACCGGAGAGAAGATCGTCTGTCAATGCTGATCGATCGATCGTTCGAGCGATCGCCAGGCGCATTTCGAGAAGGTCGTTACAACTGTTCTCGTTTCGGTCCAACCGACCCGGACCGAACTGGAAATTGACATGCTCCCAGACGGGACCAGATTGGACCTCCACAACGGCTCCATCGGTCTCAAGCGCCTGCAGGATCTCGATCGTCTTCACCGTCTCGATGGTCTGCGAAGACTGGGGAGGTTGCAACACATCGAGCTCCCGAGTCTTGAACGCACCGATCAGATCGGTCGTCTCGGGGATGAATCGAAACGCAACCTCATCAAGATACGGCAAACTCTGGCGCGTTTCGGGATCCGTGCGCCAATAGTTGTCGTTCCGCACGACCGTCAGATCGAATCCTTCCTCCCAGTTCTCGAATACGAATGCTCCGCCGGAGACCCACGGCCGATCATTCCAATCGGCAACGAAATCGGATCCTTCAACATCGTGTTGAGGAATGAGCGTCCCGAACAGCGTTTCGTAGCGGACGGTCGGGGCAGCGAGCGTGTACTCGAACGTCTTCTCCAGGAACTCTGTGGCGACGATGTCCTCGTACACAGTCCGCCTGGCGCGGTTCATCGGATCCATGATCGTGTCAAGGGTGAACTGGAAGTCAGCGCCCGAGATCGGCACGCCATCAGACCACACCGCCTCCTCTACGATCTCGTACCGAACGGTCATGGTCCCGTTGTCGTTGATCACCACTCCCCCGTTTCCCAGCGTTGGCAACTCCGTGACCACTTCCGGGATGAGTTCGAGTGTGAATCCGTCGACCTCCTGAACACCTGTGAAATACGCTTGACCGATCAGCGTGACAAGAGGGTCGTCGCCTGCGGGTATGAACGGGTTCAGCGTCGCCGGTTCGTGATCCACGCCGACAATTATCGATCCACCATGGGTGTATTGCGGTCCACCGAACGTTGTGGTCGTCACGGCTGGAGCCGTCGACGTGGGCGCCGACGTTGTTGTCGTTGGTTCCACCGCTTCGGGAGTGCATGCAGCGGCAATGACAGCGAACGATGCGATGACAAAGAGTGTTCTCGCCCACACCGACCACGAACCGTGCGCAGATGAGTGTGTGTTGGTCATAGGGGAGAAGAACGCGAGCGACACCGGTTCGGGATGCGATCACAGTTGGGTGAGTTTCTCACAGACGACCAGTATGGCAACAGTCCGCAGTTAGCCGGGGACCTGACCTCCTGAGCGAGACTCCTTCAGCCTCCCTGGCGCGCGACGCTCACAGCCGCGGCCTCGATGACTGCCGGGTCACCGAGGTAGGACCGCGTGATCACCTCGAGGTTGGCGTGGAAGCGGTACACCAGAGGCACTCCTGTCGGGATATTCAAACGTGTGATGTCCTCGTCCGAGGTTCCGTCGAGATGCTTTGCCAAAGCTCGCAAAGAGTTGCCATGGGCAACCACAAGAACGGTTTTCCGGTCCATCAGGTCAGGCACGATCGCGTCGTACCAATAGGGAAGCATCCGCGCGACCACGTCTGCAAGACACTCCGTTGCGGGCAACAGTTCGGGGGCAAGCGATCGGTAGCGCGGATCGTGCGAAGGGTGGCGCTCGTCCGTTGTTGCGACAGGGGGTGGTGGCGTGCCGTAGGATCGTCGCCAGACCTTCACCTGATCCAACCCGTACTCCTCTGATGTCTCCTTCTTGTTCAACCCCTGGAGCGCCCCGTAGTGACGTTCGTTCAGCCGCCAGTGCCTCGTGACGGGTATCCAACCAAGACCCATGGTGTCAAGGGCGAGGTTGGCAGTGACTATCGCTCTGCTGAGAAGCGATGTGTGAACGACATCGAACATGATGTCTTCTTGCGCAAGAAGGTGACCAGCGGCGACGGCTTCTTCCTCTCCACGCTCAGACAGCGGAACATCCGTCCAACCGGTAAACACGTTCTCGAGGTTCCACACGCTTTGACCGTGTCGCAGAAGGACCAGGGTATAGATCTCGCTCATGAGCTCCAGCGTAGACCGCTGCTGAACGATGGGGTCACCTACCCTGTGACTGGATCAAGCCCAAAGGTCACCTGGCGTGTATTCCACGATGGTGTTCGCAGACCGGACCACTGGTTCCGTTCAGGCTTCACGCTTGCTTCCTCGCCGAACGACAACAGACCATTGTGCGCTGCGCCGCAGGAACGAATGGCGACGCTGGTCAGTACACGGCCGTGTCTCTCGGGTTCCTCGGAGAACGTCCCATACCGCAGTTCGAAGTGGGTTCTTCCTGTGTCGAGGTTCGCCTCAGCCTCCATTGCACGCACTCCGTCCGCCTGGCGCAGACGATCGATGACCGTGTCGATGTGCTCGCCGAGCTCTTCATCTGACCAGCCGATCCTGCGCACGATATCGAATTCGAAGATGAGAAGAAAACGTTCCATGTGTTCAGACTAGACAGCTCCCAGCAATGCCTCACAAACCCATCTCATGGGCCAGCCAAGAAATGCGACAGTGAATTCGAACGCGAGTCCAGCATGACGCATCTCGCAGCGCCAGCTCAGCCGGGTCCGTACACTAAATCCAGTATCGAATCACACTTGCGAACGTGTCAGGGTCGAGGGATGCACCACCTACAAGCCCACCATCGATGTCGCGTTTCGCCATGAGTCCAGCGATATTGCCTGGATTCACAGACCCACCGTATAGAACACGTACGTCCTCGGCAGCATCTGGTGAGAGTGATCCGATCTGCCGACGGACGAAGGTGCACATCGACCCAGCATCGTCCGCGCTCGCTGTTCTGCCTGTACCGATCGCCCAGATCGGCTCGTACGCGACGACAATGGATCGAAGCACATCCGAGCTGATCCCTGCGAGGCTGCCGGCCAGCTGACTTTCAACGACATCCTCTGCATGGCCGTCGTCACGCTCAGACTCGGTCTCTCCGACGCACACGATGGGAGTCATCCCCGCCTCGATGATGGCCCTCGTCTTCTTGTTGACGATGTCATCCGTTTCTCCGAATAACTGGCGGCGCTCCGAGTGACCTACGACCACGAAAGCGACGCCAAGCTTGGCAAGCATCGAGGGCGCTATCTCGCCGGTGAATGCTCCTTTGTCGTGCCACTCGACGTTCTGTGCGCCAAGACGAATGGCCAGGTGATCTGCCTCGATAACCGTCTGAACCGACCGCAAGGCTGTGAACGGTGGACAGACGACGATGTCAACACGCTCGTAGTCAGACAGATCGAGTCGATAGCTCAATTTCTGGACCATCTGGATCGCCTCGAGATGATTGGCGTTCATCTTCCAGTTACCTGCGATGAGATTCTTACGCATCTGGTTCATTCCTTTCGAGAACATCGATTCCGGGGAGGTTGGCACCTTCGAGCAGGGCGAGCCCTGCCCCACCGCCACTCGATACGTGGGAGACCTGGTCTTGCAGCCCGAGAGCTCGGATCGCTGCGACGCTGTCGCCACCGCCGACCACGCTGTAGCCGTCACTTGCAGCAACGGCATCGGCAACACCTTCAGTGCCTGCGCGGAACGCTTCCCATTCAAAGACACCCATGGGCCCATTCCAGAAGACCGCTTCGGCCTCGACCACGGCTCCGGCGAACTGAGCTACCGTTTCGGGGCCGATGTCCAGCCCGAGTCCGCTGCCTGGCATATCCGATATGGGAGCCACGTACGACGGCGCATCCTCTGCGAACCTCTCGGCTACAACGATGTCTCTCGGGAGCACGATCTTGTCGCCGTATTCCGACTCCAGCAGCCGACCAACGGTCTTGAGCATGGATTCCTCGACGAGCGACTCACCGACATCGAATCCTGCAGCTCGCAGAAGGGTGAAGCACATGCCTCCGCCGATCAACATGAGATCGACCTTCGGAAGTAGGTTCTCGACAACACCAAGCTTGTCAGAGATCTTCGCACCACCCATCAGAACGACATATGGTCGTTCGTCCCCTACGAGCAACCGTTGAAACGCGTCGATCTCAGATGCCAGGAGACGCCCTGCGGCAGACGGGAGACGCATCGCGACCCCGACGTTCGACGCGTGGGAGCGATGAGCCGTGCCGAAAGCATCATCGACGAACACATCGGCGAGGGCTGCCATGCCGTCCGCCAGCACAGGATCGTTGGTCGTCTCGCCCGGCTCGAACCGCGTGTTCTCGAGCACGACGACAGCGCCGGGAAGCGCGTTTTCGATGACCGAAGCCACATCTGGACCGACCACCGCAGGCGCCATTATCGTCGTGAATCCGCCCATCTCGCCGAGTACTTTCGCTACGGGTGCCATCGAAAGTGCCGGATCCCAGCCGGATGGTCGACCAAGGTGGCTCGCCACGACGGTCGTCGTCGAACGGGACCTCACCTCGTTGATAGTCGCAAGGCTCGCGCCGATGCGGAACGAATCGGCAACCGAGCCATCCTCGATCGGTACGTTGAGATCAGACCGGATGAGGACAGTGCGTTGCCTCAGGTCGATCGAGTCGAGGCCACGAAGCACCGTCTTACCCGAGTTTGCGCGCAAGATCTACGAGACGGCTGGAATAGCCCCACTCGTTGTCGTACCACCCGAAGACCTTCACGAGCGAACCAAGCACCATCGTGGAGTCGCCGTCGATAATGCAGGAGTGCGGATCCCCAACGATGTCAGATGACACGATCGGATCTTCCGTGTAGGACATGATCCCTCGCAGCGGACCGTCCGCTGCAGACCTCAAGGCAGCGTTGACTTCTGCGACGGTTGTTTCCCTCCCGACGTTGACCACGAGATCGGTGATCGAACCATCGATCACGGGCACGCGCAACGCCTTGGCCTGCATCTTGCCATCGAGCTCGGGGAGCACCTTGCCAACCGCGCTAGCGGCACCCGTGCTCGTTGGGATGATATTTTGAGCAGCCGCTCTCGATCGGCGAGGGTCTGAATGCATCACATCGGATAGCGCCTGGTCATTGGTGTAGGCATGTACGGTTGTGAACATCCCGCTCTCGATGGTGAACGTGTCGTGGAGGACCTTCGCCATTGGGGCAACACAGTTCGTTGTGCACGACGCGTTCGAGATGATCCTGTGCGCTTCGAGGTCGAGTGCGTCATCGTTGACGCCCAGAACCAGCGAGACATCCGGATCGCCCATCGGAGCGGTGACGATCACGTACTTTGCGCCTGCAGCGAGATGTTTCGACGCCGTCTCGTGGGTACGGAACACGCCGGTCGATTCGATCACAACGTCAACACCGAGATCGCCCCAGGGGAGCTGCTCAGGGTCGCGCTCTGCGAAGACCTTGAACCGGTCGCCGTCGACGATCATGTCGCCCTCGGAAACTTCGATCGTCCCCGGATACCGCCCATGAACGGAGTCGTATTTCAGGAGGTTGGCGTTCGCATTGACATCGCCGAGGTCATTGATCGCAACGATGTCGATACCACGAAGTGCCTTTGCCACGCTCTCGACGGTTGCCCCTACGGATGCTGAGTCTGTGAGATCGAGTCCGAGAACCGCCTTGCGAAGATCAGTCGCTACGTTCGTCCCCTTCGCTGCCCTAAAGAAGTTCCGGCCGATACGCCCGAATCCGTTGATCGCTACTTTCATGGATCGCTCCTGAAGCTCTGACGCGTCACCGCGTTCAACACACCACCGAGTTTTCCTGGATCGTGGCTCGGCCATTCCGCAGCGGTATCGACGACGTCAGCAGTGACGAGGTCGGCCCCAAATGTCGCGGTGATGTCCGGGTCGAATCGAACCCCTTGAAGCGGTGGAGTGGTCTCTATCACTTGGTCATTCCCGACGATAGCACTGGGAGAGCGCACACCGGTCAGCCGCATGAGGGCGTCGAGGTGGTCGATGCCATCCATGCCGATGGTCTCTCCATCCTGAGTTGTGAGGTTCGCCACATAGACGAGTTGGGCACGCGATCGGTTGATAGCCTCGGTGATGCCCGGCACCCGCATCGCAGCGATCGTCGATGTCATGAGGCTGCCGGGACCGATAACGATCTGATCCGCATCTTCGATCGCCATGATCGCCCTTGGAGTGGCTGCCGCTGTCTCGGGCACAACCGAGATGGCATCGATCTTCCCCCTATGGGCAGCGATGTTCACTTGCCCCGTGAGTACGGTGCCTTCACTCTCGGCACGGAGGACAAGATGATCTCTGCACGAGGGGATCACCGAACCTGATGCACCCAGGAGTCGTTCTGCCCGAATCAATGCCTGTTCGAAGGAGCCATCGATATCGGCTAGCCCAGCGAGGATCAGATTCCCAAGGGAGTGACCTGCTACATCGGCCCCCTCGAAGCGATACTCGAAGAGTCGCTTCCAGATCGACTCGTCTGGTGTGAGAGCGACGAGACACTTTCTGATATCACCAGGTGGTGGGATGTCAAGATGGGGAGCGAGGCGGCCGCTCGACCCCCCGTCATCAGCGACCGACACTATTGCGTCAACCTTGCCGGCGTAACTGAGCACTGACTGGAGCACCTTGGACAATCCATGGCCTCCCCCGATGGCTACGACATGGGGACCATCGAAGGATAGATCGAGTTCTTTCAGGAGGGCGCGTGGCTCCGATCCGAAAGCTTCCATCATGCGTCGACATCCCTGTGATGGATTGTCGTTGAGACACCTTGTTCAAGGAGATAGGCACCAATCGACTCCGTGAGGGCGACGCTGCGATGCCGACCACCGGTACACCCGATCCCGATCGTGAGGTACGACTTGCCTTCTGCTTCGTAGTGAGGGATCAGGAAATTCAGCAGACTCGTGACCCTTTCGAGGAACTCATCTGCCTCGTCATGGGAAAAGACGAAGTCGCGTACCTCGGCATCCTTACCTGTCTTCCCACGAAGTTCCGGGATCCAGTGAGGGTTCGGAAGAAACCTCACGTCGAACATGAGATCGACGATCCTCGGTACGCCTCGCTTGAAACCGAACGACGTCACATCGACGCGCATCGAGGCGTGAGCAACCGAATCCGTGAAAGCGTCCCGAAGCCGGTCCCGGAGCTGATGTACGCTGAAATCTGTGGTATCGATGATCACGTCGGAGACCGCCCGAACACCCTCGAACGCGGACCGTTCGATGGCTATCGACTTGTCGAGTGACGATGCGTCGACGGGATGGGGCCGACGGGTTTCCTCGAATCGCCGAGCGAGGACGCGATCCTCGGCGGTCAAGAACAACACGGTTGTCCGTACCCCGTCCCTGTGGAGATCGTTGAGCGCTTCCTCGAGGTTGTCGGCGTTCATGCCGGCTCGCGTATCGACCACCACGGCGATTCTCGAGCGCGAACCTTCGGCTGCACCAACGGCGGTAACGAGATTCGCGATCATCGGTGTCGGCAAGTTGTCGACAACGAAGTAGCCGATATCCTCCAGAACGTTCGCTGCCTGTGATCGACCGGCTCCCGAAAGGCCTGTGATGATCACTGCATGAGCTACATCGGTGGAATCAGTCATGGTTCACATCACCTCGTGGAGGGTTTCGTACAGTGCATGAGCAACCTTATCGGGCACAACCTCAGCCAGGTCATCTATCCCTGCCTCACGCATCTTTTTCACCGATCCAAAACGTCGGTTGAGAGCAGCCTTACGCGCCGGGCCAACACCCTCGACGTCATCGAGGATCGAAGTCAGCATCGATCGGTCGCGCAACGTGCGATGGTATGTGATGGCAAAGCGGTGGGCCTCATCTCGCACGCGCTGGAGCAAGTAGAGCGACTCCTCCCCCCTGGGAATAATGATCGGGTCACTCTGCCCCGGTACGAACACCTCTTCGAGCTTCTTCGCGAGACCGATCGCGGGGATGTCGAGGCCGAGCTCATCTATGACCATCGCGGCGCGCCCAAGCTGTCCCTTTCCGCCATCGATCACAACAAGACCAGGCGGATAGGAGAACTTCGCATCGTCGGCATGCGGTTGGTCTCTTTCAGCGAGATATGCCGTGAACCGGCGCCGAATGACCTCCTCCATGGACGCGAAGTCGTCCTGGCCTTCGATCGTCTTGATCTTGAAGCGCCGATACTGTGACTTCTTCGGCAATCCGTCCTCGAATACCACCATCGAGGCCACGGTGAATCGGCCCTGGATCGTTGAGATGTCGTAGCACTCGATCCGAAGTGGTGGGGTTGGCAGTTTCAACGTGTCCTGCAGACTTCGCAATGCACGTGCGCGTGCGTTGTGGTCCGAATGTCGCTTGAGCCGATGGCGGGAGAACTCTTCCTTAGCGTTCGCCTGTGCGGTTTCCATGATGCGTCGCTTCGCTCCACGCTGTGGCACCCGTAGCGATACCTGTGAACCGCGAAGTATCTCGAGCCATTCGTGTATTGGAGCAGCATCGGGTGGAAGCATGGGAACGAGCACCTGCTTCGGCGGCGATTCGTCTCGGTAGAGATGTCCGATCATCCGGCCGACGAAGGCAGCCGTGTCGATGTCCTCAACGCGATCCACGACCATTGTCTTGCGTCCGGTAACACGACCCTTGCGGATATTCAGAACGACAAGCACGAACTCGAGGTCGTCCTCGTCCACAGCCAGCACATCGAATTCTTCTCTCGTCTCGGTTACCAGCTCCTGGCGTTCGAGGGCGGTGCGCATCGCCGAGGCCTGGTCGCGAAATCGAGCAGCTTGCTCGTACTGCTGGTTCGACGAGGCCTCGCTCATCGCCGCATCCATATCGGAGATCAGCTCCTCGCTATCCCCGCGGAGGAATCCAGCAAGACCGTCAAGGTGTTGTTGGTAGAGGTCATGGGTTACCAGACCCACGCAGGGACCTGAGCACTTCTCGATGTGGAACAACAGACAGGGCTTTCCGGTTTGCTCGTGTCGCTTGAACTTCGCATCCGTGCATGTACGCACAGGGAACGACCGCAGCAGGCTGTCGAGGGTGTGCCGAATCGAATACGCGCGAGCGTACGGACCGAAGTAGTCGGTCCCCTTGCGTTTTCGTCCACGGACAACGCGCGCCCTCGGCCATTCGTCCGAAGTTGTGATCGCCAGATAGGGGAAACTCTTGTCGTCCTTGAGCCGAACATTGAACGGAGGCTGGTATTCCTGTACGAGCGAGAACTCGAGCATCAGCGCAGCTACCTCTGAGTCGGTAACGATCCACTCGAGGTCGACCGCAGCATCGACCATGAGACGCGTCCGCGGAGCAAGATCGTTAGCGAAGTAGTTGGCCGTTCGCTTGCGAAGGGACTTTGCCTTGCCGACGTACAATGCGCGACCGTGCTCGTCGCGAAAGATGTAGACGCCTGGCGAGTCGGGTACGGACGAACGGGAGGGGCGGGTCAGCATCGATGCCATGCTACCGACGCGTCACGACACGTCCGTTGGCATCTTCTCCCAACGAAATCCCGCGATACGTGGAAAGTGCTCTTGACCCATGTATTCAGGGAAGCGTGCGATCGTGCGGGGACTGAGTCCGCGTTCGATCAATGCCTCCAGTGCCCATCCCTCAGCGGCGGCAGCCGACAGGAGGTCGGCCATTGGACGGTGGAAGAACTCGATGGTTCGGTCGCCGGCGGGTTCTGGCATCGAGCCTGGCAAGAAGTATGTACCCCAGCGCCAGAGAACCTCGCCATCGGGATCCATGAGCGGTGCCGAGCCTGGAGCCGTATATACCGGATGGTTGATCACCACGATGAGGTGACCCCCTACGGCGACGACCCTTGCAGACTCCCGGAAGAAAGCACGATGATCCTGTATCAGATCGACGAGGTACACACTGAACGCCCGATCGAAGGTACCTGATCGCAACCATGAAAGATCGGGAAGTCGAGCCTGAACAACGTGAAACGGAGATCCGGCTCGACGAAGCAGGGCGTGCGATAGATCGGTACCGACGATATCGCCGCCAACTACGCGCATCCCCTGACCCTCGCCACATCCCAGATCGATCGTGCGACCCGATGTGGGTGCCATGAGCTCCCTCAGAACAGGGTGGACATCATGTTCGTATGCCGGGTCATCACTGACCTCGTCTGCCCACCATGAGGCTAGATCGTCCCAGGAATCGCTCATGGTCCTTCCCGATCGTTCGATGGATATTTACCGTACAGGGACGACACTACAGGCGAGGAGGACGACTCCATGTTCACCAGACGACCCGTCGCGTTCGTCGCGCTTGGCAGCATCCTGGGTCTGGTCGCATCGATCCTGCTGATCGAGATCAGCAGAGACTGGCCGAAGCCGACACCGATCGCAGGAGATCCCACACTGTACGGCCAGATCGCCGACGCGATACTGGGTGGCGGCATTCCCTACGTCGATGTGACAGTCGAGCATCTCCCTGTCCTCCTCGTGCCGATTCTGCTGATCGGACTGCTCGCTGCGATGCTCACAACGTCGTATGCCGCTCTGTGGCCTCTCATCACGATCGGTGTCATCATCCTGACCGTCGCCGTCGCTGCGCGCATTTCGCTCACACCGCAATACCAGCGCCGCTTTGCCATTGCCATGTTGCCGATGCTGCCTCTCATCATCTACCGCCTCGAGATCTACGTAGTTCTCGCCACGGTGCTTGCGATAGCAGCGTATGGTGCCTCCCACTACGCAACCGGCGCTGTGTGGACCTTTGTGGGAACACTCGCCAAGGGCTGGCCGATCACCCTCATCGGCGTGCCGTTCCGCCGAGGCAAACGCACGTTGGCAGGTGCAATCCTCGGCCTCGCCATCGTCGTTCTCGGTGTGGTGGCAACGCAACCGGGATTCCAGCA
>JAMBLJ010000140.1 GCA_023336815.1 Actinomycetes bacterium
CTACCACAATGTACGAGTGGTCACCGAGGCTGTCGGTGCTGATCTGTTTAGCGAAAGCTCTCATGTCGGGTGTCGAGAGATCGATGATCATGGGAACCCTTTCATTACGTCCGTCGTCACACTACTATACCCCCCAGGGTATTGCCTACACAATGATGAGAAGGACCGTGATGCAGACACCCGTCCCCAACACTATCGAACATGTGCCAGCGTACAACTGGGAAACGTGGCGCGACGAAAATGGCGCTGCGGTTATAGACGTTCGTGAGCCAGACGAGTGGGCACACGGCACCCTACCCGGCGTCCAGACCATCTCATTGGCGAACCTCCCGACCGCCGCCGCAGCCATGGACAAGACCACGCCAATACTGCTCGTATGTGCAACGGGAGTCAGAAGCACAACCGGAGCTGCATGGTTGACGTCGATGGGTTTCGACAAGGCCGCATCGCTTGCTGGCGGAGTTGTCGCCCTTGGGTTCCGCTGATGTTCGGTCGCAAGAAGAAGACCGTGTCCGTCGCAATAGCGCAGGGCATGGCTGACAACGACGGCTGGGTGATCATCGACGTCCGTACGAAACTCGAACGCAAGGATGGTCATATCCCAGGCTCCATCCACTACAGCCTCGACTCGCTCAACCAGCGACTCCCCAAGCTCAAGGACAAGAAGGTGCTTGCGGTGTGCCGAAGCGGAAGTCGCTCAGCAACCGCTGTAGGGATCCTCGACAGCAACGGGATCGAAGCCATGAACATCAAAGGCGGCATGAACGCGTGGAACCGCGCGGGTCTGCCTACCAGGAAAGGCAAGTAGCCCCATGAAGCATCGCACGAAACTCCTCCTCGCTGGTCTCGGCCTCGGTGCCGTGATCATCGCCGGTTGTTCCTCCGGGGCCTCAGCCGTTGAAACGGTTGCGCCAGCGGACGCAGCGCAGATCATCACGACACAGACAGACGAGATCATTCTCGACATCCGTACACCAGACGAATTCAGCCAGGGAGTCATCGAAGGAGCGATCAACATCGACTTCTACGACTCTGATTTCGCTGATCAACTCGATGCCCTGGACAAGGATGCACGCTACGTTGTGTACTGCCGGTCCGGCAGCCGCTCGGGACAGGCGCGGGCAACGTTCGAAGAACTGGGTTTCACGAACGTCACCGAGATCGATGGCGGTATCGCCAACTGGTACAACGACGGTCTCCCTGTCGTTCTCCCGTAGTGAGTTCCCGAAACGGCGAGGTGCCGTCCAGGATGCACCTCGCCTGCTCGGATCTCGAGGACTATGTCGCCTTCCAGCGAGCCGCCGCCTACGAACCGCGCGGGAACGAACCCCAGCAACATGAGACGCGAGGCCGCACTGCTGAGTTCTCTGACACGCCGACGGCACCTGGTGACAGACCGCTAGCATCGCACACGCATGATCTTCTCAGACCGGACCATCAAGGAATCGATAGCGAACGGACGGATAGGGATCGACCCGTACGTTGAGTCGATGGTCCAACCATCGAGCATCGATCTGCGATGTGATCCCAAGTTCAGGGTCTTCGAGAATCACAAGTACGCACTCATCGATCCAAAGGCGCCCCAGGGTGATCTAACGACCGGCGTCCAGGCGACGGAGAAGAATCCGTTCATCCTGCATCCAGGGGAATTCGTACTCGGGTCGACGCTGGAAACGATTGCCCTCGCGGATGACGTCGTCGCTCGCCTCGAGGGAAAGTCGAGCCTCGGTCGTCTTGGGCTTCTCATCCACTCGACCGCAGGATTCATCGACCCCGGCTTCAACGGTCAGGTGACACTTGAACTCTCGAACGTGGCGAACCTGCCGATTGCCATCTATCCACGGATGAAGATCGGCCAGATCAGCTTCTATCAGATGACAACACCGGCCGAGTTCCCGTACGGATCACCCGAGCTTGGCTCGAAGTATCAAGGCCAGACGGGGCCGACGCCATCTCAGATGCATCGCGATTTCGGTCAGACCGGAGACTGACGGAATCGCAGTTCGACAGGGCCGATCAGGCGATAGGTAGCCCACACCATGATCGCGACGCCGATCAGTTCCGACGACTCCTCGATCACCACCTCTGCGTACTTCGGGAGAGAGCTGCCGAGCGGCTCGACCACAGCTCCGCCGAGGAAGAATATCGTTGCGCCAAAGGCGATCAGCAGCGCCTCGGTTCGATGTGTAGCCAGCAAGTTCGGGATGCCTGGCACAGTGAGTCCGATGATGACGAGGGCTCCGACGGCGTAGACGAACACCCAACCCGATGATCCACCAAGGGCTTCGGGAATCACGTTGCGAGCGTTCCCAAGTGATTCGAGTTCCTCGTGGAGTGTTGCGATCTCATCGATAGAGAAAGCGAGCGCTGCCAACGCACCGACCATCAGGGTCCACGCTGCACGAGCACGCCCCGCTTCTCGTTCGATGACCGCAGCCACGGTCAGCGTGACAGCGAGGAGGGCTAGCTGTATCGCTGCCCACCAGTTGGCAATGGACCGTTCGAAGTCGAGTGAGAACCGGTCGAAGGACCCGAATCCGCTCATACGCGCCACTGCGTCGAGGACCACGAGGAACACGATGATCCCACCCAG
>JAMBLJ010000141.1 GCA_023336815.1 Actinomycetes bacterium
GCAAGCGCGCCCCATGCCTTGTCGGCTGTATCTCGATCCGTGAACAGCCCAGCAGACACCTGGGGACCAAGCACGTTCATCAGCCCTCTGCTCCTCCGTCTCGAGTCGTCCCACCAAGCCTACCGGCGAACGCCATGTTCGGGGTTGCGACGCAGGCACCATTCCTAGCGGTGGGCGCACGGCCGCAGTAGTATCCATAGCTGAAGCATTGCAGGTCGGGCGCCTGTTGTGCTTGGTCGTCGGGATTGCTCCTCCGATGGGGGTACTGGTTCGATTGTATCGAACCCGACGGGAATCTAGGAAGGGAGCGCTCACATGAAGCGTTTAATCAGTATGTTCTCGCTGGCGGCGATGCTTGTCATCCTCGTTGCACCCAGTGCGCTGGCTGCACCGGCATTCATCATTCCAATCGACACCGTAATTGTTGAACCTCCTGGCAGCTTCACCGTGCTTGCTGACGTTGAGACGCCACCCGAGCTCATCGGAGCGACATGTCTCGGTTTCGCTGCGGCCGAGAACGGGGAGTCCGTCCACCCCAACAATGACATCATCATCGAAACTGGCGATTCCGAGGCAGTCCTGGAAGATGTTGAGGGCTCGTCGAACAAGGTCACCGACGCATCCGGAGCCATCACTCTCGGACCGAGAGTGGAGTTGACACTACACATGGGTGAGGACGGCATCTTCAGCGGAGGCCTCGTCGTGGTCATCGACGTCAACTGCACTCCACCCACCACTCTGCCACCACCACTTCCCGAGATCGGCATCGTCAAGACGGCTGACGTGGAGTTCTATGTCAATCTGACTGGCGAGTTCACGATCGATGTGACCAACACGGGTCCTGTACCTCTGCATGATGTTCATGTGACCGATGACTATGCGGTAGCCATCGACCCTGGATCGGATTGCCCTGCTGTTATAGGAGATCTCGCGGTTGGAGAGACATCAACCTATTCCTGCACCATTGCAGGTCTCGACGGTGTCTCGTCCTACGACAACGTGGCAACTGCGATCGGCACCGGACCTTTGGGAACAGAAGTCACGGCAACGGACAATGCTCAGGTCTTCCCTATCAAGGACGTGACTGTCACAACGCAGGCACCTACCACAACACAGGCACCGGTAACGACCCAGGCACCCGGAACGACATCTGCGCCGGACGAGACGCTCCCTGTGACTGGTATCAACGGCGACCAGATGGAGGGCTTCGGTATGGCAGGCATTATTCTCGTCATGGGCGGAATCGTCATGTTGAGCGGTGCGGCTGTCGTGGGACAACGACGGACTGGCCGCTAACCCCAGCACATATCCAGACAGTGGCGATAGCCCCGGGTAATCCCCGGGGCTTTTGCTTTGCGAGCTCAGGGAATTGCGGTTGCCTGCTTCGTCTCGGTAGAGGCGACAAGAAGGTTCAGCCGCACAGGCATCGACAGATCCTCTGCGAGTAGCTCGGCAAGGGGGTCCACGAGTGGGGCAGCCATCGAACTCGCGACAACGACGTCAATCTTGGTGAGACCATTGTCGACCTCTACGTCGACGCTGATGACTTCGGAGGACAACCCCCGCTCCGCCACATACTCCTCAACCACCGCAATAACTTCCTCGGTCGGATCGGCTTCAGGAAGAACGGCACCTCTACCGAATTGCATTGGGAGCACGACGATGATCGCAGCAATAGCGGCCCAACTCACGCCTCTCAATATCTGTGTGTGTCCCCTCAGAGGATTCCTACCGGGTACGAAGCCCGCAGCGAGAAATGTTGCCGAGGCTGCAATGACGATGCCTACAACGTTTGCAAGGAAGAGCAGGGCAGCGCCCACTGCCAGCTGCCACTCCGTGAGCTGAAGGGTAATTCCCACGACCGCAAGCGGCGGTACGAGAGCAACGGCAACCGCAACGCCAGTGAGAGCGTCCGCTGCGTGACGCCTCAGCTGCCCGTACGCACCCGCAGCGCCAGCGGCGAGAGCGATACCAAGATCCAGGAAGTTTGGCGAGGTGCGGGCCATCAGTTCCGCTGGCAACGATGCGGCCCGGCCAGGGATGATGAAGGAGATCGCGGCAGCGAGCGCCACAGCGAGAACCGATCCTGCCGCGACAAGCAGCGCGCGGTTCACGATTCGCCTTGGCCAGCCCATCACCACCGCAGCGGCTCCTCCGAGGACGGGAAGCATCAACGGAGCAACGAGCATTGCGCCTATGACCACGGCGGTGGAATCGCCCAGGATGCCGAACACCGCGATCGCGGTCGAGAGCATCATGAGAGAGACAAAACGGGTGAAGAACTGGCGACGTGGCATTCCACGCGGGAACAGTCGGTCGATGACTTCCCTTCGCTCATCGTCACCGAGGAGCTCACGACCGCGCCACAGCCGCTTCATCTCTGCGAAGGCCAGCACAACAAGACCGCTCATCACCGATACATACGGCGCAGGAGGCGAGAGCTGCCGATTGTCGGCGCTATCGGGTGCCGGGCGGTCCTTTACAGCAGTGTCTGGCATCCTCAGGCTCTGCTCCGAGGTCGCACTCCGCAACTTCTGTTCTCGACGACGGCCTGTGCCAGCATGCTCGGCCTCCCTCCATCGAGCCTA
>JAMBLJ010000142.1 GCA_023336815.1 Actinomycetes bacterium
CAGACGCCAGACGCCAGACGCCAGACGCCAGACAGCAGACAGCTATCAGTCTCCGGTGAACGGTGAACGGTGAAACGAACATCTCGTTCCCTGGCTCGTCGTTGCCGCGTTGTATCCTCGTCGCATGGAAATCCCGATTCTGGTACCGATCGATGTGCCCCTTGTGGGTGATGAACGTCACAAGAACTGGGCGAAGATCGTCACGAACGTGGATGAGTCGCTCACATCTGGATGGGCGTTCGAGGGAGATTTCATTGCAACCGGGGGGATACAGGACGTGCCTATCGGTTCGATCATCCTTGCCTACGGAGAACGGGGTTCCAGAGCGAATCCGCAGATCGAGGCCAGGGTGCTCAAAGTGCACAGCGATGGCACGTTCTCTCTGGTAGCAAGCGCAAAGGGTCGTGCATGGGCGAGGACACTCCGCGATGGGATCGTTGCGATGATCGCCGACGCGGAGGAAACCCCGATAGAGCAGCTCGAGTGGGACCAATCACTGCTTCGCTACTCAGAAAACGCCCTCCGCGAAGAACTCAACAGGCGCGGCCTATCCGATCGTTGATTGCTGAGGACCTTCTCACCGTTTTCCGTTTTCCGTTCTCCGTATCAGCGCGAGCGCTTGCGTGTTCCCTGACAGTCCTGTGCCACAACTGATGGCTGACGGCGGGAACACCAGGGTGTCCCTTGGGAGTCGAGGAACGCCAAAGGAGTTCCTTGCGCAACTCCGGGCTGATGGCTGTGATCTGTCAGCTGTCTGCTATCTGTTATCTGTTGTCTGTTGTTCTCTCTCCCACGGACTAGTCCATCCGATTCCCAGGAAAGCACCCTCTTCCTCTGACGGCGGAATGTCGATGACGTCTGGGGAGGGTGAACCATGCGTGACGATCGCTCATCACATCAGTACACAGTGTTGCTCGCAGGCTCAGGTGGAGTTCTCTTCATCCTCGGGGGTCTGCTGGCAACTCGGTCACAGGGGACCCAGATCACCCTCATCGCTACCGGTGCGGCTCTCGCGATCCTCGGTCTGTATGCCCTGGCCCTCACGAAGAAGAACAGTGATCTGGCAACCCGTTCACAGAATCTCGAGTCCGAACTCGAGCAGCAGCGGCTCGTCGACGAGTCGCTAAGGGTCCGCATGGCCTACACACTCAGAGATCCCCTGACCTCCATCGTTGGCCTGGCCGACCGCATGAGTGAGGACGCCGAGATGCCGTTCGACCAACGGCGCGAGATCGTGATCGCCATTCGTGATGATGCGCGTGAAGTCGAGAAGATCCTCGCCGACCTTGCGTATAGGTCGCGAGACCACAACCTGAGTACAACCAGGATCGAGGGGGTGGTCCTACTCGACGAAGAGGTCCGTTCTGTTGCGTCGACTATCCACGCAGGAGTCCAGTTCGAATCAGATCTTGCTCCTGCGCGGGCATGGGGGGACAGCGCACGTGTACGCCAGATCTTGCGCACCGTCCTCAAGGCAGCGCGGGACAGCGGTTGTGCCTTCATCACGTTGCGAACTGAACAGCGCCCCACATCAGCGGTCGTAACGATCAGCGGTCGCGACGACCTGGCGTCGGTCGAAGCGATTGCGGCGCTCACCGGCAACACGGTGTCGACGGATGCTGAAAACGAAGACTTTATCGCTCTCAAAGGGGCCCACGAACTCGCCGCGTCGATGGGTGGCACCATTGGATATGCACAGGCGTTCGGCATGTCACACATCGTCATCGACCTGCCAGCCGCACCGGACGATCTCACCGTGACAGCACCAACGCAGATCGACCAAGACCCCATCGACGTGTCCTTCGTCGCCGCCGCCGGATTTCGTCCCGAACGACCAACAACATCGATCCGCTTCATGTAACCCTTAGGCACGGCTATCCCGCCGACGGTCGCACCATCCGACATCGTTGGAGCGGGGTTACCCCGCGCTCACCATCAAGGGTAGGTACTGCTCCCTGAATCCCGTTAGCTACTGACCCACTCGACGATTTGAGGTACTGCATCTTCGACATTGATGATCGGCGTTGCGGAAAGCTCCATCCAGGGGCTGTACGCAAGCGCATCCCGATACAGCAGGTCCATCTCCGAACCATCCGCAATGAGGAAACCGCCACCGCCATCGGCATAGACCCAGTGTGCAACAGTTGAATCATTGCTACCTCGAACGGCGAAGAGTGCCATCAGTTCGGCTGTGCGCTCCTTCGTTCTCTCCCCGATGAGTGTGTAGTTGACGACATAGTGCATGGCCACAATCCTTCCCGATAGGCGGCGTTGCCCTCTGATCGATGGCACCTATTCAGAGACTACGCGCCGAAACGGCACACAGGTGGAGAAATGCGCGGCAGCCGATCGATCGATACGCACATCGATGTTGTGGCGATCTGTTGTGAGGGACAAGCCGAGTCACCCGCATTTCACGCTGCGTATCTCCTGCTGCGAGACACGGCTAGGTTGTCCGCTGGAGGAAACAACATGTGCTTCGATATTGATTCCAGTCCCCCGATCCCACATATCCACGGTGGATCGGTCACCCACGAGGATCTGACGCTGACCGCAAGGGACGGAAACCGGTTCGCAGCGTTCTCAGCGGAGGCGCCAGGAGACGTCGCTGTACTTGTCTTACCGGATGTGCGAGGGTTGTTCAAGTTCTATGAGGAACTCACCCTGCGCTTCGCGGAACACGGGTTCGATGCGCTTGCGATCGATTACTTCGGTCGCACGGCCGGGGTTTCGAAACGACCCAACGACTGGGATTTCTGGCCAGATGTCACAGCGACGACGATCTCTGGCATCGAATCGGACGTCAGAGCGGGGATCGACCACCTCCGCCGCACCGATCCGAAGAAGCCTGTCTTCATCGTCGGTTTCTGCTTCGGTGGGTCCAACGCATGGCATATGGCGGCATCAGATGTTGGGTGCAACGGTGTTGTCGGTTTCTACGGTCATCCAGACAAGGCTGACTTTCCCTCAGGCGCGCCACCCGTCATCTCTCGCGTCGACGACTTCTCATGTCCTGTACTCGGCCTCCAAGGCGGTGACGACCCTGGTATTCCCGTCGAAGTCGATGAACGTTTCGCCGACGCCATGGAGGCGGCCGGAAAGGACGGAGAAGTCGTTGTATACGACAATGCCCCTCACTCGTTCTTCGATCGCAAGTACGAGGAGTTCGCAGAGGACTCGGCCGACTCCTGGAACCGAATCCTCGGGTTCATTGAGTCGAACACGTAACCCTGGGGCAGTACGCTCGCTGTATGCATGATCAACTCAAGAGCGCGATAGCAGCCGACCGCGAGCGAACACGGTCGGAACTCGAGGCAATGGTTCGCATCCCGTCGGTGAGTGCCCCCGGATTCGATTCTGAAGAGGTGCGCCGATCCGCCGAGTTCGTTGCAGATCTCATGCGGTCATCGGGACTCGACGGCGTAAGGCTGCTCGAGATCGACGGTGCACACCCCGCAGTCTTCGGCCAGAGGTGGGTCTCGGATGATGCTCCGACCGTTCTCCTGTACGCCCACCACGACGTTCAACCGCCAGGACCCGCTGACCAATGGGAAACTGCGCCATTCGAGCCGTTCGAACGAGACGGCAGGATGTACGGAAGAGGGACCGCAGACGACAAGGTGGGAATCGCTCTTCATCTCGCGTCGATCCGCGCGTTTGGAGATGAACTCCCTGTGAACGTCAAGGTGTTCATCGAGGGTGAGGAGGAGATCGGATCGAAACACCTCGTCGATTTCCTCGACGCCTACACGGACCTCCTCGCCTCGGACGCGATCATCATCGGGGATGCCGGAAACTGGAGAGTGGGAGTACCTGGTCTCACCATCTCGCTTCGAGGACTCGTCGACTGCGTCGTGTCGATACGAACACTGAGGTACGCAGTCCACTCTGGCTCCTTCGGAGGAACGTATCCGGATGCGATCACCACACTGTCGCGGCTGCTCTCATGTCTCCACAACGATGACGGGTCGGTGGCAGTCGAGGGTCTTGTATCCCGAGAGTGCGACCCCCTCGACCTCACCACGTCAGAGCTCGATGAGCAGATGCTCCCCGTACCGGGTTTGCAGCTGGGCGGGGATGGGTCGCTGACCTCCCGTATCTGGATGAAACCATCGATATCCGTCCTCGCTATCGATGCGGTCCCGATCGGTCAGGCAATCAACCAGCTGGTTCCCGAAGCCAGCGCAAAGGTGAGCATGCGCATACCCCCTGGCCAAGACAGGGCAGAGGCCCTGACTGCGTTGAAGAAGCACCTCCACAACAACGTGCCATGGGGGGCCGAACTGACGATCATCGACGGCTCAGAGGGCGACGCATTCGAACTCGATACCACGGGACCGATGTACGACGCCTATCGAGCGGGTATGCGTGAGGGATACGGTGCCGAACCGATCGAGATGGGAAGCGGTGGTTCGATTCCATTCGTCGCGGCATTCGCCGAACGATATCCGCAGGCAGCGGTGCTCTTGATCGGTGTTTCCGATCCAACGAGCCGCTATCACGGCCCCAACGAGAGCCTCGAACTCGCAGATCTCGAGTCAGCCATCGTCGCACAATCGATCGCGTTCGAGAATCTGGGATCAGGAACCGGCAGCTGACCCTACGCTTTTGGTATGGCTCGGCCCACACTCTGGTTGGTAGGTATCGCCGCGATCGTGATCGCTGTCGTGGCTTTCACGCGCATAACCGACAGCGTTCCCGGCCTGTCGTCGCCTACAACGGCGGTCTCGACATCTGAACACGACATCGCTGCACCCGGCACAGCGACACCGGACACCACAACCTCGGTGTCCTCCGTTACCGATGCGACCACCGTGCCCACCGTCACATTGCCTCCGGGGCGCGAGGCATGCGACGTGTACAGCGAGATAAACGAAAATGGCAAGGTCGTCTCGACGGCACTGGTGGAGGCCTCAGGTCTGGCCGTGAGCCGCGTAGCACCGGATGTGTTGTGGTCCCACAACGATTCCAGGGATGCGGCCGTTCTCTATGCGATGACACCCACAGGTGAGGATCTGGGCCGCATCAAACTCCCAGGAGCGTTCGCCTTCGACTGGGAAGATATGGCCGCAGGACCGGACGCTACCGGTGCAGGGCAGTACCTCTACGTCGGCGACATCGGGGACAACTTCAACATCCGGGGGGGACAGGTCGCCGTATACCGCGTCCCTGATGGGGACCCGGAAACGATCGGGGATACGTTCCCTGAAGTCGTCTCGCTGCCCTATCGATATCCGGACGGGCCCCACAACGCGGAAGCCCTGTTCATAGATCCGATCGATCCAGCTCTATACCTCGTCACGAAGAGCACGGATGAAGCGTTCGTCTTTCGGGGATCCCTTGCACAGGTAGGTGACGGCCCGATGGAGCTCGAACTCATCGCAACCCTCTTTCTCGGCGCTGAGGTGTCGAGCGCCGATATCAGCTGGGATGGTGGGATCATCGCGTTCCGCGGCTATTCCTCGGTCTGGATGTGGACACGGGATCCAGGGCAGTCGGTTGCGGATGCACTCAGCGGACAACCCTGTCAGGCGCCAGCACCGGATGAACGACAGGGAGAAGCGATCGCCTTCGATGCGCAACTCGCGTATTGGACCGTTAGCGAGGGACTCGAGCCCGAGATCCACGTGGTGTCGGCCGACCTCTAGCGGTTTGATCGAACCTGTCCGTCATCGATCGCACGTTGAACAATCATGCGAGCTTCCCGGACAGATTTCATGTACCACACCGCACGGATCCGACTGATCGCATCGCCATCGAGGTCGCCACTAGCGCCGTAACGATCCTTGCGCTGACGAGTTGCCTCGGACAGGACTATCGATGCCGCTACCGAGATGTTGAAACTCTCTCCGAACCCACTCATCGGAATGGTGAGTGAGCGGTCAGAGAAACTGCGAACGACGGATGACACGCCATCCAGTTCGTTTCCGAACACGATGGCGAGCCGGCCAGTGAGATCGGCGTCGTACAGCGGTTCGCCGCCGATCGGATCTGTGACGACGATCTCATAGTTCTCATCACGCAGTTGGCACAGACACGCGTCCGCATCGTCCCAGCGATAGCGATCGAGCCACTTGTCGGTACCTCTCGTCGTTCGTCGTGATCGTTTGTACACGTCGGCTGTGTCGATCGCGTGAAACGACTGCACACCGAAGCCGTCGGCGGACCTCATGACTGCCGAAACGTTGCCAAGATCGACCATCCCCTCAACAACAACGGTCAGGCTGTTCGTTCGCTCACAAAGCACCTGTTCGATCGTCTCGCGTCGATCTACGGAGAGCCTGTCGCGAAGAACGGTCGCGACTTCGACAGGATCCAGGGTCACACCGTCGAACTCGAACCATTCCGGATCGTCGGTGCGCCGACCGTGAACAAGCTCGAACATCTCCTCAGAAGTGACGTACTCCATGCAGAGAAGGTATTACGAAGGAGGTGGTACGTACGACGTGGTACGAAAAGATCAACCGCTATTCCGGTCGTCATACGTACTACGTACTACGTAATACGTCCCTCGGCCCGCTCTACTGCGCTATCGATGTCCGCTTGAACTCGTTGACATTGGTCCAACCGATCATGTCGACAACTCGTTCGATATCGGGGATGTTGTGGCGATCCATTACCCGAACGAAGACCGCCTCATCACCAATGATGAACGTCGGGACACCGAACACCTCATGATCCTCGAGAAGGCTGAGATGTTCTGTCTTGAGTTGCTTCTGCGGGATACCGGAAGCAACAAGGCCTGCAAGGGTTGGTGCGTCCAGCCCAACAGATGTTGCAACGTCGCTGATCACGGACTCGTCGCTGATATCGAGTGCCTCGTCGTGGCGGGCGGCGAACATCGCAGTGTGGAAGCCGAGGAACTCATCGGGGAACTCGTCACGGATGCCAAGGGACCACAGAAGCGCTCGCACCCCTGATCCCTGGTCAGAGTCAAGGGCCACGTCCCACACGTCGGTTTCTTCCGGCTGGTTGTGGTTCTGCTGAAGGGAGAACGGACGGAAGGTCACCGCCCAGTCCGCATCGCCCTGGAGGGCCTCGACCACTGTCTCGTTCGCATTGCGGGCAAACGGGCAGAGATAGTCGTACGTGATTGCGAATTCTCTTGGAATGATGGGCCTTCTGTCGACGCGAACGTACGCTAATGCTGTTCTCGTCCATCACGAACGAGCGAACGTCCCTGCCAGATCGAAGGTATTCGAGGACCGGTCGTACCAGCGGATCACTACCCTTCTAGTTGGCGGGATACCGCCCACGAGAACACAGGTTTCATCTCGAATGTGATGCGTTTCCAAAGCGTGAAACGGCGGATTCCAGCCTATTGGCAATTTGTTGAGTCACTGACTACGCAATAGCACGATAGCGGGATATACTCGAACTTCAGGCAGTACGATGAAGACCCAACTACAACTCGACGAACACATGACAGCACCGCTCACGGCCACCCAACAACATGGCCAGAGACTCCACCAAGGTTCCTCGCTCGCGCGATCTCCTGGTGAAACACGGCTGTACTCCATGTTTCGCAAGGGGGATTCAGTCGTCGCGACACTTTTGCAAACGAATACGGCCGACGTCCATCGTCGCCCAATGATGTCCCAGGAAAGGACCTAGCACGTGAAACGAGTACTCATACTCGGCGCCGGAACCGCAGGCACGATGGCGGCTAACAAACTGCGATCACAACTCGATGACTCGTGGGATATCACGATCGTCGACCAGGACGATACGCACTACTACCAGCCGGGCTTCCTGTTCATACCGTTCGGCACGTACGAGCCGGGCGATGTTGTCCGTACATCCAGCGAGTTCCTTCCCAAGGGTGTCACCTATCTCAACGCTCCGATCACCGAATTGAAGCCAAAGGACAACACCGTTGTCCTGGGAAACGGCGATCAACTCGAGTATGACTACCTCATCATCGCAACGGGCACCAGTCCGACGCCATCGGAGACTCCAGGACTCGAGAGCGACGAATACGGCAAGACAGTGCACGACTTCTACACCTTCGATGGAGCAGTTGCGCTCAGAGACGCCCTTGCAAAGTTCGAAGGTGGACGCCTGATCGTCAACCTCATCGAGATGCCAATCAAGTGTCCCGTGGCACCGCTGGAATTCGCCTTCCTCGCCGAGGCACACTTCACCGAGCGTGGGATCAGGGACAACGTCGAGATCGTGTACGTGACATCTCTCGATGGCGCCTTCACGAAACCCGTCGCAGCGAAGCACCTTGGCTCGATGTTCGAAGAACGTGGGATCCTTCTCGAACCCGACTTCTACCTCGAACGTGTCGACACCGAGAACAACAAACTCGTGTCCTACGACGAACGAGAGATCGAGTACGACCTCCTGGTCTCGGTGCCGCTGAACTTTGGAGCGAGTTTCGTTGCCGGAGCCGGAATCGGCGACGAGTTGAACCATGTCAACGTAGACCATGGGAACTTCCTGTCGAAGGACTACGACAATATCTTTGCGATCGGTGACGCAGCCAACCTGCCGACATCGAAGGCTGGATCGGTAGCGCACTTCGCAATGGAGGTCTTCGTCCCGAACTTCGTTCGCTACGTCCAGGGTCTTCCGATGACAGAGGTCTTCGATGGCCACTCCAACTGCTACATCGAGACAGGGCACGACAAGGCTCTGCTCATCGACTTCAACTACGAGACACAGCCACTCCCAGGCAAGTACCCGCTGCCAGGTGTTGGTCCCTTCTCACTCCTCAAGGAGACAGAGATGAACCACTGGGGCAAGCTCCTGTTCAAGTGGATGTACTGGAACATGTTGCTCCCCGGCCACGACATCCCCGTCCCAGGCCACATGACCATGGCTGGTAAGGACAGGAGCGAGGCATGACAGATTCCGCGACGATCGACCGCACTGGCGAGCTGGAGCGAAAGATCGATGCGCTCACAGAGCAGGTGCAGTTCTTGACGGAGGAGGCACAGGCTCAGGCCAAACGTCGTCGTGCACTCGAGGACCTCCAAGCCGATCTGACACCGATCGCGATGAAGGCCGTCGAACGATCCGCCGACTCGCTCGACGGTATAGATATTGATCCGGCCGATCTTGTCCAACTCGCTGTGCGAGTGGCAGAGAACGCTGAACTCCTCGACAAGATGATGATCCAGTTGCGTTCGGCGCACGAACTCGTTGTCGACGTGATGCCCATCGTGAACCAGGCCGTCGCAAGAGCCATCGATCTCGCCGATCAGGTGGAACAGCGTGGCTACTTTGAGTTCGTCGAAGCTGGTATTGGCGTAGTTGACCGCATCGTCACCGGCTACAGCAAGGAGGAGGTCGAGGCGCTCGGCGACAACGTCGTCAACATCCTCGATATCGTCAAGGACCTGACGCAACCGGAAATGCTCGCAATGGCGGACCGCATCCTCAACATCGTGCAGCAACAGACGTCGATCGATGAGTTCGAGGACGAGAAGGCTCCCGGTCTTTTCGCTCTTGCGGCCAAGATGCGCGACCCGGAGATCAGGAGGGGCATGGGGCGTGCGCTCAACACCCTTAAGGCCGTCGCAACACCGGATAAAGGTCCAGCGAAAGCGCCGGACAAGGATTCGTCGGAACCCGAGAAACAGAACAACGACACACCTGGAGGTGCGTAATGCCAGTGACCACGATC
>JAMBLJ010000143.1 GCA_023336815.1 Actinomycetes bacterium
CTTGCTACGTGACGCTGCTTGCTACGGGAGCCTGAAAGCTACTTTCCCTCCCGGTCCCGGTTCTGCCCAGATATCACCATCGAGAGCTGTCACGAATCCGTGAGCGATAGCCAGGCCCAGACCCGCACCACCGGTCTCCCTGTTTCGTGCCGAGTCCGACCGGGAGAACGAATCGAACGCCTCCCCAACGAAATCTGGATCGAACCCGACACCCTCATCCCTGACAAGAACAGTTGCTCCGTTGCGACCATGGACCTCCACACGCACCGTACTCCCCGCTGGCGCATGTCTCACAGCATTGTCTAGGAGGTTGCGAAGAACCCTCGAGACGGCTTCGTGGCCCGTATCGACAACCACTCTCGCTGGCGCAACAAGCACGATCTTCACATCGTTCTTCGCTGCTACGGGCAGGACAACTTCGATCGCCTCATCCGCGACATCGGTGATATCAGTCGGAGTCGACTCGAACGCCACATCCCCGGCCTGGATCCTCGCGAGCAGGAACAGGTCATCGACGAGCGAATGGAGAGCCGTGAGATCTCTTTGCAGGGACACGTAATATCGCTTCGGGTCCGATGCCACGCCATCTCGGAGAGCTTCGACAGCCACCTGCGCCGATGCGAGGGGTGTACGAAGATCATGACCGACGGCGGCAAAGAATTGACGCCTTCTCGCGTCCTCTTGCTCGCGTTCCATGGAGGCTTGCTCGAGTCGTTCAGCCATCTCATCGATGCCTCGAGCCAACTGACCGATCTCATCGACCCTGTCGACCTTGGTCCGAGCGGTGAGGTCGCCAAGAGCCACATCACTCGTTGCGTTCGCCATTCGCCTGAGATCCGATGTGAGCGCTTTGCTTGCCGTGAGCGCGAAACCAAGTGACGCAAGCAGACCGAAACCCAGGACCACCAGCAGGAGGGTCAAATCGTGATCGGAGATGAACATCCTGTTTGCGGTAACGGTGAGCCCGAAAGCCGCGATCACGAGCGATACCAACGACAACGCAAAGAGGGTGATGATCAACCGGCGCGACCGACGTGCGACCACCGGCAGGAACAATGCAGCGAGGGCGCTAGCGATCGCCATGACGATGAAGATCATCCCGAGCTCAAGCCGTTCCGAACCCGACGGTTGCATCGTTATCTGGAATAGAGCGAGTCCACCAAGGACCGCTGCGACCGCACCAAGCATCGCCCTCATGGTTCGAACCTGTAACCGCGGCCCCACACAGTGAGAATTCGCTTGGGGTCATCGGCGTCAATCTCGATCTTCTGGCGGAGCCGTCGAACATGGACGGTGACTGTGGATGGGTCCTGCCATTCCGCGCTCGAGCCCCATACTTCGGCAAGTATCTGCGCTCGCGAAAAAACCTGTCGGGGCGCAGATGCAAGGAACATGAGCAGATCGAACTCCATCGGAGGCATCTCAACGAGTTCACTATCGACGAGGACTTCCCGTGTTCCACCATCGATCATGAGTCCCTCGAATTCAATTCGCGGGACCTCATGCTCAGGGGTCGACGCCCGACGCAGCACGGATCGGACGCGTGCCGCGAGTTCGCGAGGGGAGAAGGGTTTCACCACGTAGTCATCGGCGCCGAGCTCGAGACCGAGAACACGATCGACCTCATCGGCCCGTGCGGTGAGCAGTATCACGGGAACCTGGGTTCGTTTTCTGAGCTCGGCCAGCACGGAGTACCCATCGAGTTTTGGCAGCATGACATCGAGGATGATGAGGTGTGGCTCGGATTCCGCCACCATCTCCATGGCCGTTTTCCCATCGATGGCCTCCGAGGTAGTGAACCCTTCACGTTCGAGGTAGGCACATACCACCTCGCGAACCATCGCCTCGTCGTCGACGACGAGTACGGATCTGCGAAGAGCTGTGTCACTGGCCACGGAGTAATCGTACGGCACACATCCACCTCAGTACTGGTGTTCAGAGTTTGTTCACCTGCTATTCGCCTCGAAGCAAGGGTTGTCGGGGATGCTTCAGCCAACACACGGGAGGTGTGAGTAATGAACGAACAAACCCTGACGTCTCGATGGCGTCGAACGTGGATCCTGCTCCTCACGGCAGCACTGGTCGCATCCATGGCCGCCTTCATCGCGCCTGCGAATGCAAGTGGAAGCGACGACGAATATGAGGAGACGTACAGAGTCACCGTGCAGAATCTCACGGAGAACCAGACCCTGACCCCGGCGGTGGTCGCGACACACGAAGACGACTTTCGTCTGTTCAAGCGCAACCGGACCGCATCAAACGGGATCCAGCAGCTTGCAGAGAACGGTGGTGTCCCTGTGCTCGTCGCCGAACTGATGGATGATGACGACGTTGCCGACGTTGGCGTGACGAGTGGAGGCCCGATCGGACCAGGAGAGACCGCAAGCGTCCTTGTCAGGACGGGCGACGATGCAGATCGTATCTCCGTTGCGGCCATGCTCATCTGCACGAACGATGGCTTCGCTTCAGTGAACAGCACCAAGATCCCGCGGAGCGGCGAGTCGACACGATACGGGCAGGCCTACGACGCTGGCACCGAGATCAACACTCAGGAATTCGTTGATCTTGTCCCACCATGCTCGGGTACCGGTGTTGGAACGGGAACATCCAATCCTGCACTCGCAGAGAACGGAACCGTAAAGCGACATCGCGGCATCACGGAGTCCGGTGATCTCTCACCAGCCACCCACGGCTGGCATGGCCCGGCCATCAAGGTGACGATCGAGCGCGTTGCGACCTACGAGATCACCATCACCAACCTGACCACAGGTCAGCCGATCACACCAGCCGTGTTTGCAGCACACAACGGCAGGCATGACCTGTTCCGTAAGGGTGCAGTCGCATCCAATGGAATCCAACAGCTCGCTGAGAACGGAGGCGTACCCGTTCTCGCCGCTGAGGCAGCAGCCAACACGAACATCTCGGCATCCACAGTTGTCGGATCAGCGCCGCTTGCACCTGGTGCGTCAGCGTCCACGACGCTCGAGGTCATCGGAAGGGCCAACCGGTTCTCTCTTGCATCCATGCTCGTGTGTACGAATGATGGATTCGGTGGTATCGACGGCAAACGCCTGCCTCGTGAAATCGGTGAGGCGGAGCACTTCTCGGCACGTGCATACGATGCGGGTACCGAGATCAATACGGAGTCCTTCGACGACCTCGTGCCGCCGTGCGACGGCGATTCTGGAACGGGAACGGGAATGTCCAACCCGGCGCTCGCTGAGAACGGCAGGATCCACCGTCACGCTGGCATCCAGGGAGGCGCAGACCTCACCGGTGCGCACGCCTGGTCGGGTCCCGTCGTTGGCGTCACGATCGAGCGTATCGGCTAGATTCCCGCCGAACTCGACAAGGGGAGCCCCCGTCCGAAAGGTCAGGGGCTCCCCGTCGTTTGCGGCGGACGTGAATACACCATTCCATAGTCACTTGCTAAGGATTAGACTACAGGACACGGACGGAACGGGGTCTGACGCTCGTGGTCGACCGTCGTCGGGTGACTGATCCCGGAAGGCTGGTGAGGACATGGTTCCGAAGTGGGTATATCGATTCGATGAACTCGATGTAGCCACGGGCCATTGCGCCAATGACTGGGACGAGGTTCGGGGTCTTCTCGGTGGCAAGGGTGCCAACCTCGCAGATATGACCAGACTCGGCATCCCCGTACCGCCGGGTTTCACCATCACCTCACGGGCATGTAATGCCTACCTCGATACGGGTGGCGGTCTCCCTCCAGAACTATCCGGCCAGACATCGAAAGCCCTAGCGTGGCTCGAGGAAGAGACGGGAAAACAGCTCGGTGATGCCGTAGACCCTCTCCTGGTTTCGTGTCGCAGTGGAGCCAAGTTCTCTATGCCAGGGATGATGGACACGGTTCTCAACATCGGCCTCAACAGCGAGATCGTCGACAGCATGATCACCGGGGGAAAGGATGCCCGTTTCATCCTCGATTCGTACCGACGTCTCATCCAGATGTTCGGCACCGTGGTGCTCGACGTACCGGATGAACCATTCCAGGAAACTCTCCGCGAGGCTCGACGCAAGGACAACGTCACTTCTGATTCCGAACTCTCCGCAGGGGTTCTCAGCTACGTCATCGATTCCTTCATGGCCCGCCTTGAGGACACAACGGGACGTCCATTGCCACCGGATCCACAGACACAACTCTCAATGGCGACAGAGGCTGTGTTCAGATCGTGGAACGGTCGGAGGGCGAAGGACTACAGAAAGGCATCGCACATCCCAGACAGCCTCGGAACTGCCGTCAACATCCAGACCATGGTCTTCGGCAACAGTGGCGCCAACTCGGCCACAGGTGTTGCCGTGTCGCGGAGCGCAACCACGGGCGCGCCGCACATCGAAGGTGACTTTCTGATGAACGCCCAGGGGGAGGATGTCGTTGCAGGGATCCGTGAGACCAACACCATCGACGATCTCAGCGAGGTCATGCCAGAGCAGTACGAGGACCTCACCAGGTACGCCCGACAACTCGAGCTCCACTACTCGGACATGCAGGACATCGAATTCACAATCGATGATGGCGAGCTGTGGATACTCCAGACACGCAACGGGAAGCGGACCGCCCAAGCGGCAGTTCGTATAGCGGTCGACCTTGCATCGGAAGGGACGATAACCAGAGATATAGCTCTGGAACGGGTCTCCCCCGAGCAAGTGGAGTTCTTCCTACATCCCCAATTCGATGCCGACGCAAAACAGCTAGCGCTCGACGAAGGCACCTATCTCACAACGGGGCTCAATGTGTCACCTGGCGCCGCCGTAGGTCTCATCGCACTCGATGCGGATCTCGCCGAGTCGTGGGCACAGGACCGCCACGAATCCGTGATACTCGTACGACCCGAAACGAAACCGGACGATGTTCACGGCATGCTCGCAGCGGTCGGTGTGTTGACGTCGAGCGGTGGAAGGACATCACACGCCGCGCTCGTCGCTCGACAGTTCGGTAGGCCGGCAGTCGTTGGGGCCTCGGAGATCCAGGTCGATCTCGGAGAACGACGGATCGTCGTTGGGCGCACAGTGATCAACGAGGGAGATCGGATATCGATCGATGGGACGACCGGCGAAGTGTTCCTCGGTGCGATCGACACGAAGGTTCCCGACATCGACGACGTTTGGCTCATGAAGCTCCTCGAGTGGGCAGACGAAGTGCGCCGATTGGGGGTGTGGGCGAACGCTGACCATCCACACGATGCCGAACTGGCAGTCAAGCTTGGCGCAACGGGTATCGGGCTGTGTAGAACGGAGCACATGTTCTTTGGAACAGAGCGTCTTCCGATCATGCAGGAAATGGTCATGGCGGCGAATGCCGACGAGCGACGCTCAGCGCTGACGAGACTGTTGCCCCTCCAGCGACGGGACTTCGCGGGTCTATTCCGTGCCATGGACGGATACGAGGTCATCATCCGCCTTCTCGACCCTCCGCTCCACGAGTTTCTCCCCAACAGGGACCGGCTTGCAGACGAACTTACCGATCTGAAGATCCGTCTGACAAAGGCGGGAACACTCGACGAGGTGAACACATTGTTCGCCAAGGCAGAGGAGGTCGAGAAAGTGCTCGAACGGGTCGAGGCCCTGCGTGAGTCCAACCCGATGCTCGGACTCAGGGGCGTACGCCTGGCTGTCCTCTCACCGGAGATGCCAAGGATGCAGATTCGCGCCATCTTCGAGGCGGTATCCCTGGTTCACGAGGAGGGCATTGTTGCAAAGCCGAGCATCATGGTGCCGCTGACCAGCGTCATTGGCGAACTCACCACACTCGAGGCTGTTGCGCGGGACATGGCAGCGACGATCCGCGATGAGAAGGGTATGGAAATCGACTATCGCTTCGGCACGATGATCGAAACTCCGCGAGCCGCCTTGACCGCAGCGCAGCTAGCCGAGACTGCTGAGTTCTTCTCGTTCGGAACCAACGACCTGACACAGATGACCTTCGGTATCAGCAGGGACGATGCAGAGCACAGTTTCCTTCTCGACTATCTCGCCTCCGGTGTTCTCGAGGCGAACCCGTTCAATACGCTCGATCGGGAAGGTGTCGGTGGTCTGATTCGGAACGCTGTCGAGGCGGGAAGACATGTCAGACCGGACCTCCATGTCGGGATCTGCGGGGAACATGGCGGTGACCCCGCCTCAATCGCGATCGTCGATGAGTGCGGTCTGGACTATGTCAGTTGTTCGCCACTGCGTGTACCGGTCGCCAGGATCGCCGCAGCCCAGTCAGCTCTCAGACTGGCGAGATCGTCACAGGAACCAGCGGCCATGTGAATCAGCTCCAGCCGCATCGCCCCTCGTGCCTTCCCTACTAGCGGCGATGCGGCTGCTCCCTTCTTTTGCGTCGGCTCCCTCACGTGTTGCCGCACACGCCAGGTTCAGATGGCCGGGAAGTATCGTTACATCGTGATCCCTTCCGTTTCCAACTCGACAGTACCCACTTTGACCAGAGATCAGATGGTTGAGGTGGACCGTCTCATGATCGATGAGTTGGGTATCGATCTCGCACGAATGATGGAGAACGCCGGCCGCAACCTCGCCAGGCTCGTCGTCCACTATGCGCCGATCGGTACTGCGTCACCTGTGATCGCCCTCGCCGGCACCGGGGGCAACGGCGGAGGTGCCCTCGTTGCGGCGAGAAGGCTTGCTGGATGGGGTTTCGATGTCCAGATCATCACAACCCGTCCTCGATCCGCCTACAGCGGGGTCATCGCTTCTCAGCTGGCGATCCTCGACCATCTCGACGTCCCGATTCACTCAACGGACATGCCGGGCGCGGCGGAGGCCGATACCGTGATCATCGATGGTCTTGTCGGGTACAGCCTCGTCGGCTCACCCCGTGGACGAACCGCATCACTCATCACGTGGGCCAATGCTCAGGAGGCTGCAACGATCTCGCTTGACGTACCGTCGGGTTTCAGTGCGGTATCCGAATCGGTACTCACCCCAGCGATCTTTGCAACAGCAACACTCACACTGGCCCTTCCAAAGCAAGGCTTCGCATCCGCAGGTGAGCACCTTGGGACGCTCTATGGTGGAGATATCGGTGTCCCTGCATCGGTCTACTCGAACGCGTTCGGGATCGGTGTCGGTGATCTCTTTGCAACAGCTGACATAGTCGAGATCCGGTCCGACTGACCCGCGTTGAACACGTCACATGATGGGTCCAGTCCTCGAACAATCCTCAATCGGCGACCGGTCAAGGGGTACGATGCGGCTGCACTTCGAGAGGGACACGCATGGATACGGATGGTGGCGCAGCCCAGGAGAGCCAGGAGCACGCGGACCAGCTGAGCACTGTTCATGTGGTCATCGATAGTAAGGTCATCTGGAAGGTGATCTTCGCCATCCTTGCAACGATGGCGGGTCTCTGGGCGATAGGTCAGGCGCAGAGTCTCGTCGTTCTTGTCGGCATGTCGTTCTTCTTCAGTCTTGCCCTACAACCGGCGGTCCTCTGGCTCACCAACCGATACGAATGGCGCCGAGGGTCAGCCGTGGGTGTCATCTATCTCGGCGCCCTTGTCGGGTCGGTTGCCATGATCTTGATCCTCATCCCCGCCGTTGCCCAACTCGCCTCAACCATCGGCGCCAGTGGCGCCGAATGGGTCACAGGCGGACTCGAGTGGGTCCAGGACACGTTCGGTATCACGATCGGCAACGGCGACAACAGCTACGCCGACGAGTGGGCCGCTTTCGTCGACAAGAACCTCCAGACGTGGGCAGCCGACTTCGCTGGCTCCGCGCTGGGACTCGTGTCAACAGGTGTGAGCCTTATCTTCAACCTCGCGACCATGGCAATGTTCACGTTCTATTTCACCGCTGACGCACCGCGATTCCAGAGGACCGTCCTCGGACTGCTCCCACACGATCGGCAGGCTCAGGTTGGCTGGGCCTGGGACCAGGCGATCATCCAGACAGGCGGATACTTCTACTCCAGGATGATCCTGATGTTCATCAACGGCTTCGGGTTCTTCTTCACCATGGTGCTCGTGGGAATGCCCGTCTCGCTGGCGATCCCACTTGCGGTGTTCGGTGGGTTCGTCTCGGTCTTCATCCCTGCGATCGGTACCTACATAGGTGGCGCCATTCCCATTGCTCTCACATTGGCGATCCAAGGAGTGGTTCCGGCGCTCATTGTTCTTGGGTACGTGCTGATCTACCAACAGGTCGAGAACTATTGGTTGAGTCCCAAGATCTCAGCCAAGACGATGACCCTCAACGGTGCTGTTGCCTTCGGTGGTGCCCTCTTCGGTGGTGC
>JAMBLJ010000144.1 GCA_023336815.1 Actinomycetes bacterium
GAGCGTGCTGGTGAGATCGCTGATGCTGATGTGGTTGGTGGAGAGTCCGCTGCTGAGTTGGATCGGGTCCGGGTCGAGTTGGATGAGCGTGAGTCTGAGTTGAAGCGGCGTGCGTCTGAGTTGGATGAGCGTGCTGCTGAGATCGCTGATGCTGATGTGGTTGATCCGGGGACCGCAGACGATCTGGAACGGAAACGAATTGAGCTCGAGGATCGCGAGGCCGATCTCGGTCGTCGGTCCCAGGTACTCGATGATCGGATGGAGCAATCCGAATCCCGGCAAGCCGAGATCGAGGGTGCAGCGTCCCAAGCCGCTGACGCAGCTTCGGAACGTGAAGCAGATCTCGAGAAACGTCTCGAGGATGCAGCACTCGTCAGAGCCAAAGCCGTGACCGAAGCGGAGTCGATTGTCTCTGATGCACACGCTGCAGCCGAGAGGATTCGTGCCGAGGCAGCAGACAGTGCGTCGACAGCCGACCCTACTTCTGACTATGGAAGAGCTACAGAGCCGACATCGCTGAGCGATCGTCTGGCTGCAGCCGAAGCAGCCGAAGTGGTCGGGGTGGTGCGCGGAGATGAACACCCTGATGAGGGACGCAAAGATATTGGGGGCATGTCTCTGAGTGATCGTCTGGCTGCGGCCGAGGCGGCTGAGGTGGTAGCCGGTGGAGCAGATGGAATCGAGTTCACTGATGACGGTGACTCGATCGAAGCGATACGTATTGAAGCCATGCGTGCGCTCGAAGAGGCGAGGGTTGTCCGCGAGCATGCACGAGACGACGACGCGATCGAAACGACGGACCAACAAGCGGAGAGTCCGGTCAGACCCGTGCTCGACTACTCGCCGTCGGTCCCGGCACCGGTGAAGTCCGAAGCGACAGACAGCGAGGACGAGGACGAGGACGAGGACGAGCCGGAGTTGGTTGAAAGCCGCTATTCACGAAACTCAGCCAAGCTGCCGCGAATCGGAATCGAACCCGGTTCGAGTTCGGACACGATCGCGAATCTCCGAAGGCAGATGACCTCAGACAATTGATGGCCTGTCGCGCGGATAGGTGCGGCTCCTTCTCGGCCTGACACACTGGCCGTCGCTACGATGTACGAATGCGCGACCGAATAATCGTCACCCGACAGCCGCCAGGTAGAGCCGTAGAGAGGCTCGATAGCCACGGCGATGTGTGGATGTGGCCCCACGATCGCGAGATCGATCACTCCGTGCTCGAAGAAAAGATGCGGAGTGCGACCGCCCTGTATTGCATGCTGACAGATCGCATCGATCGCGACCTGCTTGAGTCCGCCGGTGATCTGAAGGTCATCTCAACTATGGCTGTGGGTGTTGACAACATCGATCTTGATGCGTGCCGCGAGATGGGAATAGCGGTAGGTCACACGCCCGAAGTTCTCACCGACTCGACCGCGGACATGGCCTGGACATTGCTGATGGCGGCGTCTCGACGGATCGAGGAGGCAGTGGCTTACGTAAAGAACGGCCAGTGGGGTCGATGGGAGCCGGGAGCACTACTCGGGCTTGATGTTGCGAGGACTACGATCGGCATCGTCGGGATGGGGCGTATCGGACAGACGGTTGCTCGTCGTGCGCGCGGATTCGACATGGAGATTCTGTACTTCTCCCGGTCGCCGCAGCCCCACGCTGAGAGCGAGCATGGTGCTGTGAGAGTGGAATTCGACGAACTGCTCGATCGTTCGGACCACGTCGTGATCTGTTGTGCGCTAACCGATGACACGAGGGGTATGTTCGACGCTGACGCTTTTGCCCGGATGAAGCGAACGGCCAACGTGGTCAACATCGCCAGGGGTTCGATCGTCAACACCGATGCGCTCCGCGACGCCCTCACGAGTGGGCAGATTCGATGTGCGGGTCTTGATGTGACCGACCCTGAACCGGTTCCGGCGGATCACCCCCTCGTCGCACTTCCGAACTGCACCGTGATTCCGCATCTTGGGAGCGCAACCGAACGAACACGGATCGCGATGGCTGACCTCGCTGCAGACAACCTGATCGCTGCACTCGCAGGGGCCTCCATGCCAGCCCGGATCGTGTGACCCTGATCTAGAAGATGGGAAGTGCGCTGTCCTCGGCGCATACAGCCTCGATCGCATCGGGATCCACCGGTGCCTCCGATGACATGTTCTCGACGCCGTTGCTGGTAACGAGAATGTCGTCTTCGATCCTGATACCGATACCAAGAAACTCCCATGGAACATCGAACGTTGTGGAACCCGCCTCATCCCGGCGTTTGGCGAGCTCGATGTTCGCCCTGGCGCTACCAAGCTCGTACGTGAGTCGAAGCGCCTCGTCAGCGTCATACGGAGCATCGGACAGGGTGATCGTCGACTTCTCCGGTGCGACATAGATTCCGGGTTCAACGGTGAAGACCATTCCGGCTTCGAGGGGTCGGCCCTCGCCATCTATGCGGTACGCCCCTGCATCGTGAACGTCGATTCCGAGCCAGTGTCCCGTCCCATGGAAAAAGAAATTGCGGTACCACCCCTTCTCGATGACCTCGTCCACTGGCCCGGGCACGAGACCTATGTCGACGAGGCCTTCGGAGAGGACCTCGACGGCCAACGTGTGCATGTCGGTGTAGGGAACCCCTGGCGCACACATCTGGATGACCCTTCTTTCTGCCTCAAGGACGATGTCATAGATCGTTCGCTGCGGGGTTGAGAACTCGCCATTTACGGGGAACGTCCGTGTGATATCGGCCGTAAGGTGCCGATATTCCGCGGCAGCATCGATCAAAAGAAGGTCGCCATCGTTGAGAATCATGTCATTCTCGATGTAGTGAAGGATCACGGCGTTCTCACCGCCTGCCACGATGGAGCCATAGCCCACTCGTTCCGACCCCATCGCTGCGAACACATATTCGAGAGCTGCCTGGACCTGACGCTCGGTTCTGCCTGGGGCCGCGTATCGCATCGCTTCGGTGTGTGCGATCGCGCTGATACGACTCGCTTCGCGTATCGCAGCGATTTCCCCATCAGACTTGATGAGTCGCATCTCGTGCAAGATCGCTGTCAGATCGATGAGGCGATCCGGCACGGTCACCCCCACCCGATGAGCATGGGCCCGCGCTGCGTTCAATGCTGCGAGGACACGACTGTCGAGGGCGTTGCCAAGCGAGTAAGCCGCATCGGCTCTCCCTCTGAGACGACGCCTGAGCCATTCGTCGAAATCGTCGATCGTGTAGCCGGCATCGGCACCAAAACGTTCGCGAACGCCTTCAGATCCGACTCGACGGCCGAACCAGGATTCCGATTCCGGGTCGCGGGGACGTACGAACAGCGTGTACTGCTCTGTGTCATGAGAGGGATCGAAGACCGCGATCGCATCCGGTTCCGTGAAGCCCGTGAGGAAGAAGAAGTCCGAGTTCTGTCGGAAATCGTGGTCGACATCGTCGTTGCGGGTTTGCTCCCGACCCGCGGGAACGATGGCGATCATGTCGCCGAGGTGCTCCATGAACTCTGATCTACGCTGCGCATATCGAGTGGTATCCATTGCGAGGAGCCTACCGCCCGAACGTCGATTGCAAGGTGCCTCGAGTCTCGAGAGGCTACGGGTAGAGTTGCGGCGTGATGTCACCGTGATCCGCTCGCGATTGAGTACGCCGAAGGCCGGGATTCGCAAGATTGCGAACAGGCGATACGGAACGGCGCGTGCGTTCTATCGGATCAAACTCCACCGATCGAAAGTCGGTGATCCGATCCTCATCTACTCGGTTGGCAAGGTGGGTTCGACCTCAGTCGCCGCCGCTCTCGAGGATGGGGTTGCGCCGAGGGAGGTTCACCACATCCATTGGCTCACCGATGCCAAGCTCACCGACGCACGCAAGAATCATCGTGAAGGGGCGAACAGGTACCGTGGCACCGATAAGTCCCGACGCTTCTTTCAGCGGTACGTGTGGGTCGGCGAGTATCTCAGCAGGGAGATCGCCAAGGGCGGTCGTGTGTGGACGGTCGTCACCCTGGTGAGAGATCCTGTCGGGCGAAATGTCTCATCGTTCTTTCAGAACCTCGAGAGCTTCTTCGACTTCTGGCCACGAGAGGAACTCGAGAACAGGGATATCGACGAGGTCGCACACCAACTGGTTGAGATGTTCCTGACGTCGTATGTCGTGAAGGCTCAGACGGTAGAAGCAGATGGTGACCCTCTTGTCTGGTTCGATGAGGAGCTCAAGGAGGTGTTCGATGTCGACGTGTACGCGAGCGAGTTTCCAACGGAGGCGGGTTTCGACACGTATTCGAGCGACAACGCAAAGGTTCTTTTGATCCGGTTGGAGGACCTCGACAACGTAGCCTCGGATGCCCTCGGTCCGTTTCTTGGTGTGGGTGACATCACGATGGGTCGAAGCAACGACTCTTCCGACAAGACCTACGCCGATGCGTACAAACGGTTTCGTGATCTGCTTGTGATTCCAGACGTCTATCTCGACCGGATGTACACATCGACCTACGCAACCCACTTCTACAGCGAGTCTGAGATAGCAGCCTTCAGATCTCGCTGGACGACATGACAACAAAGGAGCGGGCGACGAGCTCGGCGGATCGGAGCCCGCCATCGTAGTTCCGTTCCGTCCTGTGTTTCGAGTCCAACCAACCTTGGCCGTACGAATCAAGTTCCCATCCCCCTGCACAACGACTGTGTCGTTCTGCCGTCCCCCTTGAAAGGGGGACTGGGTTCCCTGGAGTTGAGAAGCAACTCCCAAGGAATGCGAAGCATTCCCGTGGGCCCGGTGGTGTGTTGTTTCAGGACATAGGAACGGCATGTCGCGCGTCATAGGAAAGATTGCGGGTGCTTGTGTTGGTGGATGTCGA
>JAMBLJ010000145.1 GCA_023336815.1 Actinomycetes bacterium
GTCGTGATCCGGGGGGCACGGCTACCCAATGTGACGAACGCAACGCCTGCCAGGATCATCGGGAGGGCCAGGTAGGCGGGACCGGTCAAGATCTCGCCACCGAGGGTGGTGCCGAGAATGACAGCGACCACCGGATTCACGTAGGCGTAGCTAGTCGCCAGGGCCGGCCGTACCTCTTTGAGAAGGTAGATATAGGCCGAATACGCCACCACCGAGCCAAGGATGGTGAGGTAGGCAAGGGCCAGCCACGCACCGACCTCGGGGACGCCGTCCATCCTTTCACCGCGCAGCGGGCCAAGCACGAGCATCACGACACCGCCGACGAGGAGCTGTGCCGCTGTTGTCATCGCCGACGATGGCAGGCTCAACCGTTTCCCCCACACCGAGCCGAACGCCCAGAACAGTGGAGCAAGAACCATGAGTATCGCACCCGTTCGTGTTGCCTGAAAATCTCCCTCGGCTGCGAGTACGACTGCTCCAGCGAATCCGATAACAAGCCCGACCCACTCCAAACGGCGAGGCCACGATCCAAATAGACCGCCCATCACGGCTGCCCACAACGGCATGACGGCAATCGCCGTAGCGGCGAGCCCGGAACCTACGCCAAGATCCTCTGCGATCGTCACCAGGCCGACTCCCCCGACGAGAAGTAGTACCCCAACGCGACCCGCATTCCACCATTGACGTCCCGTGGGGAGATCCAGACCTTTCGCTCGAGCGTAAAGAAAAAGGATCACCCCAGCGATCAAGAACCTGATTCCGTTCAAGACGAACGGAGGGAAACCCTCGAGACCGAACACGAGTGCGAGATACGTTGAGCCCCACACCACATACACAGCCAGGAGACTGAGGATGACGAAAATCAGGCGCTTGGTCGAGGAATTCATGAAGGTGGTCTCGTAATGGACTAAACTTGCTTTGCATGCTACAGCGTATCGGATTCGTGTAAGGGTTCACATGGAGTTCTCCGGTTACAGCGACGCAACCGTTGTCATGGCCACCGATCTTGTGAACACCCTCGATGTCATCGACGCCACGGACGTCATGGTCGAACCATCCGACATCTCCGCGTTTATCGCACGTCACGACGGCGACTTTTGCGTGTCCTCGGATTCCACGCTCGAGGACGTCGAGGATCTTCGACGACTTCGTCTGCGGCTCCGATCCGTGTTCGAAGCGTCGGCAACCGAAGAGGCCGCAGGGATCCTCAACAACGTCCTGACCACCATGCCAGCAACCCCGCGCATAAGTACACATGGGGAAACACCCCACATACATTTTGAACCGATCACCGAGGGCGCAGTTCGCTGGCTCGGAGCAACGGCAGCGATGGCTCTCAGCATTGCGCTGGTCGAAGGTGGCATCGAACGGTTTGGTGTGTGCGATGCAACGACGTGTGCTGATGTCTACGTCGACACGTCGAAGAACCGTTCTCGACGATTCTGCTCAGAGACGTGCAGTACGCGGGAGTCGGTCGCTGCGTTCCGCGAACGAAAAAAGACAGAGTCGACGCAGTGAGGGATGCCAACGTGAAGGCTCTTTCCCGTCTTCATAGTGTTGTCTTCCGTGCCACGCGCGGCTATCTCGGTCGCAGACTCGTGAACAACGACATGCTGCTCCTCACGACACTTGGCGAACTTTCCGGGAAGAAGCACACCGTGCCTCTGCTCTACCTCCGCGCCGACGATCGATTCATCGTCATTGCTTCATACGGCGGACGACCCACCGATCCACAGTGGTACCGCAACCTGGTCGCTCATCCGACAGCATCGGTCCAGATCGAAAACACAAGACATGCCGTGACAGCGACGGCGATGTCCAAAGACGAGCGATCTCTGTGGTGGCCACGGATCGTCGAGGCCTATGCCGACTACGCCGTCTACCAATCACGAACAGACCGAACCATCCCGGTGGTGTGGTTGGAGCAGGTGTCAGATGACAGCCAGCAGACGACAGACAACAGCAGATGACAGACGGCAGATGAGCGGGCGGGTTTACCGTTTACCGTTTACCGTTTACCGAAATTCGAACAGAGGACCTGTGACGCTGGGGCGTGGCTCGCCATCCAAGACTGTCATCCCAAGCCTCGCTATGCGGCGCGATTTCTCCCGGTGAACGGTGAACGGTTCTACGCCAGTGCGTCTTCGTCGGGTCTCGCCATGAGACTCAGGACTCCACCGATGGCGACGATGGCACCGCCCAGAACGAGCAGGTACCAGCCAAACCCGATCGAAACCGTGAACGCAACAGGAATCGCACCAGCGGCGGCTGCCTGCGCGAACCCAGCGGTGAGTGTGTCCGCATCGTCCATCGCACCAAGGGTGGCGAAAATACCGATGAGTAACATGACCACACCCATAACCGTTGCGGTGAGTCCGTAGAGACGCTTCATCGGTTGTCCCAGTGGTGGCATGAACGCTACGACGATGGCGACCAATGCAGCAAGACCGAACACGATCGCCGCCCACGCTGTGTCGTTGTACAAGGCAGAGCCAGTGTTCTCAACCAGATCAGAGGGGAAGGGCGAATCCGGAAGTTGGCTGAGTTGAGCCAGTGCACCCTCGCCTTCGGAACTCGCCTTCTTGATGAACAGCCCGGCTGCCCCAGCTACCACTCCAACCAACGCCACGATTCGTCCGTAGTGCATTCGTCTTCCCTTCGTCGTGCACAGAGAGTAGGAACCACGACAGTCGCGAATCAAGTAGGAAGAACAGATGACAGAAGACAGACATCAGAACACAGGCGGAAACGGTGAGTGGGTTGACGTTATGTCAGTCGGGTGTTGATCGCTTGGGCTGCGTTGTCAAATCGCCCGATCCAGATCTTGCCGTGCGCGGGCGTGTTGTGAGGGTCGAGTGCAAAGACGATGTGGTGGCCAAGTTCGTGAGCGATAGTCATGAGTGTGCACCGGCGGCCCAGCCTGATCGCCCCGAAGGGTGCGAGCGCCTTTCCACGTAGATGCTCTTGCGCCTGGACCTCAGCTTCTCCCAGTTCGGCGACCCAGTATGCCCTCGGGTGTTCCGTGGCGCCGGTATACGGTGACCGACGAGCGTGAAACTTCAGCCGTGGAGATTCAACGGCCACGGACCAACAGATCTCCTCAATCAGTCCGGTTGCTGCGGGAGCATCTATGGCAAGACCATCGAGGCGTTCAAGCAACGCATAGTCCCGGGAGAACTGACGCACCCTCGAGTCATGTCTCCGAACGGGTCCACGTCTGACCTTTACGAGCGAGATCTCACTTTGCATGTACGACACGATATCTCACAGCAGTGACAGAATCAGATATCAGACAGCAGACAGCAGATATCAGACAGCAGACAGCAGATATCAGACAGCAGATATCAGACAGCAGACGGCAGACGGCAGACGGCAGAGGACAGACAGAACGAGACAACGTGTCCGCCATCTGATACCTGTCATCTGATGTCAGATATCTGATGCCGAATTCCTTGTGGGTCGAGTCGGTGGGCTTTCTTATGCTCGGCCGGTGTCCCGTACCTGGCGAGTTCGGGGTTGTCGATGCCGATCGCATGGAATCGCATCGGACGATCCCGCAACGCATCGACGACCCGGGACATCGTGGTACCTGTGACATGATGCTCGACCACGGCGATCGAATCTCCAAGCACCGCGGCCCTCAGACCGTGTGCGTCGAAGGGTTCAACGGTCGACGCATACAGGACCGTCATGTCAAGACCGATTGCAGCAGCGAGGACGTCATCCGCCGCTGGACCCAGGGCGAGGATCGTCGGCGCCGAGGCGCTCCCCCGCCGCAGTGTCACGATCCGCCCGGCCCCTGTGTCGAACAGGTGCTCATTGGACTCACCCGACGTACGGATATACGTACGTGCGTTGTTCACCACCGACTCTCGAAGGAACGTCTCCAACTCATCAGCGTGGCCGGGGACCTGCACGGTCCACCCAGGCAAGGTCGACATCAGAGCAACATCCTCGGGCGCCTGATGAGTTCGACCCTCTGCAGACGCGTCCCATGAAGCACCGACAGACACAAGCGTTGCAGATGCACCCTGGTGGGTCACACTCAATTTGATCTGTTCGAAGGGCCGCTCGATCAGGAACGGTGCGTACCCCATGACTATCGGTCGAAGACCCTCGAGCGAGAGCCCCGCAGCAACACCGATCTGAGTCTGTTCGCGTATCCCGACATCGACAATGCGGCGACGGGCCCCCTCAGGTAGCACCTGATCGTCGAACGATCTGCGCCCGATCGCAGCGAGAACGATGGCTATCGATTCGTCGTGGACAAGTAGGTTTGTAGCAACGTTCACGAATCTGATTCGCATGGATTCAGGCATACAGACCACCAACCTTCGCCACAACAGCGAGCGGTCGATCGGTATGACTGGTCGTGAAGGCCGACGTGATCTCGGACTGATTCCGACCGTCGACGTCAACACTCCGCCACCCCTCCACATCGAACCGCGACCCGATCCCACCAGGCCATCGATGTGTGCTCGAATCGTTGTCGATCACGACCACAATCAAGTTCTCAAGGCCAAGCCTGGCGGCCAACGCGATCGCTTCATGGTTCGAGCCCTCGTCGAGCTCGCCGTCTCCGATCATGACGAAGACCCTCGCTGACGATCCGGAAAGCCGGATCGCGTAGGCTGAGCCAACACCGAGCGCAATTCCCTGGCCAAGCGAGCCCGACGAAATCTCGACACCCGGAATCAGCTTTCTGTCCGGATGATGCCCGAGGATGGATGTGAACGCTCCGAATGATCGAAGGGATTCCGGATCGATGAACCCCCGCGCTGCCAGTACCGCGTAGTAGGCCACCGGACCGTGCCCCTTCGACAGGAAGAAGCGATCACGATCAGCGTTCGCCGGATCGTCAGGATCGACCTGCAGCACACGGTCGTACAACGCCCACAGAACATCCAGAGTCGACGTGGAGGCGCGCGAGTGCTTTTCGTCCCCCGTCATGATCGACATGAATCGCTGGACATCAGAGAAGGTCGCATCACAGGACGAACGTGGTGACGTGGTTGGTTGTGTGGGTATCATGACGCCACCGTACGACTTCAAGTTCACTTGAAGTCAAGCAATTCTTGGAGACGAAGTGACCGAGACGTTGACGATAGGTGAGGTGGCCAGACGATCGGGTGTTGCTACCTCAGCGCTCCGCTACTACGAAGACAGGGGTCTGATCGCGTCAGAGCGCACCGGTGGCAACCAGCGTCGCTACCAACGGTCCGTGCTGAGAACGGTGTCGGTGATAAAGGCCGCCCAGCAGGTCGGTGTGTCACTCGACGAGATAGCGACAGCGCTCGAAGGATTACCTGGCGGCAGATCGCCAACGAAAGCTGACTGGTCGAAGTTGGCGGACGGGTGGAGATCGTCCCTCGATTCTCGAATCCAGGAACTCGAAGCCCTCCGTGACGACCTATCCGATTGCATCGGATGCGGCTGTCTGTCGCTTCGTTCGTGCGCTCTTTTTAATCCAGCCGATCAGGCCGGCGAGATGGGTACCGGAGCACGATACATTGTCGGAGATAGCCGACCGGAACCGGCGGTGAACGAACCACGGTGAGAGTGTTACCACAGGTCAGGGCCCCGTGACCGAATCGATATTCGTGTCGAGAGTCCTCGCGCGTTTGTTCGCGATCGCGTTCAGGTGAAGCGATTTAGTCAGCAAGAGAGGTGGCGATGCAGGCTAGGAGAGGAACGTGGTACGCGGTAGGCGCGTACGTCCTCTGGGGACTCTCACCGCTGTTCTGGAATCTGATCCCTGACATCGCGGCAATCGATCTCCTCCTAAACAGGATCGTTTGGTCCGTGCCTCTTCTTGCGATCGTCCTCGGTCTCAGCCGTCGCTGGTCTGAGGTTCAGGCGTCGTATCGCCCGTGGCGAACCCGATTCATGACCGTCGCGGCATCCGGATTCGTCCTGATCAACTGGGGATTGTTCCTGTGGGCGGCCACCAACGGACACATCCTCGAGGCGTCGCTCGGATACTTCATCAATCCCCTTGTTTCAGTTGCCCTCGGCGTCGTCGTACTGGGCGAGCGATTGCGACGACTGCAATGGATAGCTGTCGGCATCGCTGCGCTCGGTGTGATCGCCATGACGATACGTCTCGGAGAGCTGCCATGGATCTCTCTCGTTCTCGCTGGGGCATTTGGAATGTACGGTCTGATCAAGAAGCAGCCGATCACACCGGCACCTGTCGTTTCACTATTCGGAGAATCTGCGTTCCTCGCCCTTCCGGCTCTCATCATCGGACTCGCCGTAACTCGTGGTGGTGCCGCATCTTTCGGATCGACCCTACCCATCACCATCTTCTTGATATCGACAGGCATCATGAACGTTGTTCCGCTTCTGCTTTTCGGAGCAGCGGCAAAGAGGATCCCGCTCTCGACGATCGGTCTCCTCCAGTACATAACACCCACGCTCCAGTTCGTGTTGGGGATTCTGGTGTACGAAGAGACCTTGAGCGGAGACGGACTATTCGGGTTCATCGTTGTGTGGATCGCCCTCGGAATCTATACGTTCGACACGTTCCGCGGCAGGGGAATAGAAGAACCCGTGGCGCAACGTCCCGAGAAAGAGGTCTGAAAATTCAGTCGGGCCGGCGCATGATCGCGCCGACCCGACGAAACGAAGTGTTGTTACGCCTCTGTGTCGTCAGCTGCGTCCGCGGCATCCTTCGATGTCTCGTCCACGGCATCCTCCACGGCTCCAGAAGCGTCCGTTGCGATGTCACCGAGATCTGAAACAGCGTCTTCAACCTCTTCGACGAAATCATCCGCAGCGTCGACGCTTGAGCCGCCCTTGCGAACTCCAGCGATCACCGCATCCTGGATGCTTCCCAGCTGTTCCTCGCCAACCTTGCCCGAGAGCTTGTTGTCGAGGAATCCTCGAATCTCGTCATCAGACATCGACGAGAGCTTCTTCTTGGAAATCAATGATGCGACAACGGCAGCGACAGCGCTGGCTACCACGACTACGAATACGATCTTGATGAGCTTTTTCATCGCCCCTCCTCTATTGGTCACAAAGGTAGCGCTTCGGAGGGGTGACGAATTCGGTGCTACTCGGCTCCGCCAGAACCCAGCCATTCAACGAAAGTTGTAGCTGCGTCGGCGTCTGCCTCATCCGTGATATGGCTGCGATATTTAACGATCGCGGCATCAAGATCAGGACGCGACCACGGCCCGAAAGCTATGCCTGCCTCCGACAGTGCGCGGGCGGCTTCTTCCATGGAGAAGCGCCCGGCGGTCACTTCACGACCGACGACGAGACCGGCAAGTTTCTTGTCACCCGAAGAGATCGCCATAAGTCGTGCGATATCGTCACAATCTCGCACGCCTCCGGCGGCGACTACGGGCTCATCGACGATGCCGATCGCCAGCTCGAGAGCTTCATAGTTCGGAGGTTCCGAAAGAGCGTCTCTACCAACCTCTGAGATCATGAATCCTGCGGCCCCTCCCGAGGAAAGGTTGATGAGAGTTTCTTCGAGATACTCGCCCGTCTGCTCGGTCCAACCCTTGATAACGATCTCGAGATCAGGCCGTACGTCGAGCGATACGACGAGTCTGTGCGGGTACTTCCGATTCAGCTCCCAGAAGAGAACCTGGTCGATCATTGCCAGCGTGCCGATGACCACACGCCATGCCCCCATACCAAGGACACGAGCGATCTCGGCTTCAGACCGAATCCCGCCACCGACCTGTACAGGAACATCAACAGCTTTGATGATGTCGCCGATCAGCCCTCGATTCTTGTAGTCACCGTGTGCAGCTGCATCGAGATCCACGATGTGGAGCCTGTGCGCACCCTTGGAAACCCAGCCTCGTGCGCGGTTCACCGGATCGTCATCCAGTGAGATGACCTCCGAAATATCACCATGGGGCAGGCGGACCGCCCTACCGTCGAGAATATTGACTCGTGCGTACAGTTCCATACCCCCAATGTACTCGCAGCAGCAACCTTGCGGGAAAACAGCCATGCCAGACGACAGACTCCAGATCGCTCTGCTTCAGAGCACAGACCGGAAACCCAACAAACAGACGACAGATTCCAGATCGCTCTGCTTCAGAGCACAGACCGGAAACCCAACAACAGACGACAGATTCCAGATCGCTCTGCTTCAGAGCACAGACCGGAAACAACAGACAGACGACAGATACATTGTCTGCTGTCTGCTGTCTGCTGTCTGCTGTCTGCCGATTACTCTCTTCTTCATGCTCGCTATCGAAGCCAGGGATGTTGAGTACCGCTACGGTCAGACGGTCGCTGTAGAGCGGTCATCCTTCTCGGTTCCCGAGGGAGCCATCACAGCACTCATCGGCCCGAACGGCTCGGGAAAGTCGACATTGCTCTCAGGGATCGCTGGGATCGTTGCTCCGTCAAGCGGAACGATGCAGGTACATCAAGCGTCGACACCACGAAGGATCGCTTTCGTTCTCCAGACGACAAAGGTCAACGACGCACTACCGATCACGGTACGCGAGATCGTCGCGATGGGGCGATACCCGACCCTTGGCATGCTCGGACGGATCACAGACAAGGACCGGTCGATCATCGATGCAGCGATGGAGAGGATGTCGATAGCCGACATCTCACAGCGCCACCTCCGCGAGCTCTCCGGCGGACAGCGGCAACGCGTCTTCGTCGCCCAGGGATTGGCCCAGGACCACGATCTATTGTTGCTCGACGAGCCGCTCACCGGGCTCGATCTGCCATCCGCGCAGGCGATCGATTCTGTCATCCATGAGGAGCAACAGCTCGGGAGAACCATTGTCATGTCGACACACGACCTCGCTGAGGCGCGGGTGAGCGATCACGTGATTCTCATGGCAGGACGCGTCATCGCATCCGGTCCACCTGACGAAGCACTGACGCCTACCACATTGCGTGAGGCGTACGGTGCGGCACTGCTCCATGTCGATGAGGACCAACTGTTTCTTGATGATCCTGCGCACCAGCCAACGGAAGGCCACCACGTTCATCAATCACGATCGATTCACCCCGAAGCCATCCCGGATGATCGACACAGCTGAGGTGCGTGAGGGTGAGTCAGGCCGTCGTACTGCTTACTGGTTCGCTGCTAGCGATAGCGCCAAACGATGCGACCCATTGTTGGGTCATACGCCGAGACATCGACCTCAACGGCGTCACCCGGAATGATGCGAATCATGCGACCCTTCCGCATCTTTCCCGATGCGCGGGCAGTCACTTCGTGTCCTGTTTCCAGCTTCACACGAAATGTGGCGTTGGGAAGTGTCTCAACCACAACGCCCTTGGCCCTGAAGTAATCGTCCTTGCCTGCGATGACAATCTCCTATCGATTCGACGTCGTCACACGACATGCCGCTGACGAACGGCACCATCGTACCCGTATGAGCGCTGTGACGGCACTCCGCCACGACGATATGGCACTCCCGCCGTCGCGGTTATCGGGATTGTGCTTGAAGGGAATGCTCGCCGTACACAGGCGTTGCCGGTGTCGAGTTTCGGCGAACGCACCCTATACCTATGTCCATGGACACACACAGAATCAACGCACCGCGAGGAGCCATCGCAGACTCTGCAAGTTCGTTGTTCTCTCATGCGGACTATCCGCTCGCCAAATCTCTGAAGTACCGGGGCGACGAGGGACTGTACGGTCCAGCCTCGGTCACATGGAGAGTTGTGGGTGACGCCGCGGCATTCGTCGGTGGTATCAGATCCCTATTGATCCAGGCCACACATCCTGAAGTCGCTGCCGGAGTAGCGGATCACTCTCTCTACGAGAAGGATCCCCTCGGACGCCTATCGAGAACGAGCGCGTACGTGACGGCGACAACCTACGGAGCGACGATCGAAGTCGACGACGCGCTCCAGCAAGTCCGCAGGGCCCACATCCCGGTCGAAGGCACATCGCATCGAGGCCGGTCGTACTCAGCCGACAATGGTGCCTTCGGAGCCTGGGTTCACAACACCCTGGCCGACAGCTTCCTCGTAGCCTATGAGGCGTACGGGCCGCACCAACTCGCATCCGGCGAGGCGGATCGATACGTGGCGGAACAAGCTGTGCTCGGTAGACGTGTTGGCGCAACCGATCTGCCAGAAACAAGGGCGGACCTCTCGAGTTGGATCGCGAACCACCCCGCGCTTGGGCCGTCCCCTGGCATGGAGAAGGCCATGGCGTTCCTCCGCGATCCACCTCTGCCACGCGCTGTGATCGGCCCTTACAAGGTGCTCTTCCAAGCAGCAGCGGCGACGGTGCCCACCAGAATCGCAGAGATCCTTGGCGTGAAACGCTACCGGGCCGCTCTCGGGGCTGGATCTGCCATCACTGGAGCTCTTCGCTGGTCCCTCGGCGCGTCACCATCGTGGTGGCTTGCCCTCGAGCGAACGGACCAGCCGCTACCCGCCAACGTCATCTTCCGCCGCCCCCCACCCGTTGAAGGCATCAACGAACGCTTCACGGAGTCAACAGGAGCGAAGTAGAACACGTCCCCGCGAACCACGACACCGGCCCCACTATGGCAAACGGTGAACGGTAAACGGTAGACAGCGAACCCTGACCACGTCATCCATCTGTTGTCTGCTGTCTGCTCTCTGACCCTGACCTCCATGCGTCGAGAAGACTCACTCGACTCCCCGAACGCAGCGCCGCACCGCGATAGACGCGTGCGCCGACAAAGAGGAGCACGATGATCGTGATGACCGCAAGGACGATCGCCAGTGCGACCTCCCAAAGTTGAGCGTCACCGATGTTGAGTCTGAATGGCATCACGATCGGCGACCACAATGGGACGAAGGAAGCGATCTTCACCAGCGTATTGGATCCCGTCTCAGCCGCGAAGCTAATGAGGAAGTACGCGGGGAGGATCGCCATGGCGGGGATGAACGCGATTGATTGCATGTCTTCCTGGCGAGAGATCGTGGCGCCAAGAGTTGCGTAGAGGAAGCTGTACACGAGATAGCCGAGGATGAACCAGAGAACAAGCCACACCATGGCTGACACACCGATCTTCGTGAGGTCCGGTACACCGAGATCTGGCAGAGGCGCAAGCACAAGGCCAGCGACGACGGCGATCGCTATGGACCCCACCTGAACGAGGCCAAGAGCGCCGATCCCAAGAACCTTGCCGAGAAGAAGTGATGTCGTCTTGACCCTGGCAAGCACGACCTCGACGACGCGGTTCTGCTTCTCCTCAACGATGCCCATCGCAACGAATTGTCCGAACATCATGATGGTGGTCAAGAGGACCACGGCACCAAGGAACGAAGCAACACCCTTGGCCGCACGGTCAGGATCGTCGGGCTCCAACTCATCGACCGTAACGGTCACAGGCGCCACGATCGATACGACGTCGGCATCGTCGAGCCCAAGAGATTCCGCCGATTGTCTTCTGGCCGCAGCGTTCGCTGCTGAGCTCAGGATCGCGACTGTTGTGCCCGAAGGTGATGACACGGATACGATCGTCGAGCCGTTCACCAGGGCGGCCTTGACCTCACCACTCTCCACCGCCGCTGTCGCCGAGGTTGCCGAGGTGTACTCGACAACGATGATCTCGGTTTCGAGGGCCCCAGCTGCCGCGTTGATATCAGCAACAAGACCGGGTGGCGACGTACCGCCAACGCCATAGGAGGCAGACGAGCTTCGACCGACGAGGAAGGACAGGGCAAAGATCCCGCCAACGATGACTAGTGCCAATACAACGATCGTGACGCGAAATATTCGACTCTTGGCACGCTCGAGGAACTCTCTACGTGCGATCAGATAGGTCTGGAGAAGGTCGCTCATGGCGTCACCGCCTCCTGAAAGATGTCTGACAGCGAAGGTGCCTCATAGGAGAACCGCGAGATGGTTCCTTCAGCGGCTGCAAGTTCTAGGAGATGCTCGACGCCTACGGATGCATCGATGATGTGATGGGCTCGACCGGTTGTGTCCGCTGTATGAACGCCGGCCACAGGAGGCTGCCACAGTTGCCCATCGATTTCGATCTCGACCCGACGGTACGGGGCATCGCTTCGGATCGCGGCGAGTTCGCCTTCGAGGACGATCGTGCCTTCTTCGACAATGGCCACGTCTTCGCATATGTGTTCTACAAGATCCAATTGATGCGACGAGAAGAGGATCGCAGCACCGTTGTCGGCGAATTCGCGAATGACGCCGCTCAAGGACTCGACGCCGATCGGGTCAAGACCAGAGAAGGGCTCATCGAGGACGAGGACCTCAGGCTCATGGATAACAGCAGCGAGCAGCTGGATTCGCTGTTGGTTTCCATGGGACAGGTCCTCGAGCTTCGCCGAAGCGCGATCAGCAAGTTCGAATCGGTCGAGCCAATGGTCGATCGATGTGGTGGCATCTGTCGTGTTCATACCTGAGAGCGATGCGAAGTAGAGCAGCTGACCCCGCACCTGCATCCTGGGATAGAGTCCGCGTTCCTCTGGCATGTATCCGAACCTCAGACGCATACCGCCATCGAGTCGCTCACCGTTGTACAGAATCGAACCGGTGTCAGGCTCCACGAGACCGAAGATGGAACGCATGGTTGTCGTCTTGCCAGCGCCGTTGCGACCAAGGAACCCGAGGATCCGTCCTGGCTGGACATCGAAAGACACATCACGAAGCGCTGTGACATCCCCGAACCGTTTTGCGATACCCCGAACCGACAACATGCCTGGAAGACTAAGCAGAGAACAGACAGCAGAACACAGCCAGCAGATCAGCATCTGGTATCCGCCGTCTGGCATCTGGCATCTGCTGTCTGTAATCCGAAGAGGCCCCCACTGGTGTGGAGGCCTCTGAAAGGGTTGGTGGGGGACTGGCTCGGTCTTTTTGGATCGCCTTGTTCTTGGAACAAGTAGCCTCGCCGGCCTCCCACCTACTGTCTATATCGTGAAATGAGGAGGAGTCCTTTAGTTTTTCGAATAGGTCGGACGACCCATTTGCGTAAACCACCTCCGGCACCGGCTATCGAAACGTGACCGCTAGTCGATAGCGCTCGTTGTCCCCTCCCAGTCCGCGAACATCGACCGGTACACACCTTCGGTCTGTACCAGTTCGGCATGGGTGCCGTCCTGAACGATCTCACCCCGATCGAACACGAGGACACGGTCGGCCGCTTCAGCGGTCGACAAACGGTGAGCGATCGTAAGTGACGTGCGACCGGTCGTGAGGAACTCGATCGCCTGTCGAATCTGGACCTCAAGGGCCGGATCGACAGCCGATGTCGCCTCATCGAGCACGAGCAGGCTTGGGTTCGCGATCCATGCGCGGGTGATCGCCACCAGCTGCCTCTCGCCGGCCGACAGGTTGGAACCCCGTTCACCGACCTGGGTCAAGGGTCCCGCAGACAGCCCGTCGATCCAGTCGAGAAGTCCGAGGTCAGCGAATGCGGCACGAACAGAATCATCGTCGACCCCAGGCTTGCCGTACCGCACGTTGTCCGCAACGGATCCTTCGAACAAGAAGCCCTCCTGGGGAACATACGCGACACGATCGCGCAGTGATGTCAGGGAGATCTCGTCGACAGCAGTCCGCCCGATCGTGATGGTGCCCGTATCCGGAACGAGGAGCCTGGTCACGAGCTTTGCGAACGTAGTCTTGCCTGAGCCCGTCTCACCGACGACGGCGACACGCTCACCAGTCGGTACGTCAACCGACACATCCTTGATGATGTCAGGGCCGCCTGGGTATGCGAACGTCACATCGGTCATCTGGACACGAACTGCTTCGTCTGGCAACTTGACGCCGTTCTGCGGGTCTGGAATCGAAACAGGAGTCTCGACGACTCCGAGGATCTTGCGGAGTCCGGCCCCCGCCGATTGGGCTTGATCGATCGTCTCGACGAGACGCTGGATAGGTTCGATAAGCAGGTTCACGAGGAACAAGAACGCTACGAGTGTCCCTGCGGAAAGATCCCATCCACCACCGAGAATCACTCCGAAAGAAACGATCACAGCAGTGAGGATTCCGGCAAAGAGCTCCGCACTCGAGAACAACGAGGATGCGAAAATCGCTGTCCTCACCTCTGCAGAGAACTGCGCATCAAGGGTGTCATCGACACGTTTCATGACAACGTCCTCCATCCCGTAGGCCCGCACGGTCGAGATACCGGAGATCGCCTCACCCGTCGCAGCCAGGGAGTCGGACACACGTTCCCTCACCCTGTCGTGGGCCCTGGAGAGCACCCGCTGGAACACCACGACCAGCAACGTGTAGATGATCACGCCGATGAATACAACGAGAGCAAGCTGCCACTGGTACACCAACATGGCCACCATTGCCAGCACGACCTGGGAAGAACCGAGGATCATCCCGACACCACCCCACTCCATGAACTGCTGAATCGTTTCGATGTCAGAGGTCACCCGAGCAACGAGTGCCCCGCGCCGCTCAGCCTGTAGCTCGAGCATCGATAGCTTGTGCAGATGGCCGAACGTTGTGATTCTCAGCTGGGCAAGTCCCGATGCCGAAGACCCGACGAGACGCTTCAGCGAGATCCAACGCGCGACCATCGCGAACCCGACCGCCACAAGAGCAGCGAGACCGAGGCGAAGAACCGCCGCCGGGTTGACATCCCCGGAGCCCAGGATCTCGTTGTCGATGACGCGTTGCAGTACGACCGGCACGACGAGCTGCAATGCTGTACCAACAACGGCGAGCAATAGGGTCAGCCAGATCCCCTTCTTGAGTTCGGGCGCGACCCTGAATGCCTTGAAGAGCGCGCGAGATGTGCTGGTAGTTGCGCCCTTCATCCCGGCACGTCACCTTCAGTGGCATCATCCTCGTATGCGGATAGCAAACGGACGTATCCAGGCTGGGTCGCCATCAGATCACTGTGAGTTCCCTGGGCGACGACCCGGCCGTCCTCCATGAACACGACCTCATCCGCCAGCGAGATCGACGATCGGCGGTAGGCGACGATCACGACCGTCGACGGCAACTCGGATCGGCGAAGCCCCTTCAGGATCTCGATCTCGACAGACGGATCCACCGCAGAAGTTGCATCGTCGAGAACCAGCACCCTCGGATGTCGTACCAGAGCGCGCGCAAGCGCAACACGTTGTCGCTGTCCACCTGACAAGGATGTTCCACGCTCTCCGATCTTCGTGTCATAGCCGTAGTCGAGTTCGTTGATGAAGCGCTCGACGCCGGCGAGGCGCGCCGCCTCGAGAACATCAGCCCTGGGCATATCCACACCGAGGGTTATGTTGCCCTCGATCGTGTCGTCGAACAGGAAGGATTCCTGAGCCACGAATGCAACCTCGCCTGCGAGTTCAGATCGTGCGAAGTCTCTCAGATCTCTCCCATCGAGCGTGATCGTGCCCGCGCTCGGATCCCACAGTCTGGACAACAGGAGCGCGAGCGTCGACTTACCCGACCCGGTCGGACCGACGACGGCAACGACCTTCCCGCCGAAGATGTCGACGTTCACATCCGTAAGAACGGAGGTTGCGTCTGTGTACCCGAACGTCACGCCGCTCGAGTCCACAGCACCACCTCGGCCATCGCGGGTGGCGACTGCTGCGCCGTGCTCCACGAGGCTGTCCGAGTCCAGGACGGCCTGGACACGCTGCCACGCGGCGAGCGAGTGAGCCATCTCCCAGATGACGAATCCGAGGAGTGAAATCGGCATAGTCATGAGCGATAGAAGGTACGCGATCGTCACCAGATCGCCAGCTGTCACGGCACCAGCGGAAAGCCGATATGTTCCAACGATCAAGATCATGACCGTCAGAACGGATGGAAGCGACTCCACGATCGCCCGGTACCCCACCCACATACCGTTCACATAGACGATCTTGTCCCTGAGCCGATTGGCTGAACGGGCGAATCGTTCGGTCTCCTCTGCACCGCGACCAAGGGCCTTGACCGTCAACGCGCCATCGATCGATTCGTGGGCGATCTCGCTCACCACACCTCGCTCCTCTTGAACGGCGACGAAAGGCTCGAACGTACGGAACGCGCCGTGGATGTCGATGCCAACGGTCACGACGAGACCGATGAGCATGGTCAGACCGAGAAACAGGTCGGTCACTCCGACAAGAACGATGGTTCCGATGAGGAGCATCGCCGAACCCGTGGCGTACGGAAATGGGGCCAGAACAAACGTTCCCTGGTTGGTGTCCACCTCGGATACCGACAGGAGGTCACCTGTACTTCGTCGATCGTGCCATGCCAGGTCGAGGCGCAACTGATGATCGATCAGACGTTTGCGGGCATCGGCCCTCGTACCGTATTGCAACCACCCGGCAGCTGCTCGTCGAATCGTGATACCAACAGCCTTCCACAGGGAGACACCGACGATCAACAGAATCGCGGGAAGCAGGTTCCCCTCTATGGATTCCCCATCCTTGAGTACGGGGATGATCAGAGAATCGGTCACCCGTCCAACGACAATGGCGGATGCAACGATCGCCGAGACGAACACGATCGCTCCACCCACGGCAAGACCGAACGACCACGGCCTTCGTCGAACGAACCCCCACGTCAGATGGAGCCCACCGCCAAGAACACCCTTGAGGCCAGGGGGTTTGTTTTGGGTTTGCTCAGATCCAGACATCGCAGAGATGGTAAGCAGAGAACTGATAGCAGAAGACAGGCGGGTCAGAGGTTCACTGTCTACCGTTTACCGGCGCGGAAGCTGGATGATCATCGGTGAGAAGCTATCAACTGTCGGGAGGCAGATCCCGGTAGACGGTAAACGGTGAACGGACAACGAGTCACAAACCGAGTCCGTCGGTATTGAGACGGGCACTCCGGCCCAACCGCGCACCACTGCGGTCAGTGGTGGTCGCCGGAAGGGGTGACGATGACGGTTGCGATCGCAGTGACGAGCATCGCTACGCCTGCCAGAACGAGGGCGACGGTCATCAGATCGTCCCCGACGTAGGTGGGAGCGGCTTCCGTGGCAAGAATGAGATTCAGCATGAGCGGGATAGTAGCAACGGCAGACAGCAGACAGCAGATAGCCCGGAGTTGGTGGCCGTTCACCGTTGACCGTTTACTGTTTACCGGCTCAGAAGAGAGGCGATGGAGAGCGACCCACCATGCGACGCTTCCGGTAAACAGTGAACGACAAGAAGAATGTCCACGCGTGCAGCGCCCTTGATCCCTTTGGTAGCGTGATCTGATGAATCAACACGACACGACATTTCTGCAGCTTGCTATCGCACAGGCTCGGCAGGGTTTGTCGGAAGGTGGCATACCCATTGGGGCTGCACTCGTCACAGGCGACACCGTTCTTGGTGTTGGGCACAACCGACGGATCCAGCTCGGATCTCCGATCCGACATGGAGAGACCGATGCACTCGAGAACGCTGGGCGACAAACCGCAGCCACCTATCGATCGAGCACGATGTATACGACCCTCTCTCCGTGTGACATGTGCACAGGTGCCATTCTTCTCTACGACATTCCCAGGGTCGTGATCGGCGAGAACACGACCTTCCTCGGGGGTGAGGCCTATCTCAAGTCGAGAGGGGTAGACGTGATCGTTGCAGATGACAAGGAATGCATCGCGCTCATGACCGACTTCATCATCGAGAATCCCTCGCTCTGGAACGAAGACATAGGCGAGGAAGACAACGTCTGAGCGGTCGGTGCACAGCCTTCGCCTCCCTGTTGCCGCTCCTCCAGAATCTGTCGTGTCCACCATCTAGAGTCACAGATGCACGACGTGGTGAAACCACAAGGGAAGGACGAGACATGGGACTTGCACATGGAACGCTTGGCTGGGTAGACGTCGCCGTACCGGACACATCAGTTGGTGAGGCTTTCTACGGAGGTCTCTTCGGCTGGGAGGCAGAAGCAACCGAAGGCGACAGCATGCCGTACACGATGTTCACCAAGAACGGCAAGAAAGTCGCAGGTATGGGTCCGTTGTCACCCGAGCAGATCGCCGGAGGTCAACCTCCGATGTGGACGCCCTACATCATCGTCGATGATCTCGATGCGACATTCGACAAGGCGAAGCAGCTCGGTGCGGTTGTGCTCTTGGAGCCGATGGAGATCTTCGACGCAGGGAGCATGTTCTTCGTGATGGATCCCCTTGGCGCCGCCATCGGCTTCTGGCAGTCGGGAACGCACGACGGAGCGGAACTCTTCAACGAGACTGGAGCCGTTACCTGGAACGATCTCGGCTGTCGCGACGTGTCTGCAGCGAAGGCCTTTTACATGGGCCTGCTCGACTGGTCAAGTGAAGAGATGGATATGGGCGGCGGGTCCTACACGATGTTCAAGGTAGGCGACCGGGCGAACGGTGGAACATGGGATATCTCAGAAGCGATGCCTGATGAAGTCCCTGCGCATTGGCTTACCTGGTTCAACGTGGACGACACAGATGCGACCGCACAACTCGCAAGCGATCTCGGGGGTTCGGTGATCCGGGAGCCGAACGACTCGCCAATGGGCAAGACCTCGATTCTTGCTGACCCCGCAGGTGCCGTGTTCGCTGTGATCCAATCAACCCAGGTCGACGGACAGCCGCCACGCTGATCGTCTGACGAACCGGTTCGAACAGAACCAAGACGGAATGAATGCTGGCTACCTAGTGTTCACGAACATACCCCAACTGATTGACGCATGCCACCGATTCCACACCACGATACGAAGCGTCGTATTGCATCAGAGCTCTCGCGAATCCGAACGCGGACGTTCGATATGACCGATGTCCTCAACGATGACGATCTCAACGAGCAGTTCAGCCCGCTCATGAGTCCGCTGGTCTGGGACATGGGCCACATCGCCAATTTCGAGGAGTACTGGTTGCTCCGGGAACTTGATGGTCGCACCGCACATGATGCAGAGCGGGATGCCATGTACAACCCTTTCGACAATCCGAGGTGGACACGATCCGACCTCCCCCTGCTCGGCAGAGCCGAGGCAACGGAATATCTCGGCGAGGTACGCCATGACGTGGAGGGGCTTCTCAAGCGAGTTGACTTCGTTGATGGTCCTCACCTCGCTCGCAATGGATACGTCTTTGAGATGGTCGTCCAACATGAGGCACAGCATCAGGAAACGATCTTGCAAGCACTCAACCTGCGACCGGACTTGGAGGCGTATGCGCTTTCAGCCATACGCACCCTCCCGAAGACGCGAGCGGTAGATGACGCTGCGCGGATCACGATCCCTGGTGGGTCCTTCGTGCTCGGCACGAACGACATGGCAGCTGCGTACGACAACGAACGTCCCGCCCACGAGGTCCACGTCGACACGTTCGCCATCGACACATACCCCGTCACCAACAATCGATATATGCAGTTCGTGCAAGCCGACGGGTACGACAGGGAAGAATTCTGGTCGGCCGAAGGGTGGGGATGGAGAACCGGTGTCGACCACGATGCGCCTCAAAGCTGGGACCGAAGCGCAAACGGCGAGTGGACGCACACCATGTTCGGTCACATTCGCAAGCTGAACCCTGCAGAACCCGTGATGCACATCAGCTATTTCGAAGCAGAGGCCTTTGCCGCCTACGCACAGGGCCGCCTCCCCACCGAACCCGAGTGGGCCAAGGCAGCGACCTGGGCGCCAGGAGCAGACCGTCCCCGACGATATCCCTGGGGGGACTCACCCCCAACCCGGGCACATGCCAACATCGGACTTGTCGCATGGGGGCCGGTACCCGTGGGGTCGTATCCAGAAGGTGCCTCAGCCTACGGCGTCGAGCAGATGCTCGGTGATGTCTATGAGTGGACATCCTCATCCTTCAAACCGTATCCGGGGTACAACACGTTCCCGTATCCGGAATACTCAGAGGTCTTCTTCGAGGACGAGAACTTTCGAGTTCTGAGGGGGGCGTCCTGGGCGACATCGCTTTCAGTCACACGCAACTCATTCCGCAACTGGGACTATCGGGAGCGTCGCCAGATCTTTTCAGGAGTGCGGCTCGCATGGGACGTGAAGTGATGACGGCAGAACGATTCACCATGGAACGCCTTTCTGACCCTGCCGGCTTCAAGGCACAGATGACCAGGGATGTACGTCGCGGGCTGACAGCGGACAAGAAGTCGATTCCCTCGATCTACTTCTATGACGACCATGGCTCTGAGCTTTTCGAGGAGATCACGCTGCTCCCCGAGTACTACCTCACGCGGGCTGAAACAGAGATCCTCGAGGCTCATGCAAACGGGATCATGAGTTCGGTGCAACCGGACGAACTGATGGAGATAGGGGCTGGATTCGCCAGAAAGACCCGTCTTTTGCTCTCCGCTATGCACGCCACGGGCTCCGGCTCGCGATACGTCCCCATTGATGTGTCCGATGCAGCCCTCAAACATGCCGGCGATGCCCTCACCACAACGTACCCGTGGCTGACCGTCGACGCCTACGTTGGCGACTTTCTGCTTGACCTCCACCGTGTACCTCACCAGGGTCGACGAGTCGTTGCGTTTCTTGGCTCAACGATCGGCAACCTCCCTCCCGACGAACGAGGTTCGTTCCTCAAAGAGGTCGCCTCGTCTCTCAATCCGGGCGATGTCTTCCTGCTCGGTGTCGACCTCGTGAAGGATGAACAGGCCATGATTAGTGCCTATTCAGACGCCCAAGGAATCTCGGCGCAGTTCAACAAGAACGTACTCACGGTCATCAATCGGACTCTCGATGGAGATCTCCCGCTCGATGCGTTCGAGCATGAGACCCGGTACAACGAGGCTTGCTCGTGTATGGAACAAAGCCTGCGTGCGACCCGCGATATCTCGGCATCGCTCGCGGCGATCGATCTCCACCTTGAGATAGCCAACGGCGAATCGATCCACACCGAGTTCTCGTGTAAGTTCACAAGCGATTCGATCTCCCAGGAACTGATCGATGCGGGACTGTCCGTGTCATCAGTTCTCACCGACCGTCTCGACCAGTTCGCCCTCGTCGTAGCGGCAAGGTAGAAGCAGACAGCAGACAGCAGACGCCAGACGCCAGACGCCAGACGCCAGAC
>JAMBLJ010000146.1 GCA_023336815.1 Actinomycetes bacterium
AGACCGTGGCAACGAGTCGTCCACATCCGCGACGCGCAACGAGACAAGCAGAGCGTGGGATAGTTGGCAGAACACAGACATCAGATGTCAGAACACAGACAGGAGGCTCGTCTCCGCTCCACTGTGCGCTCTCTCGTTGTGCCTCTGAGAGCCCTGTCTCGTTCTCCGGTTTTCCGTTTACCGGGACGCACGTTGCCTGGTTCTTCGCCAATAGCCGACGGCCGATAGCCGGGAGCACTTCCCGTTCACCGCGGAGAACCTCTACAGGCGCTTGCTGTCAGCGGGAGCCCTGACGGGTTCCTTGGGAGTTCACAAGGCGAACTCCACTGTGGCGGTTGGAAGCGTTTCCCGTTTTCCGTGACCACATTGCCCGGTTCTTCACCGAAAACCGAGAGCCGAGAGCGATTTCCGTTTCCGGGGAGAACCTCCACGGACTCCTACTGTGAGCTGTCAGCTGTTGGCTGTCGACTGTCAGCTCTTTCCGCCGACGAGGGTCCGGTCGGTGGGACAACCGACCGGACCCGTGCCCGCTGCAAAGTCTGTTCTCTGCTGTCTGTGCTCCGCTGTCTGCCTTACGGGTTCTGGTACTCGGCCTTGGGACCGAGGTAGTACCACCAGTTCAGAGCGAGGCAGATCACGTAGAAGGCTGCGAATGCGTAGAGAGCGATCTCGGGGGTTCCTCCCTTGATCTGCTCACCGAACTCCTGAGGCACTACGAACGCACCGTAGGCTGCAACGGCCGATGTCCAACCGAGTACAGGCCCAGCCTGCTCCTTGTCGAACACGATCGCGATCGTTCGGAACGTCGATCCGTTGCCCACGCCTGTAGCTGCGAAGAGCACGAGGAAGAGAAGAAAGAACGGGATGAAGAAGTCCTCAGGTGTCTCCGACTGGTACGCCTGCTTCATGAAGTACGCCACACCCAGTGCGCTCGCGATCATGGCGACAGCTACCCATTGGGTCACCTTTGCACCACCAACCTTGTCGGCGACCCAGCCACCGACCGGTCGGATGAACGCACCGATGAAGGGACCCATCCAGGCGAACGCAAGGGCAGATGGACCGTTCGGGTTCACGACATCATGCATCCACACACCGTCCGCTCCGAGGGTGTGTTGGAATCCGAAGATGACCTTGATCGCAAGGGCGAATCCCGCCGAATAGCCAATGAAGCTGCCGAAGGTCATCGTATAGATGGTGCTCATGATCCATGTGTGCTTGTTGCCGAAGATCTTGAACTGACGTTCGAGGTTGGACTTGATGTCGCCCCGAAGCAACTTGAGCAGCATCACCGTTGCGAGGATCACGAGGGCGATCGTCGGGTATTTCGCCCAGGTCCAACCAAGTCCGACGGGGGAAGGAAGGATGATGAACAGGCCTGCAATGGCGGGGATCATCGCCAGACCAAGCATGCCGCTGATCTTGCCGAAGGAGCCAAGTGGACCCGATATGTTCGGAGACACATGCTCTGCTCGGATGTTGTCCATACGGAACCAGGCAAGGAATGCAAGAGGGATCAGGAAGACCAGCCAGATGAACCCTGCGTTCTGAATCCACGTCTCGGTGCCCGCAGGGATCTTGCCAAAGATCCAGCCTGACGTGTTCTCGAGCGTTCGTCCCGCACCGATGATCCCAAAGGTCATCATCAGTGGAACGAGAATCTGCATGGTCGTGACACCCGCGTTGCCAAGCCCGGCGTTGAGACCCAGCGCAAGGCCCTGCTTGCGCTTTGGGTAGAAGAAGCTGATGTTCGACATCGAAGATGCAAAGTTCCCGCCACCAAGACCAGAGAGAACGGCAAGCAACTGGAACACCCACAACGGGGTGTCGTCTGACATGAGAGCGAACCCTGTGCCAGCCGCGGGGATCATCAGCAGCGCTGTAGTGAAGAAAATGGTGTTGCGTCCACCAGCTATCCGGATGAGGAAACTGCTCGGTATCCGCAGTGTTGCTCCGGTCAGGCCGGCAATGGCAGATAACGTGAAGAGCTCACCGGTGGAGAAGGGGAACCCGAGGTTCACCATCTGAACGGTGATGATCCCCCAGTACAGCCAAACGGAGAAGCCAACCAGGAGGCTCGGGATCGAGATCCACAGGTTTCGGCTGGCGATCTTCTTTCCGGTCGTCTCCCAGAACTCCTCGTCCTCCACATCCCACTCGTAAATATCGGCCATTGCCACTCCCTTCACATCCGCGAACCGCTCTGTTTCGTGCCGATCCGCGGGCCTTGTTGCCTGGTCAGTTCTCGATCCGTTCTGAGTGTGTTACTCGAGTGCACCCTCCACATCGTGTGAGAAGTCCTCTGCAAAGGCACCTTCGGGCTCCTTGAGCATGAACAGCGTCACGAGGAAGGCGATGGTCGCACCGCCAGCCAGGATGAAGAAAAATGTCCTTGAGTCAACAAGCGAGAACAGAACCAGGTAGATCACCGCTCCTACGTTCCCGTACGCGCCAGCCATGCCAGCGATCTGTCCTGTCATGCGCTTGTTGACCATCGGAATGATCGCAAAGGTCGCTCCCTCAGCTCCTTGGACGAACACGGAGGCGAAAACCGTGATGACAACTGCCATGACAAGCCACCAGACACCGTCGAACATCGGTACGACCGTGCGCAAACCATCCGAATCGACACCCTCTCCCCATGCCCCGATGAAGGCCATGAAGAAGAAGCCCATCACGATGCCAGCCATGTAGATGAGCATCGTTCGTTTTCTGTTCGCCATCTTGTCCGAGATATAGCCGCCGAGCGGGCGTGCCACGAGGTTGACAAAGGCGAAGGACGCGGCAACGAACCCTGCCACGGTTGCCGTAACGAGTACGGTGCCGTCGGTGTTCGTGAGCGGCGAAAAGGTGCTTTGGAAGAAGGCTGGCAGCATCGACACCACGGCAAGTTCCGCACCGAAGTTCGCAAAGTAGGTCGCGTTCAGCGCCGCAACACTCCCCCAGTGGTACTTCTCGTCCTCAGGAACTCCCGCCTTGAGGTACGGCAAGTTGATGTGCAGCGTCTTGTATGCATGTGCGAGATAGACAAGGACAAGGACAACGTAGATGACCGTGAGCACCGTCGTCGAGAGGACCGCCTTGCCATCGATAACGACGTTGCCGATACGCCACGCAAGGACGCCGAGGGCACCCATAAGCGGGATGGACCAGATCAGGTACTGAACGAGGTCACCGTAGGACGTCACCATCATCGGTTCCGTCTTTTTTGCCTTGTGCAACGTCTGTCCCGCGGGAACATCTCGAACGAGGAAGTAGTACATCGCTCCGTAGATTCCGAGAACCAGCCCGTTGAATGCCATCGCCCATCGCCAGGCATCATCGCCAAGCCCTAACCAGTCGCCGAGGAACGTGATCGCGAACCATGGAAGTGTCATTGCCGCAAAGGCAGACCCGAAGTTCCCCCACCCAGCGTAGAAACCCTCGGCCCTGCCTATGTACTTCGGTGTGAACCACTGAGCAATCATCTTGATGCCGATCACGAAGCCGGCGCCAACCGAGCTCAAGACCAGCCTTGCAATCAGTAGCTGCATGAACGAGTCACCGAAGGCGAAGGCGATCGTCGGAAT
>JAMBLJ010000147.1 GCA_023336815.1 Actinomycetes bacterium
GCCGAGAGGTTCATGTCCTCTCGGTCTTGGATCTCCCATCCGGCGAGTTCTAGTGTCTCATCGATGTGTTTGCGGGCTTCTGATTCGGGAGTCTTAGGGTTCAAATCTCGTGATCCCACCTGAGTCGCATGCATTCGTATTGCAGGCGCGAACTCGTCAACGTGGACCATTTACACCGAAGCATGACCACCTTGGTGTCAATCACTCGCCTCGAGCCCAAGCCAGCAATTGTTGAAACAGAGGCTCTTGATCAAGCTGGTCCAGCTCTACGCACCCGAACAAGGATCGCTCACAGGCACGCGCATCTCTCAGTACATTCTTCTCCCCAACTGAGGGCCAAACGAACCACCTAAAGAGAGCCACGAAATCATGCCCATGGATATTGTGCAGTGGCTGCGGCGACAACTGTCGGTCTGATGATGCTAATTGAGTGTGAAAACGGCTGAAATCTCCAATGCGTCCGTTCTTCAACAGGAGGCGCCGGATGAACTCGGATCTGACCCCAAGATCTTGGACAACGGAGCAATGTGGTGACGACCTCCCCTGAAGTCGGTGATCCGGGGTACAACCGGATCGTCACAGGGAGGAGTCGTGATGACGAAGTCAGGTCGTCGGTATTCGGCGAAGTTGAAGTTCCAGGTCGTGCTGGAGGCATTGACGGGCGAAAGGACGCCGGGCCAGATCGCCAAGCAGTACGGGGTGCACGCGAACTCGGTCGGGTTGTGGAAGAAGATGTTCCTGGAACGGGGCCCTGAGCTGTTCGAGCACGGCGACGATGTGCAGGAGTACGAGCGGCAAATCGCTGATCTGGAGCAGTTGCTGGGCAAGAAGGAAGTCGAGATCGCCCTTTTAAAAAACTTCTTGGGCCGGAGCAGATGACGGTCGCCGAGAAGATCGGGTTGGTGCGAGAGGTTGCCCCCGAGTTCCCCGTGGCGATCGCATTGCGCGCGTTGGGGTTGTCTCGCTCGAGCTGGTACTACCATCGGCAGCCGCGGCCGAGACTCGAGGATCGGTATGCTCATTTGCGGCCCTTGCTGGAGCTTATCGCCCGCGAGCATCCGGAGTATGGATACCGACGAGTCACGGTTGAGCTGCGGGAGAGCTACGACCAGTTGGTGAACCACAAGGTCGTGCAGAAGCTGCACCAGCTGTGGGAGTTGCCGTTGATACGCTCGATCCGAGCGCCGAAGAAGAGTATCGTTCGGCGGGTCATCGAAGAGGCCGGCGAGCGAGCCAACCTCCTGGTCGGGATCGAGCGGATCGGCCCGTTCGAGGTTCTCTACACTGATTTCACGGAGATCGTCTACGCCGACGGTGCCGCGAAGGCATACCTGATCGCGTTGCCTGATCACGCCAGCAAGTACGTGGTTGGCGCAGCCGTTGGTGAAAGGGCCAATACGCTGCTGGCGCTCAAGGCATGGGACAGAGCGAGCCAGCAACTCGCGAGGTTCAATCGGAGCACCGAAGGTCTGATCGTGCACCACGACCAAGACCCGGTGTTTACGAGCATAGATTGGACAAGGCGCTTGTTGCTTCGCGACGGCGTACGCGTTTCCTATGCGCTCCACGGCGCCCGCGACAACCCCGAGATGGAGTCGTTTTGGGGTCGCTTCAAAACAGAGAACCGGTCGCTGTTGCTCGATGCCCAGAGCCTGCAGGCTCTGGGCATCGTCATCGACGAGCGGCTACGCTACTTCAACGAGCAAAGGAGACACTCGACGTTGGACTACAAAACACCCCTCGGCTGGCTCCAAGAACGGAGCAGCTGATCCACAACTACGGAGGGTCGTCACCGTCCAACTTTCGGGGGTCACATCACCCGAACAACAACGGTAAAATGAGAGGGAGAGAATGGAATTCCAAAGAACATTTTCCGGAGCACCGTGGGAATCCAAGCTCGGCTACTGTAGAGGCGTGCGGGCCGGCAACCTGATATTCATCACCGGCACCGCGCCGGTGGCTGATGATGGTTCTACCTTCGCGCCAGGCGACGCCTATGCTCAGACCAAGCGTTGCTTCGGGATTATCGAGAAGGCCC
>JAMBLJ010000148.1 GCA_023336815.1 Actinomycetes bacterium
ACAAAGCAGTCCACTGCGTCGCCGTCCGGTGCGAGTGTCTCTGGGATGAACCCGTAGGGGAAGGGATACGCCGCGCCCACGTGCTCGGTGCGCTCGATCGAAAGAGTCGCCTCGTCGAAGTGCTGTTTGATGACCGATCCGGCTTCGTTCTCGATGAACACAGTTATGAGGTTGCTTGTGTGCGGCATTCATCACTTGTGGAGTAGCAGGTGCATCAGCGAGCGTACACACATCGCCGGGCAAGACGTTGCCAAGCGTGCCATCTCGAGCGCGTCGAGGACCATTGCGGTACGCATATGGGAAGCAACCCTCCACCCAACGATGGCAAGAGTTCAAAGAACGTGGCTTGCGGGCTCAAGGGGTCATTGCAATACATCGGCAGTGTCGCGTTGAACGGTGTATATGACATTGTGCCTCTCAGCGGGACGCTGCCTGCCAAGCTGGATGCGGGGCTCGACTCCCCTCACCCGCTCACTCTGAGTCCCTGCGTTTCAGCCGATCCCGCGGGATCGTCCTGGCCATTTGCCCGCTTCCTTGTCTGCGACAGGAATCGCCTCGGTGTTGCTGTACTACGAGTCCGGTCGCGAATGCAGCATCGAGGGCTTCAGCGAGGCATTGAGGATCTACCTCGTACAGATGCCGATATCGTTCAAGAGTGATTGAGCTACTGTGATGCCCTGCCTGCTCTCGCACTTACTCCAGGATCGGGGAACCAGCAGGGTAGATCCGACAGATGACTGTAGAATTTCTCAAGTCAGCTGATGCCGTATATCCGTTTGGCTGTGCCGCCGAACACAGCAGCTTGGGTGGCCCCGTCGTACCCAGAAAGCGCACGCTGATACGTGCCGAGCAGAGTTGCATAGTCCGTCCACAGCTTCTCGACTGGAAAGTTGCTTCCCCACATGCAGCGGTCTGGGCCGAACCAGTCGAGACAGCGGTGGACAACCATCGAGATCAGCTCAGGGTCAACGCGCCGAACGAAGGTGCCGAGACCGGTCAACTTGACAACAACGTTCTCGTGACTTGCCAGCTTGGACATTCCTTTGGCCCAACGAAACACAGCCTCTGGCTCGTTGTCCTCGAGCATGCCAGCATGAACGAGTACGAACGGAATGTCTGGATGTTCGCCGACCATGCGTGCGGCGTCCTCGAATTGGGATGAGAACACCTGGAGCTCGAACGACCACCCGAACCGCGGAAGGAGAGAGAGATTTCGACGAAAGACAGGGTCGTGCATCTGGGTCGGATCTGACGCAAATCGGTAGAGGGCTGACTCGTGCCAATGCAGCTGCAAGCGCATGCCGCGCAACAGTGGCGAGATCTCTTGCTGCTGCTCGAAGGTTTCGATGCACTTTGGATCGAACATGTCGGCCGACGCAACAATCGCATGCGGCCAGCCGGACTCGTCTGCGACCTCCTGGACCCAGCGAACTTCATCGACGGCGCGATCTGCTGGCCAGTTGACTTGGACGTACACACTCTTTGTCACGCCAGAAGCCGATGCTTCGGAACGATATTCGTCAACGAGATAGTCACGCTGAATTGGCTCGTACGGGCCGAAGATCCTCGGCACAATTTTACCCGCCAGCCATGGGAGATCATCGAGACGCCAGATATGGTGATGAGAGTCCACGACGTCAAATAAGAACGGTTCGCTCATGTCTTGTCCCTTGGCGGGTGCGTGAGACAGAATGCTCGCTGCGTCGGGGACTGTCGGCGAGCGCGTCGATCGAGGATCGCGAGGTATTCGAGTTCCGCTTCCAGATCACCGAGGGAAGCACTTGACCCGATGCGATCGAGGAACGGTCGGATCGCAATCATTGCCTTCGTTACAGGGACGAAATTTGGTGAACCCGCGAGTGGAGTGAGCCACACGAGTCGGTGGGCAACCCGCGCCAGCCGCTCCACAGCCGCGACCATCGAATCAGGGGATCCGACCTCTAACCCATCGGACAAAACAATGACCTCAGCGCCGCTGGCTAGCGTGCGCAAGCGACTCGACGCCAGGAACGCGTTGAGTGCCGTACCAATTCGAGTTCCGCCGTCGATATCGAGCACCAACTCGGAGAGAGCATCGAGGGAGTCGTCAACATCGGCGAAGCGGAGTGTCTCTGTGACTCGTGTCAGTCGAGTGCCAAGCGTGAAGACCTCGCATCGATCGCTGCCGCGTACGACAGCGTGACCGAATCTGATGAAGTCTGCGCTGTGTGCCTTGAGTGAGCCCGATACGTCAATCAGAATGAGGAACTTCCGAGCGCGAGATGGCGCGGATCGATACGCCAAGTCGATGATTTCGCCGTCGTTGCCGAGGGCTGAGGCGAACATCCGACGAAGGTCGAGTATGTGGCCTCTCTGTGATCTCTTGAGGCGGCGCGTCCGCTCCTGTGGCGCCACGCGTCTCGCCGTCTCGCTGATGTCAAGGCAGCGCCTGCGCGCAGACCCTGACGTGGTGTCGAATCGGCGGCGACCGAGAATCTCGTCGCTGCTCGCGTCTCTACCTGTTCCTTCACCCATCGCGATCTCGGAGAGATTCTCGTCCCTCGTGGCTGTCGGCCTCTCCACCTCGCTCTCCTCGTCCCTCGCCTGAGAGGTATCGACGACAGAGATCGTGCGAGAACACCAGGAACGAAATACCGCGTCGAACACTTTGATATCCTTCGAGGCCGAAACCAGCGTCACTCGCCCGACCCAGTAGATGTCGTCTACATCGTGAAGCTCCGTGGATTGGAGACCAGCAAGGAAGTCGATCGTCTTCTGTGGCGGAATCGG
>JAMBLJ010000149.1 GCA_023336815.1 Actinomycetes bacterium
AACTCCCAAGGAACGCCTCCTGGCGTTCCCAACAGCCCCGGAGTTGTGAAGCAACTCCCAAGGAACGCCTCCTGGCGTTCCCATCAGCCCGGAGTTGGGGCAGGGGAAGAGAAGTCGCGGCGGGCTTGTTCGACGAGTGGCCTCACATAACAACCAGCAAGATGATCGTTCACAAGCCCCATGGCCTGCATCAACGCGTACATCGTTGTTGGACCGACGAACTTCCACCCGCGCTTCTTGAGGTCACGCGATAGGGCGACAGAAACCTCGGTCGTTGCAGGAATCTCAGTTGGTGCGTCGGACCGATCCGGTTCGTACGACCAGAAGTAGGCGGCCAGCGATCCGAACTCGTCGCGCATCTCGAGCGACCGCGCTGCGTTGTTGATCGTCGCTTCGATCTTGCCCCTGTGACGTACGATGCCCGCATCCTGAAGGAGTCGCTCGACATCGCCCTCATCGAACAGCGCAACCGCGCCAGGATCGAATCCGGCGAACGCAGAGCGAAAATTCTCTCGTTTGCGCAGGATCGTCAACCAACTGAGACCGGACTGGAAACCCTCGAGACACACCTTCTCGAAGAGTCGGATGTCATCACCCTGGGGGAATCCCCACTCCGAGTCGTGATAGGCGGAATAGTCAGCGTCACCGTCGCCCCACCAACATCGGACAAGCCCGTCAGCGCTACGTCTGGATTCCTGATCGGTCACGCCGAACCACTCACGCCGTCGTCCATTTCTTCGATCGCTGCGCTGTTGGTCTTGTGCTGCGCGGCCCTCGAATGTACGAGTACGACAGTCATGAGTTCTGCCGCATAGTCGGGATCGATGTCAAGAGCCTCCGCGGCCATGCGAAATCGATCGATCAGATCGCGTTCCCGATCCTCCGAGTACAAGGGCAGGCGGGACTCCTGTTTCAACGCACCGATCTGTACCGAAAGCTCGAGACGGCGAGAGATAAGTCCGAGAAGCTCGGTGTTGATCTCGTCGATCTCCGCGCGGAGGGTTTCGATTCGTTCGGTGTTCATTCGTGCACTTCGCCATGTCCCTGTGTAGCGAGCGATTCACGCGATGCCATGGCACCACGCAGCGAACACTACCCCGGAAGATGGGGTTCAGACCGAGAGCACAGCCATCGCCGCGGATGCCAAGAGAGGCGCAAGCGGTTCGAATGCGGCGAACCGCTCGTCCGACGTCTGTCCCGCGACGTATCGGGCGTATATCTGCTCGATGATGACCGCGATCCGGAACAGAGCAAGCGCTTCATAAAAGTCGATCCCCTCAAGGTCGAGACCCGACCGATGTGCATACCTCTCACGAACCTGCTCCTTCGACATCACATCCCCGATCGCAACAGCGTTGGCGCCGAAGACAAGACGCGTGGGATCGTCGGGCTGCGCCCAGTACGCAAGCAAGGTCCCCGCGTCAACCAGCGGATCGCCAAGTGTTGCCATATCCCAGTCGAAGACCGCCACGAGGTGTCCGTCGTCACCGATCATGGTGTTGTCGAGTTTGAAATCATTGTGAAGGACGACCGTGCGCTGCGAAGTCGGGACCCTTCTAGCGAGTAGGGCACCGAGGCTCACCATGTCTGGCACCGGTCGTGTTGCGGCCGCCTGCCATCGCAGGGACCATCCCTCGATCTGGCGATCTACGAACCCGTCGGGTCGTCCGAGGCCGCCGAGATCCACATCATCCGGCTCGACGGCATGCAGATCGGCAAGGGCATCCACAAGAGATGTGGCGACCACGAATTGCCGTCCTACATCTCCAACGAACCCGTCCGGCCAGTCCCGACGCACGACGTACCCGTGACGCCGTTCCATGACGAAGAAGGGCTTGCCCATCACCGCCGCGTCGTCACAGAAATGGAAGGCCCTGGGGGCGAGGGAGTATCGACGCCAGAGTCGGGAGAGAACCTGATGTTCTCTAGCCATGTCGTGCCCACCTCGAGCAACGACACCGAGGGGGGCTCGCCGCAGGACGTATTCAGCACCTTCGGTACACCAGGCGCGGTATGTCAGGTTCGCAGCACCACCCGGAAATTGGTCGAACCGGATGTCGTCACACAAGAACAAGTCAGGGAGATAGCGGTGCAGATAGGTAGCAACCCTCGCCTCGTCGAACTGCTCCTCGGGCCGAATGGGGGCTGTGTCACGCATGTCGGGAGACTACTCAGGCAATTGGCGGACAACAGACGACAGTTCACAGTTTGCAGTTGCGGAGCAACTCCCACGGAATGTATCGAGCGTTCCCGCAGTCGAAAGCACGAGGGGATCTAGGCGATCGACATCCAGGAAGCTACGACTAGGGCCAACCCTGCCATCATCGTGACCGTCACTTCGAGAGTGTGACGCAACGCCGAATTCTTGGGTAGACGCACCTCGGGCCGTCGTTCTACCAAAGCGACCATCGTCAGTCCACCGATGACAGCGACGGACGCGATCACCATCCACACGTTGGTCGCACCGATACCGGTATCGAACACCAGACGATCGATCATCATGGCAAGGAAGATCGAGGCAAGATATAGGTTGGTGAAGACGAAGTACCTCATCGGTTTCACGGAGCCTCCCCGCAGCCGCACGGGGATAGCGATCATCGGTGCACCCAGCACAACAGCCACAACCGCATATATCCAGCCGAGTCCCGCGACGGGGATGAGCATCAGGGTCGCCCCGACCGTGACCACTGAATACCACAGGATCTGTTCGAAGGTTGCTTGAGCACCTGCGACCACAGGGAACATCGGGATCTCTGCCTTGCGATAGTCGTCCTCGTACTTCAGTGAAAGCGCCCAGAAGTGCGGCGGGGTCCAGAAAAAGATCACCGAGAACATGACCCAGGCAGCCATTGCAAGGTCACCAGTGACCGCGGCCCACCCGATCAACGCGGGCACGGCTCCAGCTGCACCACCGATGACGATGTTCTGTGTGCTCGAGCGCTTGAGAAGCATCGTGTAAACAAAGACGTAGAACGTGAACGCGACGACGCTCAGAACACCAGCCAGCAGGGTTGTGCCAGCCCACAGGACCACGAATCCAAGAATGCCGAGCGTTACACCGAATACAGTCGCGCTCGTCGCTGTCGTGCGGTTTGTTGGAAGAGGCCGATTCCTGGTTCTCGCCATGATCCGATCGATGTCACGGTCGTACACCTGGTTGATCACGTTCGCACCACCCGCAGACAGCGCACCGCCAACAAGAGCCCATAGAACGAGCCAGCTACCAGGCCAACCCCCGGCTGCAACCACCATGGCGGGCACCGTCGTCACCAGGAGGAGTTCGATGATTCGGGGCTTCGTCATTTCGATATACGTCGCAAGAGTCGATGGGACCTCGGCAGTATCGGATCGTCGAGCACTCACGCCGAGACCCTCTGTTTCGTCCGCGAAGTCACTCCATCACCGATCAGGGATACAGCTAAAATAATGTAGGCGACCCACAGGAGGTCGGCCACCATCAGGTGCAGCACCTGGAGCGACAGCGGTGTGAGGAGAAAGATATTCGCGACTCCGATGAAGAACTGGCTCAGCACGAGGATGGTCACCGTGGATGCCATACGTCTTGTCATCGGCGAACCGAACCGAGAACGGCTCGATGCGATCCACCCAACCAGCAAACCTCCAACGATCCCGAGAATGGGGTGGATGATGCGAAGATTGCTCAACAGGGGCGCCGTAGGTCCGAACTTCTCTGTGAGGTTGCCCGTCACGGTGTCCGATGGAAAGATCGTGTCCGCCAGTGCGTTGAGCGCCCCGGTTGCACCGAGTACAACGATCACAAGTGCGCCTCCTACGAGCCAGCGCATCGTTGAACGATCCGGCCAGTGCGTAGGGAGCGGGTTACCACTTCCCCACCACGCCGTGACCGCGAGCGAGCCAAGGAGAAGGAAAGTGTTGGTCAGGTGAAGGGGCACAACGATCAGACGGCCAACTGAAACATCTGCATCGACCCAGCCGAAAACGACCAGGGCGGCGCCGAGAAGGGCTTCGATGACGAGGACGACGCCAGACACGATCGCAGCCTTGCGAACAAGATGACCCTTCGCAAAGAACCACAGTGCCAACACAACCAGGCTGGCCACACCAACACCCGCAAGAAACGACGACACACGGTGAGAGAACTCGATCAGCGTCTCAACGGTCGCATTCGGCGGTATGAATTGGTCGCCGCACTTCGGCCAGGTGTCACCACATCCATCGCCTGAACCCGTGGCACGCACGATCGTGCCGCCGAGGATGACCAGGATGTTGAAAGCCAGTGTGGCCCAGGCGGCAAATGCGAACACACGACGTCGACGCTGCGTCAATTCGGGCATGACGACAGGCTATCGGAAGAACACCGAAGACGCCAAAGAGCAGACGACGGATGCCAGATATCAGATCACAGACGACCGTGGGACAGACCTCTGGTATCTGTCATCTGTTGTCTGATGTCTCCTGTATCCTTGGGATATGAAGAAACTCATCCTTCTCGTGGTATTGGCCGCGATCGCGGGCATCGTGTACAAGGTGCTCACAACAGAGATTCCGATCGACGACGCATAGGCGCCCAACGAGTGCTCCACGTTCGCCGGTTCGGATCGGGTCCACCGCTTGTCGCTCTCCATGGGTTCACATTGACGGGTGAACAGTTCGCCGGGAGTCTGCTCTGCTTGGACAGAACGGTGTACGCACCGGATCTTCCAGGCCACGGTTTCAGTGCTGGTATCTCACCAGCCATGCCATCAACGATCGGTCTCATCGCTGACGTGCTCGAATCGACCGATGGCGACGCGCCATTGCTCGGCTATAGCCAGGGCGGAAGGATCGCTGTCGCGACAGCTATAGAACGGCCAGAAGTCGTTCCCTCCCTGATCCTCGTCTCAACATCCCCAGGTATCGAGGACACAACGCTTCGTACGGAGAGAGCCGCGGCCGATAGAACTCTCGCCACAGCGATGCGCTCAGTTACGATCGATGGCCTTCTCGATACCTGGACAACTCGCGGTCTCACCGATACGTCGCACCTGCCGGAGGATGTCCGTCAAGCCGACCGGGCCGTCAGGGAACAGAACACCCCGATGGCCCTTGCTGCGGCTCTCGAAGGTCTGGGCCAGGGCTCCCAGGAGCCGGTGTGGAACCGCCTTCATGAACTCAAGATCCCTGTTCTCATCCTCTACGGGGAGAACGATCACAAGTACGGCGAGTACGCCAACACCATGGCAGGACTGATTCCCGAGGCGGTAGCCGTATCGATATCCGGTGCAGGGCACAACCCCCTGCTCGATGCACCAGATCTGAGCTACGAACGGATTTCAGGTTTTCTGGATCGGTTCGGCTGATCCAGAGGACCAGTCGTAGAAGCCACGTCCCGACTTCTTCCCCAGCAGACCCTCGGCGACCATCCGGCGGAGAAGATCTGGCGCCAGGAATCGATCGCCGTACACCGATGCCAGATGATCTGCGATCTTGAGCCGCACATCGAGACCGACAAGATCGCCAAGCATCAAGGGACCCATCGGGTGTCGATATCCAAGCGACATGGCCCGATCGATGTCGAGCGGATCCGCGACTCCTTCTTCGACCATACGGATCGCTTCGATCCCAACGAGAACACCAAGCCTGCTCGTAGCAAAACCCGCAGCGTCGTTGATCACCGCCTGTTCCATACCAAGGAACGCGACGATCGCCTCCACTGCGTCGAGTGTCCCCTGGCTGGTTTCCTTCCCCCGGATTACCTCAACAAGATGCATCGCCCACACAGGATTGAAGAAATGCATTCCAGCGAAGCTACCCGGACGCCCTAGACCGATGGCGAGAGAGTCGATCGAGATACTTGATGTGTTCGACGCGAGCACTTGAGGGACACGACCCTCCGCTTCAGCGAGTATCGACCGCTTGAGATCGAGATCCTCGATGACCGCCTCGACGATGAGATCAAGACCGGTCGGCAGGTCATCCACGGAACCAACCGCAGAGAGTCGACCGATAGCCGCTTCCGCGTCTTGGGTCGAGATCTTCCCGCGCTCCGCCGCGGCGTGGATAGTCCGTTCGGTTCGCGCAACGGCGCTCGTGGCTGCCTCGAGATCGATATCAACGAGGATCGCTGTACCGCCCCGAACCGCGAACCGATGAGCGATGCCCACACCCATCGTCCCTCCACCAACAACTGCAACCCGCATCATCTCTCCGATCCGTCTCGACACACCATTGTGGCAGGAACCGTGAGGCACCCACGATCGCCAAGCAAGGTTCCGCCGATGTGTTTGAGGTTTACCCGTTCACTGTTTACCGTTTACCGACAAGAAGGGCATCGCAAGCCCCAAGAGTCGCTGGACGGCCTTCCCCGAGTGGATCGAAGCAGTCTTACGGTGAACGGTAAACAGTGAACCGCCTTGACGAACGGCCATCCATCTCTGCCATCTGCCGTCTACCGTTTACCGAGAAAAGGGGTATCGCAAGCCCCAAGAGTCGCTGGACGGTCTTCCCCGAGTGGATCGAAGCAGTCTTACGGTGAACGGTAAACGGTAAACAATGAACCTCCTTGACGAACGGCCATCCATCTCTGTCCTCTGCTATCTGACGTCTGTGCTCTGGTTACTCTCCCCCTCATGGAACCCATACGCCTGACCTCCTTTTCACACGGCGCCGGTTGAGCGTGCAAGCTCGGCCCTGACGAGCTGACGCAGGTTCTGCGTCCCCTGCACAACCATCCTGCAACGACTCACCCGGATCTTCTCGTAGGAATCAGCGGGTCGGATGACGCCGGCGTTTTTCGCATCGACGATGGCCGAGCACTCGTCCAAACCGTTGATTTCTTCACGCCCGTCGTCGATGATCCCTACGACTGGGGTCGGATCACTGCAGCCAACGCACTCTCAGATGTATATGCCATGGGCGGCGATCCACTAACGGCGCTCCAACTCATCGGTTGGCCGCGTGACACGATCCCGTTTGAGGTGCTCCAGCGTGTCATCGAGGGTGGGATCGATGTCATGGCAGAGGCCGGATGCGTGGTCGTCGGGGGCCACTCGATCGACGACGCGGAACCGAAGTACGGATTCGCTGTGACAGGTCTCATACCTCCAGACCAGATCATGACCAATGCGAACGCGAAACCTGGTCAGGTGCTCGTCCTCACGAAACCCATAGGGACGGGCATCATTGCGACCGCTATCAAGAACCAGAAGGTGACGCGGGACGTCGAGCAACAGGCGATCGCGACCATGGTGTTGCTCAACCGGGAGGCTGCAGGGGCTGCTCGACGCGTTGGCGTGGATGCCGCGACCGATGTCACAGGGTTCGGACTACTCGGCCATCTATCGGAGATGGTTCGCGCATCGGGTGTGAGCGCGTACATCGAAGTAGAAAACGTCCCCGTCATCGATGGGACCCGAGAGCTTCTCGATGCGGGAATGGTGCCAGGAGGAACGAAACGCAACTTGGAGGCAGTCGAGAAGATGTGTCTCTTCGGTTCTGCAGGAGAAACTTCCAAGATCTTGCTCGCGGATGCCCAGACGAGCGGCGGTCTTCTTCTCGCTGTCGATGAGCCACTCGAATCGGCTCTGCACCAAGCTATGACTGACGTCGACACGACCAGCTGGACCATAGGGCGCATCGTGGAGCGTGCGTTTGAACACGGGCCATCAGGCTCCATCATTACTTCCTGACTCCGTTTTTGCAGAATCGACTTGATGTCGGACGCCGATGCGATATCCTGTGAGGGCTGGGTCGCCATAACGACCCTTGACAGGCTCCCTCGTCCCCCCTGGGGAGCCTGTGCACACATGCAACGGGTCCCTATCCCCCTGGGGACCCGTTGCGCGTCACAACCCGTTCCGCACACCCGACAGCGGTCTTCCAACCATGACGCCAGGCGATAGGCTGCGTAAGCCATGAAGATTCGATTTCGCCGACCTGCCCACCTGGGAACCGCCATCCGGGAACTCGCGCGCCGTAAGCCGGTCGAGGCTGAGGAGTACCTCGATTCTCATCAGGACGCCTGGGAGCAGATCGCTGGCGGAGATCCTCACGAGGCTGCCGACATCCTCGAAGCTCTGGACGAGGAGGGTGCGGCAGACCTTCTGAAGGATCTCGACCTCGTCGATGCTGGCGATGTCCTTGATCAGATGCAACCGAAGGCAGCAGCCGACGTCATCGAAGAACTCGATCCCGATGACGCTGCTGCGTTGATCTCAGAGATGGAGACCGATCAGGCGGTCGACCTCATCGGTGCGCTCGACCCTGATGAGAGAGAGGCCGTCCTCGACGCACTCGACCCTGCGACGGCAGCCGATGTGCAGACGTTGCTCCACTTCGCCCCAGACACGGCCGGTGGAATGATGACAACCGATGTGGCATCGCTTCCGGCTGGTCTCACATCGGGAGAGGCCATCGAGGCGCTGAGACGCCTCCACGACGAACTGGGAGCGAACCTCCGATACGTGTACGTCGTTGATGAGGAACATCGCCTCACCGGTGTTGTGCCATTTCGCGAGCTTGTTTTCGCGCGCCCCCACATCGGGCTCGAGGACATCATGGATCACAACGTTGCAATGGTCCGCACAGACACCGACCGCGAAGAAGTCGCCGAATTGATCCAGAAGTACACCTTGATAGCGCTCCCGGTCGTCGACGATGAAGGCCGACTCGTTGGCATGGTGAAGGTCGCAGAAGCCATCGAAGCTATCCAAGCCGAGGCCGGCGAGGATATCGCGCTCATGTTCGGCGCCGGTGAACAAGAGTCGGTCTTCACACCGGTACGAGAGTCCGTTCGTCGACGTCTGCCATGGAACCTCGTCAACCTCGCGGCAGGGTTTATCACGGTGTTCGTCGTGGCCCAGTTCCAGGACACCCTGGCAAGATACGCCCTGCTCGCTGCATTCATGCCACTGGTTGCTGGCCTGTCTGGAAACAGCGGTGCACAGGCGATCGCGGTAACGATCAGATCCCTCGCGGTGAACGAGCTGCCTCCCGGAAGGGAGGCGCGAGCAGTGCGACGCGAGCTGATCGTTGGAGTTGTGCGCGGTGCCGTGATCGCAAGCGTTGGTGCTGCGCTCGTCGCTTTCACCGTTGCCGTATTCGCGTCAGACGGCGGTACGGGTGCCAACCCATCGCCACAGGAGATGGCGGTGATCATCTGGGTCTCGATGATGATCGGTGCGGTGACCGCAGCTCTCGCTGGCGCAAGCATCCCCCTCCTACTCCGTCGTCTGAATCAGGATCCCGCGATGGCTTCGAACATCTTTCTCACGATGATCACAGACGCCGTTGGCTTCGGCAGCTTCCTCCTGATCGCAACCTGGCTGCTGTGAAGATCAGACAACAGATAGCAGACAAGCATCTCAGAGCGATCCGGGGTCAGACGTCCGAGTCCGATATCTGCTGTCTGATATCTGCTGTCTG
>JAMBLJ010000150.1 GCA_023336815.1 Actinomycetes bacterium
CCCGCAACGATCGCTTCGAACGTTGCCTGCTTGTTGAGTTCTCTCCTCGACGGCACTCGTGGCCTCCCTCGTACACCTGCCCGCATCCGAGCCAACAATGAATTATTGTAGTCACTATAATTTCATCTATCGAGACCAGCCGCGTCGAGAGAATCGAGTACCACCATGGTCCAGCCCATCGTTGTCGCACACGACCTCACCAAGATCTACGGCGACGGCGACACAGCCACTGAGGCCCTCTCCGGTGTGACGTTTACGATCGATCCGGGCGAGTTTGTCGTCCTCCTCGGACCATCGGGTTCAGGAAAGACAACACTCTTGAACCAGATCGGCGCTCTTGAACCAGCGACATCTGGCAGCCTCACCGTCAACGGTGTGGAGATCGCTGGAATGTCCGATGAAGACAGAACCGAATTCCGGCGGTCCACTGTCGGGTTCGTATTTCAGTTCTACAACCTCGTTCCCACGCTCACCGCGCACGAGAACGTTGCTCTCATTGCAGAGATCACGGGAGACGACGCCGAAGCGAGGTCGGATTGCAAGCTCGAGGAGGTTGGTCTCACCGATCGCGCTGGTCATTTCCCTGGTCAGATGTCGGGCGGCCAACAACAGCGTGTCGCTGTCGCACGAGGGATCGTGAAGGACCCACCACTACTCCTGTGTGACGAGCCAACAGGCGCACTCGATCTCGAAACCGGGCGCACGATCCTGGATCTACTTAAGTCCACGACACAGGGTGAAGACCGTACGGTGTTCCTTGTCACGCACAATTCAACGATCGCAGAGATGGCGGATCGTGTCATCAGGCTCCGCGACGGCCGAATCGTTGGCGACGATGTGAACCTCGCTCCCACCCCAGCAGCGGAGCTCCGCTGGTGAGCTATCTCGGACGGAAGCGACGGAGGGACATGCGCCGACAACGGTGGCAGTTCCTCGCCGTCGGACTGACGGTCGTGATCGGTGTGATGATGTTCGCCGCGACCTATGACTCGTATCGCAACCTCACCGCAAGCTACGAACAAACGTACGAGAGACTTGCGTTCGCTGATATGACGATCGCCGGTGGAGCTGACGGGATGGCGACGGAAATCGAGGCGATCTCTGGCGTTGCCACCGTGACGGTTCGCCACACGGCCGACCTTCCCGTCACCGTTGGCACAAGTACCCTACTTGGCAGACTCGTGGGTACACCTGCTGATGACCAGCCTGGGGTCAACAAGATCGACATCGAAGAGGGCACCTACATATCGTCGTCTGTCGACTTCGATGCTGCCGCCGAGGTACACGTGGCACGTACCTTTGACATCACCATCGGTGACGAGTTCACCGTCGAGGTCGGCCCTAAGCAGACCTTCACCGTGACAGGTATCGCTGCGTCCGCCGAGTACATCTGGCCTGCGGCAAGCACCCAGGAGATCTTCCCTGATCCGGAACAATTCGGTGTGTTCTTCGTAGACGAATCACTCGTATCGCAACTCCCCGATAACGTTTCCGTTCGGGAAACGCTCGTGCTCTACGATCAAGATATAGGCGCCACCGATGTTGACGCTCGTGTGCATGATGTTGCCTCACAAGCTGGAGCGACAAGCATCGTGAACAGAGCTGACCACCCATCTGCCTCGACGCTCCAACTCGATGTCGATGGGTTCGGAGCGATGTCGATCGCGTTCCCTGCCCTCTTCCTCCTTGCCGC
>JAMBLJ010000151.1 GCA_023336815.1 Actinomycetes bacterium
CCGGTGCCGCCAACCAGGATCGGTATCTTGCCAAGCGGAGGTGGAGCCAGCGGGAATGACTCGAGCTGGTAATAGGTACCCTGGTAGCCTGGGGCTTCGGGGTCGAACGCTGCGGTGACGTATGCGAGGCATTCCTCGAGCCGTTCAAATCGTTCCTTCATATCCGGGTATGCCAAGCCAAATACTTCGTGCTCACGATCCATCCATCCCGTCCCGATACCGAGCGTGAAGCGACCCCCGGACATGCGATCCAACGTTACGGCCATCTTTGCGATCACAGCTGGGTGACGAAAAGTAATGGGGGTGACGAGCATCACGAGATCGATGTCTTTGGTGTCGCGGGCGAGGCCGCCTAGCTGGACGAACGCGTCCGGCGCAGCAGTGGTCTTGGCCTCTTCATCCGTCAGGGCCATGAGATAGTGGTCTGGAAGTGCGAGCGCAACGAGCCCGCGCTCCTGTGCGAACGACGCTCCGTCGAGCAACTTCTGGTACGGCCCTGAGACCTGTAGTGCATACTCCATCGTGCCTCCGATCACGTCAATCGTAGGGCGACCACGTTCCGGTACGTGTGGCGGGGCGGTGGAATCTGTCGCTGTGTTGACGTAGGTTGGGGAGTGGAAGGAAGGTTCCTCATGCGACAGTCATACTTCACCCCAGCCCTCTTCACGTTCCTTCGTGAGGTTGAGCAAAACAACAACAAGCCGTGGTGGGACGAGAACAAGGATCGGTACATCCGGATCATTCGTGATCCCGCCAAGGAGTTCATTGCTGACTTCGAACCGCGCCTGCAGTCGATGTCTGACCACTTCCTCGCTGACACCAGAACCAACGGCGGCTCACTGATGCGTCCGTACCGCGACACCCGTTTCAGCAAGGACAAGACGCCGTACAAGACGAACGTCGGAATCCAGTTCCGTCACGAGATGGGGAAAGATGTCCATGCGCCTGGTTTTTACGTTCACCTCGAACCAGGAGCTTGTTTCGCTGGGATAGGTATTTGGCATCCGGAGCCAAAGGTCGCCCGTCAGATACGAGAGGCGATCTACCAAGATCCGGATGCGTGGAAGAAGGCCACGAAGTACAAGGCGTTCACGAACGTGTGGGCCCTTGATGTGGGTGAGGAAGACCGCTTGAAGCGCATTCCCAAGGAGTTCGATGATGGCTCTCCGTACGCAGATGACCTGCGCATGAAAAGTTTCATCGCAGGACACAAGTTCACCCAGAAAGCGATCTCATCGCCCGAGTTCGATGCCGATCTTGCGAAGGTCTTCAAGGCAGGGTCTGCCTTCAACGCGTTCCTGTGCAACGCGATTGGCGTTCCGTACTGATCCGCCCTCAGCTCGTGAGCGCTACTTGAGACGTTCGGCTGCGAGCAGGGCGTACTTGTCGAACTCGAACTCCGGTTCGAGTGACCAGCGAAACGCGAGACCATCGAGTGCTCCGAGAAGAAGCTCCGCCTTCACCGTTGCTTCGTCCCTCCCGAGGTGTGTGTCGGATCTCGCCATCGCATCAGCGAACCGTTCGACCCGTCGCAGATGGTGACGTAGGAACCGTCGGCTGGCGCTCTCGCCCGTGGAGTCACCGTTGAGGGCCGCGACCACGTACACACGAGCGAGTTGAGGCTCCTCGGAGAAGAAGCGGATGTAGGCGCGAACGAGATCGTCAACGCTATCGGTTCCTGCTCCGTCGGGATCAGGATCCACGGCTTCGATCGATTCACGTACCACCCGTAGGATCGCCTCTTCCTTTGAATCGAAGAGGTTGTAGAAACTACCTGAGCGGACCTCTGCACGTTCGCAGATCGATTTGAGCGTCGTGGCTTCAAGACCACCCTCGGCAAGCAATGAACGTGTTGCATCGATGATCTTCGCCTCAGTCTGGAGACCGACCTGGTACCTCGCCACGCTTTCCTTCTCTCGCCATTCGCATCGTACGCACCACGAAGTGTAGGCACTCAATTATGAGTGAACACTCAAACTTGGGTGTATACTCAAATTACGTCGGAGTTTCGACAGAACGTGGTTCCCCGCGTATCTGTCCTGGTTGCGTGATACGAGGTGGAATATGAGTCACTACAAAACGAATCTCAGGGACATCGAATTCAATCTGTTCGAGTTCCTCAAGGTCGGCGACTGGTACGGGACAGCACCGTTCGACGCGTTCGACGTCGACACAGCGGGTGATGCCCTCCGCGAGGTCGAACGACTTGCTCGCGAGGACTTCGCTGAGAGTTTCGTCGATGCCGATCGGGCAGGTCTTGAACTTGTCGATGGCGAGGTCGCCCTTCCCGACAGCGTGAAGAAGAGTCTCGACGCTCTCTATGACGGGGGATGGCATCTTCTAGGAATCGAACAGGACCTCGGTGGATTCGGTGCGCCGGATTCCTTGCGTTGGGCGACCGGCGAGTTTTTCATCGGTGCCAACCCAGCTGTATTCCTATATGCCTCGGGAGGGTTGATGGCGAAGGTCATCGCTACGGTTGGCACCGAGGAGCAGAAGAACACCTGGGCGCAGTGGATCGTCGACAAGCGGTGGGGCGCCACCATGGTTCTGACGGAACCGGACGCAGGCTCCGACGTCGGAGCTGGCACCTCAAAGGCGATTCACGTCGAGGGCAACACCTACCACCTCGAAGGTGTGAAGCGCTTCATCACTTCCGGAGAGAGCGACTACTTCGACAACATCGTCCACCTCGTCCTCGCACGACGCGAGGGAGGCGAGGTCGGTACCAAGGGTCTCTCCATGTTCATCGTCCCGAAGTACCTCGTGAACCCCGACGGATCGCTTGCTGAGCGCAACGGGATCCATGCAACGAACATCGAACACAAGATGGGTATCAAGGGTTCTTCTACGGTCGAGCTCTCCATGGGTGTCGACGAACCCTGTGTCGGCTACCTCGTGGGCGACGTGCACGAGGGCATCCGTCAGATGTTCCACGTGATCGAGGACGCACGCATGATGATCGGCGTCAAGTCCGCAGGGACGCTCTCGACTGGCTACCTGAACGCTCTTGAGTACGCAAAGGAGCGTGTGCAGTCCGCTGACATGACGGCGATGATGGACAAGACGGCACCACGTGTCGAGATCATCAAGCACCCTGACGTGCGGCGCATGCTGATGCTCCAGAAGTCGTATGCAGAGGGCCTCCGTGCCTTGTGGATGTACACCGCCATGACCCTTGACAGGATGAAACTCGATCCTGACGATCTCTACTGGGCAAAGCTGAACGACCTGCTGCTTCCGATGGTGAAAGGGTATTCGTCGGAGAAGGCGTACGAACTCCTCGCCACGTCTCTCCAGGTATACGGAGGCTCCGGGTTCACCCAGGACTATCCGATCGAGCAGTACATCCGGGATGCGAAGATCGACACGTTGTACGAAGGCACAACGGCGATCCAGGCACTCGACCTGTTCTTCCGCAAGATCGCACGAGACCAGGGCCAGACACTCACCCGTTTGGCCGAAGAGGTCCTCGAGTACGTCAAAGGCGGCTCGGAAGAGTTCGCAACAGAACGAGCTGCCCTTGGCGCTGCTCTCGAACAGGTGCAGGCACACATCGGAGCCCTCGTCGGCTACTCGATGGCATCGATGGCGAACCCTGAGGAGATCTACAAGGTCGGACTCAACACGAACATGCTCCTGAGAAGCCTTTCCCAGGTGGTCATCGCATGGCTCTTGTTGCAGCACGCCGAAGTTGCGTCGGCAGGTATGTCGGATGCAAGCGGGGATGATCAGGCGTTCTACACCGGAAAGATCGCATCGGCACGGTTCTTCGTGCGAGAGGCACTTCCCAAGATCGCATCTCGCACAGCTGAAGCTCAGGCCGAGGACGGTGCGATCATGGCCATCCCAGAGGATGCGTTCTAGAAGAAGCATTCAGACGACAGACCGGAGTTGCGTAGCAACTCCCAAGGAACGGGTCGGTGCACAGTCGACAGTTCACCGTCGGAGCGGAGAACGGAGAGATTGCTGTTGGCGGCTGGTAGGTGCTCTTTCGTCTTCTTGCCGGTAAACGGTAAATGGTAAACGGCGAACGCCGTCGGCGATCGGACCGACTCGCTATTCCGGCTTCTCGTGACGATGGTGGGTCTACTGTGGGCGCATGAGCGATACCTATGAGTCCATCCTCAAGCTGCGCGCGATCCGGGATTTTGAGGATCGACCGATACCCGAAGAGCAACTCGAGGCGGTGCTCAAGGCCGCACAATGGACAGGATCGTCCAAGAACCGTCAGAACTGGGCCTTCGTCGTCGTCGACGATGCCCGGCAAAAGGACCGTTTGACGAAGGCCGGGGATTTCACGACCCCCATCGCCCATGCTCCGGTGGCGATCTGTTTGGTCGAGGAACCCGAGGGGTATGAATTCGATACGGGGCGTCTCGCCCAGAACATCATGCTTGCCGCGGACGCCATTGGACTGGCCACGTGCCCCATCACGTTGCACAGGGACGAGATAGCCGCTGACGTTCTCAAGCTTCCCGAGGGTCGGCGATGTCGGTATGCGATCGCGATCGGATACGCCGCTCCAACGGCTGGAGCCGCCAGGTTCGGAGGACGAAAGTCGCTGAATGAGCTCGTTCATCGCAATCACTATTCGTGACACAGCCGCGGTTCGCATAGCGAGGGTCTGAAGTGATCCCAACCGTGCTCGTGATCGGTGTCGGGTTCGGCTTCATCTACGGGGTGACCCGAAAGACGTGGATCATCAACGCAGGAGCGATAGCGGCCGTCGTCGGATGGCTGGTGCTTGTTCTCTTGTTCGGCGATTCGGGTTCGGGTCCCGTGATCGTTCTCGGTGCGACGGTCGTGGCGCTTCTCAATTATGCCGTAGCAGCGCTCATCGGGTGGAGTGGGGTCATCGTGCTTCGATATATGTTCGGCATGACGAGTGAGTAGAGGTCACAGTGTGTCGATCGCTGGCAAGCCATCGATGCTGGTCCCGTTCCTTTCGCACCAATACATCGTGATTTCCTCATCTGACCGTTGGTCGGCCCAGGAGTCGAGTCGCGTTCGGTCCGCCGAGAAGTCCATGAGGGGCACTGAGTAGCCGCAGGAATCTTGCACACGATCGATCTTGACCGTGATCAATGCACGTACCGCCCGTCGATGAGGGAAGAGGTTCGTGAGTTCGTTGAACAGGTCCGACCCTGGAAGGTTGACCGTCCCCGTTCCGTAGAGGCGGACGATCCGCGGTGGCCCCTCGAATGCGCAGAACATGAACGTGATCCGACCGTTCTCCCTGAGGTGGGCGATCGTCTCTGCGGCGCTCCCTGTGAGGTCAAGGTACCCCACCTGTTGTGGCCCCAGGATTCTGAACGAGTCGAGTCCCTTTGGTGACACGTTGACGTGCCCACCTTGAGCAGGAGCGGTCGAGACGAAGAACATGTGCTGCTGGCTGATCCAGCGATTCGTTGCGTCATCAATGTTGTCTCGTACCCGTCCCATGGCGGCAGGGTACTTCCGGTGATGAGGCACGATCACCGTATCATCGCTCGGATATGGTGGCGATAGCGATATTCGATTCGGGGATCGGCGGGACAACGGTTCTTGATGCCGTTCGTGAGCGCGCACCGTGGGTTGATCTTGTCTATGTGGCAGACCACGCTTTCGGACCCTATGGCGAACGGTCACTCGAGGAAGTTCGAGCACGCACGGAACTGCTCGCCCGCTATCTCGAATCCGCAGGAGTCGCGATCGTCGTGATCGCATGCAACTCGGCCTCGGCAGCGGCGCTCAGCTACCTGAGGACGACCCTGCCAGATGTGACGTTCGTCGGTATGGAACCCGCGGTGAAGCCAGCGGTTGCAGAGACGAAGAGCGGCGTCATAGCCGTGCTTGCAACCGGTGCAACCTTCCAAGGCGAACTCTTTCGTTCTCTCGTAGGTGAACACGCCGATGGTGTCGAGGTCGTGGAGCAGGCGTGTCCCGGCCTTGCCGCGGCGATCGAATCGGGATCGTCGGTCGACGCGATACTTGACGAGTTCATCCCTCCAATCGTGGCACGTGGCGCGGATGTTGTTGTGCTCGGCTGCACCCACTATCCGCATGTTCGTGATGACATCGCGAGGAGACTGCCGCCAAACGTCTTAGTCGTGGATCCTTCATCTGCTGTGGCGAAACGCGTGATCGACGTCGCCCACGGTCTCGAGGTCGATCTTCATGGGTCAGGATTTGTTGACTATTGGACGACGAACGGGTCGGAGGAACCATCTTCCCGCTACCCGTGGAAGTCGATCGACATCGACAGGGACGCATCAGCCGCTATTCGGGTCAACGATACGACGGTCAGCTGTCTGACCGGTGATCTCACCAAGATGACCGTTGATGCGATCGTCAACGCAGCCAACGTCGAGCTACAACACGGCGGAGGTATCGCACTCGCGATCGCACACGCTGGTGGCGACGAGATAGATGACGAATCGCGGGAGTGGATCTCTACGTACGGTCCGCTCGAACCCGGCGTCTCTGCACTCACCTCGGCTGGCAAGATGCCTTCGTCATACGTGGTCCACGTTGCAGGTCCCATCTTCCAACAACACCAGGACAACGAGGCGCTGCTCGCCGCAGCAGTCATCGCCGCGCTTGACATGGCCGCCGAGATAGAGATCCACACGGTTGCAATACCTGCGATTTCGGCAGGGATATACGGCTACCCGCCTTCTGATGCCGCCGTCGTCATCGTCGACAGCGTCGCGAGTTTCCTCTTCGATCAAGATTCAACGATCACCAGTGTCAGACTCGTGGGGTTCACCGACGAGATGACCATGCTGTTCTCCCTGGCTATCCGGCAGCTCCGGTAACTCATCTGTCGCTCGACGCGATTGCGATATCCTCTGGAGATGGACAAACCAACTGTTGCGATCCTCGGTGCAGGGTCGATGGGAGAGATCTTCGCCTCTGGTCTTCTGCGAGCCGGGTGGGATCGATCCGAGATAGCGCTCGTCACTCGACGACCGGAACGTGCGCGAGAACTCGAATACATCACAGGGATCACCACCACGATGTCGCTCACCGAGGGCGCGAGAGGTCGAAACATCGTCATGATCGCTGTCAAACCAAAGGATGTCAGAGCTGTCCTTGAAGAGGTCGATCAGGTTCTCAAGGAGGATCAGACCGTCATATCGATCGTCGCAGGTGTCCCGATTGCGGTGTTCGAAGATGCTCTTCCTGGTGTGCCGATCATCAGGGCGATGCCGAACACACCTTCGGCCGTTGACCTCGGCATGACCGCGTACACCTCCGGTTCCACAGCGACGGACGAGGATGTCGAGAAGGCGTCCGCGGTGCTTGGTGCAGTCGGTGACACGCTGAAACTCTCAGAGGATCTTCTCGATGCTGTGACAGCGGTCTCGGGGACGGGGCCTGCTTACGTGTTTCTCCTTGCCGAGTCCATGATCGAGGCAGCGATCCGTGAAGGCCTCCCTCACCATGCTGCAGAGAAGCTGGTCCACCAGACCTTGCGGGGGGCTGGGGCGCTCCTTGCCGCATCGGAGAAGTCGGCATTTCGGTTGCGCGGGGAGGTCACCTCGCCGGGTGGCACGACGGCGGCTGCGATGCACACCCTTGAGGAAGGTGGATTCAGGGCACTGATCCAGGATGCGATCCAGTCGGCCGCGCACAGGTCAAGAGAGCTTGGTGAGCGAGCATCGGAGTGATCCTTCGGTGTGGCGTGGTATCCGTATCTCGCGCGCAGGCTTGCTGAACGTGAAGCGAACGTCGACCTCCTCGCCAGGGCAGCGCTCGGAAAATTGGAACTGTGAATATATGAGCAAGTATTCATATAATGATGTCCATGCCAGAACAGCACCAGCATTCTCATACCATCGGCATCGATGTCGGCCGACTCCTTAACGAGGAGCAAGCGCATCTGCTCGCCGAACGATTCAAACTTCTCTCCGATCCTCAACGTCTCCGTCTCGTGTACACGCTTGTCGAGGCCGGGGAGTTGTGTGTCGGGGCCATCGCCGAGGTGATCGGTTCTTCGGAATCGGCCACGAGCCATCAGCTCCGCCAGCTGCGGCTTGCTGGTCTTGTGCGGTCCCGAAAGATCGGACGTGAGGTCCACTACGCAGTTGCCGACTCGCACGTCCGGCTGATTCTCGATGTGGCGATCGAGCACTATCTGCACGGCCACGAGGACCGATCATGAGCGGGGGTCACGACCACGGAAGCCTTGGTTCGATCAAGCACGTCAAGCCTCTTGCCATCTCATTCGGTCTCGTCGCGTCGTTCGCCTTCGTCGAACTGATCGCAGGGATCGTCTCAGGTTCCCTTGCCCTTACGGCTGACGCGGGGCACATGTTCACCGACGCCCTTGGATTGGGAATGGCCCTCGCCGCAGCACTCCTCGCCGGTCGGGTGCAGCCGAACGCCAAGCGCACGTTCGGACTCTTCAGGCTCGAGATCATGGCCGCCCTTGCCAATGCCGTGATCCTTCTCGGTGTTGCCACCTACGTGATCGTTGAGGCCATAGGGCGGTTCCGTTCACCTGTTGATGTCGAGCCAGGCCTCATGACGGCGGTTGCCATCGGTGGACTCATCATCAACGTCATAGCGTTCCGGCTCCTCCAGAAGGCTGCAGGTGAGTCCCTCAACATCGAAGGTGCGTTCCTCGAGGTGATCGGTGACATGCTTGCATCCGTCGGCGTGGTCATCGCTGGCGTCGTCATCATCGTCACCGGTTGGAGCGGGATCGATGCCGTGGTTGGTATCGCCATTGGACTGTTCATCATCCCTCGTGCGTTGAACCTTGCTCGCAAGGCCATACGCATCCTTATCGAGTCCGCACCAGATGGGGTCGACGTCGATGAAGTTCGCACGTTGTTGCTCGATTTGCCCGAGGTACTCGAGGTGCACGACCTGCATGTTTGGACGCTCACATCAGAGATGAACACTGCTACAGCACACATCGTGATCGACGATGGCATCGACCCTCATCCAACCCTCGATTCGGCACGCGATGTGCTCGCCAACCGATTCGGGATAGACCACGCGACGTTCCAGATCGAACCGGTGTCACATTCCGGCTGCGACGAACTGGCCTGGTAGACCTCCTTCCGCCGGGTTTGGCGCTTCTCGCGGGAACATTTTCCCGCGAGAAGCGCCACAACAGTGAGCGTTGCGTACTCTTCGGGTCATGAAGGTCTTGCTTTCCCTCGTCGCCATAGCGTTCGTTGCAGCCGCGACACCGTCGGAAGTTGCTCCCGTGGTCGCAACCGACGGGTTCTTCATAGAAACGGGTGCTGACGCTACAGCGAACGTTGTCGGGACTGCGGTCGCCGATGCACGGTTTGCTGGCGGAGCTCTGTCGGTTGTGGTGCTCGCTGAAGAGCCGCCCTCGGGTGCCACCGTATACGCTGACGCGGTTCTTGATCGTCTCTCCTCATCGAGCGGGACAGTTCTCGTCGTTGGTCCCGAGACGGTCGGTTGGGCAGCAGCCAGCGATATCTGGACCAACGATCAACTCGATGCTGCGCTCGATGCCTCTCTTGGAGGGACCACATCGGACGATGTGGTCGAGATCTTCGTTGCAGAGTTGATAGAACCCTCTGGTGGCGGTTCCTCCGGATTGCTTATCTTCCTCGGCTTCATCGTCGTGGTCGGTGGCGCAGTAGCACTCTTTATCGCGCGTGCATCGAAGCGCCAGCGTGAGGAAGCGGCGGCTCAAGTCGAGAAACTGCGAGCGACCGCACAGTTACAGATCGATGCCATTGCCAACGACATTCTCGATCTCGAAGACGAGGTGAAGATGTCGGACGATGCCATCGTACAAGAGCACTACACGGCGGCCATCGACACGTACACCGGTGCGAGCGAGAAGCTCGCCGGACTGTCCTCTGGCAGGGACATCGTCGATTTCGACTATGAGTTGGATGTCGCCGTATGGCGCCTCGACACAGCAGAGGCCATGCTGGATAGCAACCCACTTCCCGAGAAGCCGGCCCGGCCGCAGTATCAGCCCCCAACCGTCCAGACGCCAAGCCGTTCGACCGGATCGAGGGATGAACGTGGAACCAGCGCTCCGCTCCCCGAGTACAGACGCAGACCGCGGAGACGGTCGTCCTTTGGCGCCGCGGAGATGGCCGCAGCGGTGCTGGCATCTCAGGCGATGCGGGGTATGGGGGGCGGCAGAGGCATGGGTGGCGGGAGGAGATCATCCTCTCGCTCGTCCGGCAGATCGTCCACACCCCGTATGCGTGGCGGCGGACGTCGGAGACGCTAGAAGCAGGCCATTCCTACACGGCGCTTCATCTCCTTCGATCATCGCTCCCGTTAGTATCGAGTCGAATACCTATCCGACTCTCCTCCCGGGGGCGACATGTTCTCTCGTATCGTGGCCTACTTCAAGGCTCTGTTCACCACCACCGCTGAAAAGGCCATGGATCCCAAGATCGAGATCGAATCCGCGATCAACACGGCAAAGAAGCAGGATCAGGATCTTCGCAATCAAGCGGCAAAAGTCGTCGCCCACCGGACACAACTCGAGAGTCAGATCGACCGTGCTGCGGATGACGCCGGTGAATCCAGAGAGATGGCGAAGCAAGCGATCCTCAAAGCAGAAGAGGCCAGAACCGCTGGCGACATTGCAGGTGTAGACAAGTGGACTCAGGCAGCGCAGTCGATCGCGATGAAGCTCCAGGCTGCTGAGAACAACCTCGCGTCGCTCAAGGAACAGTACGGCGTCGCTCAAGCTCAGTCGGAGCAGGCGAAGGTATCTGTTCAGCAGAATGCGATGAAACTCCAGGAGCTCTCCGCACGCAGGATGGAACTCCTTGGCCAGCTCGAGCAGGCCAAGATGCAGGAGGCGGTGAACGACGCTGTCCAGACGATGTCGTCGTCCCTATCAGACAGCGGTCCGTCCCTCGACCAGGTAGAGCGAAAGATCGAGCAGCGCAAAGCTGAAGCGATGGCTCGAGCAGAACTCCACGAGGCAACGTCCGAAGGTGCCGAAGCGGAACTTCGAGCAGCGATCAACGTCTCACAGGCCGATGCCAAGCTCGATGAACTACGGGCCGAGCTCGGTCTCTCCTCACCGACCGCACCTTCAGCTACCACACCTGAGCCAGAGGCACAGCCAGAGGCAGAGCCACCAGCCGGGTCGTAGCGCTCGAGGTGGGTCACGGAGAGAATCGGGACGGTGTGACGTTCCGTTTACAATCCTCCAAGGGCTAGGAGAAGGAGCGCCGAGTGACCGTGACCGATGCTGGAACGGAGTCGAAGGTTTCGCAGCGAATCACGCTCTCCAAAGTCCTCGGCCTCATGGCGATCCTCTCTGTTCTTGGCACACTCGCGTTGTGGTGGCTCGGCTCACTGCCTGAAGAGCCACACTTTGCAGTCGGTCGTGAGGTATTCGGGAACATACCGGACCTCGTTGTTGCACTGTTCTATGTCGCCGTTGCCTCCTTTCTCGGAATTTCTATCGGTCTCTTCGCACAGCGCGCTCGCAACTGGGAGCGGGGGAGTTGGGAGAAGAGGTCCGGTGACTACAAGAGGCGTCTGCATCGCTTCTTGCAGGGCGTCTCGATGCGTACCGTCATGGAGGACCCTGCGGCGGGACTCATGCATGCCCTCATGTACTACAGCTTCATCATCCTCTTCCTTGGAACGGTCACGCTCGAGATTGACCACCTGCTACCCGTTGGGTTCAAGTTCCTCCAAGGTGATATCTACCTCGGTTTCTCTTTCGTCCTCGATGCTGCTGCCGCAGCGTTTCTTGCTGGCATCGTATGGGCCGCGATCAGGCGCTACGGTGCGCGGCCGTGGCGAATCCGATCCAAGTCCCGTCCGGAGGATGCATGGATCCTGTTCGTGCTCGCAGCGATCGGCGTCACAGGGATTCTTACCGAGGCGGTTCGTATCGCTCTCGAGGGTCAACCCGATTTCGAGAAATGGTCGTTCGTCGGATACCCGCTGTCGAACCTCTTCGCATCGTCGTCGGCAAGTGGTGTTCACCAGGCGATGTGGACCGCGCACGTCGTAGCGTTCCTGGCGTTTCTCGTGATCCTGCCGACGACGAAGCTCAGACACATGGTCACGACTCCTGCCAACCTCGCTCTATCGGCGCGAGAGCGACCGAAGGGCGCGATGCGCGAGATGCCGAACCTCATGGAGGCGACAGACATCGAAACAGTCGGTGCTTCCACGGTCGGCGAGTTCACATGGAAACAGCTCCTCGATACCGACGCTTGCACTATATGTGGCAGGTGCACTTCGGTATGTCCGGCGAATACAACAGGAAAGCCGCTCGACCCGAGAGAGATCGTTCTCAAGCTCGGAACTGTGGCTGCGATGTCCGCTGAACCTCCGATATCTCCAGCTGTCGGTGTCGACGCGGCGATCACCGTGACGTCGGACAACGTCTTCCAATTGATAGCTCCCCAGGAGCTCTGGGCCTGTACAACGTGCCGTGCGTGCGACGAGATCTGTCCCGCCGATATCGAGATCGTCGACAAGATCCTCGATATGCGTCGCTTTCTCTCGCTTATGGAAGCCGATTTCCCATCCGAGCTCGGCAAGACGTATGTGTCGATGGAGAACTCGTCCAACCCGTACGGTGTCGACCAGACCACCCGTGGCGACTGGACCGACGAACTCGACTTCGACGTCAAGCGTCTCGGAGAACCCGGAGTGACTGCCGAGTACCTGATGTGGGTCGGCTGCGCGGGCTCTTTCGACGACCGGAACCGGAATGTCACGCTGGCGACCGCCAGGCTTCTCAACAAGGCTGGAGTCGATTTCGGGATCCTTGGTGCAAAGGAACTGTGCACGGGAGACCCGGCTCGGCGCACAGGAAACGAGTACGTGTTTCAGGGTCTCGCTCTCCAAAATATCGAGACGCTGAACGACCTTGGTGTCATGAAGATCATCACGCAATGTCCCCACTGCTTCAACACGCTCGGGAACGAGTACCCGCAGTTCGGCGGTGAGTACGAGGTCATCCACCATTCAGAGATGCTCAGCGAACTCGTCGAAGAGGGGCGTCTTACCCCGACCTCGTCTGGCGAGACGATCGTCTTCCATGATCCGTGCTACCTCGGACGTCACAACGACACCTTTCTTTCGCCCAGAACCATCGTGGATGCAACAGGAGTTCGCGTCGAGATGAAACGAAACGGCACGAACTCCTTCTGCTGTGGTGCTGGCGGAGGCAAGTTCTGGTTCGAGGAGCACACGGGCAAAAAGGTAAATATCGATAGGACTGAGGAGGCGGTCGCCACCGGTGCCGACGTGATCGCCACAGGGTGTCCGTTCTGTTATGTGATGCTCGATGATGGCGTGAAGGAAATCGGTGTCGACGAACAGGTTGTTGTGCAGGACCTCGCGATGCTCCTTGATGAACGCACATAGAAGACAACGCCACGAATGATCGGCACCGTTGAGTTCGCTCTCCTCATCCTCCTGATCATCATCCTGGCGGGACCGCTGCTCGCCGAGAGGTTCGGGTTCCCCGGGTTGATCGGGTTGATCTTCCTCGGCATGGTCGCCGGGCCGTTCATGCTGGGCCTCCTGCGTACAGGGGGATTAGTTTCAGATCTAGGAGATGTCGGGCTCCTCTATCTGATGTTCCTTGCCGGTCTCTCGTTCAACGTGCGGGCGTTCATGGAGAACCGATCGAACGCACTCGTCTACGGACTGCTCGGGTTCTTCATACCTTTCTTGCTCAGCTATTACTTCGCGTTGACAGTGGCCGAGACGGGTGTTCTTGCTGCCGCCCTTATCGGGGCGATGTGGGCGTCGAATACGCTCGTCGCCTATCCCGAGGTTCTGTCGGCCGGGCTTCAAAACAACCGTGCGGTGAGCGCGGCCGTTTCGGCCGGTGTTGTTGCAGACCTCCTCTCGCTCACCGTCCTCGGCATCGTGACATCGACAGCCGTCATCGATATCGATTCCGGAATAGGTGTTCACGCAACCGTTGAGAATCCATCATTGCCACTGTGGCTCGGATTGCCTCTGATCGTTGTTTTCACTCTCTGGGTCCTTCCGAAGATCGCCGACTGGTTCTTTGTCAAGATCGGCCATACACGGACACAAAGGTTCGTGTTCGCACTCGCCGGCATGGCCGCTGGTTCGACGATCGCTTTGCTTGGTGGAGTCGAGGGTCTGATCGGAGCCTTCCTTGCCGGTCTTGGCCTCAACAGCATCATCCCCGCACGGAGCTCGCTGATGGAGCGTCTGGATTTCGTTGGCGGTGCCATCTTCGTTCCGGCATTCCTGGTCTCGATCGGGTTCGCGATCGACCCGCGAGCCATGTTCAATCTCGACACCATCCTTCTCTCTCTGCTCTTCACCGGTCTCGTCGTCTTCGGAAAGACGCTCGCAGCGGTCATCACAGGAGCGATCTTCAAGTTATCGATGATGGAGATCGGGCTCATGGCATCCTTGAGCACGGGCCAAGCCGCGTCGACACTGGCGATCGCCCAGGTTGGGGCGTCGCTTGGTCTCTTCGGGACGAATGTTGTGAATGCATCGATACTCACCGTGGTAGCGACGGCTTTCATCACGTCCTATGGAACACGATTCTTCATCGGACGTGTCGATCGGCCACCCGTTGAGGTGGCGACACTTGGAGAGAACGTTCTGGTCGATGTCCGGGCGCTCGGTTCGGATCTGGACCTGTCCATGGCGGTCGCTGGGGCTATAGCGCGGGTCGACGGTGGTGTCGTCAAGCCCTATCTGATCCCGTCGAAGGGTCAGGTGGCTGTAGCGCGAGCGCAGATTGCACTTGCGGTTGATGCGCTCGCCGCGACGGGGCACGATGGTGACGGAGAGATCAGGATCGATTCGAGCTTTGCATCGGGGACACTTGAACTCGAAGAGGAGGTCGATGCAAGTCTCACGATCGTGACATTGCGTGGCCCTCAGGCTGGCACACAGTTCCTGTTCGGAAACGAGGTCGACCTCGTGGGCGAAGGATCGAGCTCACCGACTATCGCGGTCAGGCTTATTCGACCGTGGTCGAGGGTGCTCGTGTTCACAGGCGACCTGTCGAACGATTGGCATTCCGAGGACGCACTGCTGGCCCTCGAAATCGCAAGGAGAGTGAGATCCGTTGTCGAAACGGATCTGGTTGTTGCTACTGATGCCCCATCGCTCGTCGCTGAGAAGTTCTCGAAACCGAGCGAAGCGGAGGTCGTTGAGCAACCATCTCGTCGTCGTGTGGCCGTTGGGCTCATCGAGACGAACGACCTCGTGATCGCCCCAGCGCATGCCGTCATCGCTGCACGTTCGATCGGATCATGGCGATCATCGGGACGCCTCAAGGACGCGTCACTGATGATCGTTGGTGGTCCTCATCGTCTCTCCGTCGGCGGTTCGTCGATCCGTCGCAATCTCCATGGCATCGTGGACGATACAGAAGCGACGCGGGAGGTTGCCAGCCCCTGACGTACGTGAACGCCAGGCTCCGCTCGGTGCCGAATGCCAACTGTGGCCACGTATTGCTAGCTTCCTGACCCATGAGAATCGGATACCAGGGCGAACCACACAGCTACAGCTATCGGGCGGCGAACGAGCTGTATCCCAATGGGGAGTACGTCGGTCACGGTGGGTTCGCCTCCGCTTTCGATTCTCTCGAGCATGGACAGGTCGATCTGCTCGTTGTGCCGGTCGAGAACTCGACCACTGGATCCGTTCTTCCGGTACTGGATAGGATCCCGGGAGACGAGAGCCATGTCAGGTTTTCGATCATCGCCGAGCACCTTGTTGAAGTGAGACACACGCTCCACGGTCTATCGGGTGCCTCGATTGAGGCGATTACCGAAGTGAGGTCGCATCCTCAAGCGCTGGCGCAGGCTGAACACTTTCTTCTCGACCTCGGCGTCGAGGCAGTACCGACCCATGACACCGCAGGGGCTGTTCGTCAGGTGGCTGAGCTTGGTGACCCCACCGTTGCCGCTCTGGCACCGCCACGCGCTGGCGCGGCTTTCGGACTCGATGTTCTCCTCGAACATGTGCTTGACAAGGACCACAACACGACGCGATTCGTCGTGTTGAAGGTCGGCGAACCGGAGGTCCAGGCCGATGCCGACAAGACCACGATCGTTGTGACGTTCTCCCACACACCAGGGTCGCTGGCCCTCGTGCTCTCCGAACTTGGCCTTCGCGGGGCCAACCTCACGCGAATCGAGTCGAGGCCTGCGGGTGTTGCCTGGAACTATCGAACGTTCATCGATTTCGTCCACGAGCCTGGTCCCACGGGCGTGGACAGTGTGCTTGCTCCACCCCCTGCCCACGCAGCGGCGCTACTTAACCTCGGGTCGTATCGGGCCGTCGTTCGCTGACGCTCCCCGGTTCCGCGTAGGCGCGATGCTACGGTTCCGCGCAGGAGGTAGCCCGTGGCCACAAGCACCGCCCGATTCGGCGCTGGGAAGCGCGAAGGGCACGATGCATCAGATTTCTACGCACGCCGCATGGTGCAGCGCCGGGCTACCGAGGATCTGGGTGAGGTTGTCGACCCGCCTGTCGAGATCATCGACCAGCTCTTCCTTGGTTCTTCTGAGATCATGACGCAGATTCCTGACAATTGTGTTGCGCTCATGATCACATCGCCTCCGTACAACGTCGGCAAAGATTACGACGATGACCTTGCCATCGACGAGTACCTGGATTTGCTCAGGAGGGTGTTCGTCGAGTCGTACCGCGTGATTGAACCGGGGGGACGGGTAGCTGTGAATGTTGCCAACCTCGGCAGAAAACCCTACCTGCCGCTCAACCAGTACGTAGCGGCTCTGCTCACCGAAATCGGTTTCGACCTCAGAGGCGAGATCATCTGGCAGAAGGCGAAATCCGCCGGGGGGTCATGTGCGTGGGGTTCATGGCGGTCTGCGAAGAACCCGACACTCCGGGATGTCCACGAGTACATTCTCGTTGCTTCGAAGGGTACCTACAAGCGGCAACGGCGTGGGGAGGACACCATCTCGAAAGAGGAATTCCTCCAGGCGACTATATCTATTTGGGACATTCTTCCCGAATCAGCGCGACGGGTTGGCCATCCCGCACCGTTCCCTGTCGAACTGCCTCGGCGGCTCATCGAGCTGTACACCTTCGAGAGCGATCTCGTCCTCGATCCTTTCCTGGGGTCAGGAACGACGGCTGTTGCCGCCGTCGAATCGAATCGGCACTACGTTGGATACGATCTGAGTGCCGAGTACCTTGAGATCGCAGAGAGGCGTATCCACGAGGGCCGCGTCGGCAAGCGCAACGTTCAGACCTGATATGCCCCCAATCGAACGGGCACTGCTCCGCACGATCCCATGGCTCCTCGTTGGACTCGTCATGTCACTTCCGCTGATCTTCGTGTCGCCAGGTGACGAGCCGATGGGGTGGTTCGTCGGCCAACTCGTGGCTCTCGTAGCCTTCTCGTTCGGCTTGACGTCCGTGCTCCTTCCGTTCGGTGACGAACGCTGGTTCCTCGAGGCGAATTGGGGCGAATGTTGGCGGCTGGTCGCGAGCGGAGCAGGTCTTGTTGCGCTCGTCACAGGCACAACCGCCCTGGTCACCCTTGCATCGTCCTCAGCTCTGGGTTTCGATCCCTCACTCCAGTTTCTTCAGCTGTTATCGGCGCTCGATATCGCTTGGGCGGGAGCGGCCCTCATGGTCGGTACCTACAGAGCTTCCACGCGCCCCTGGGCGCTGGTCGCTGGAGCCATACTCGGCGTGATCTGCGTCTGGTCGATCTGGAACTACCTGTCCAACGTGGGGTTCGGCCCAAGCGGCTCCTGGATAGCCTCGGGTCCTGACCTCATGCGCTACGTGATCCCCTTCGATGTGATGGCTGCCGTTGTTGCTATTGGAGTGTTCCTCCTCGGCGTGCGGTCTCAACTCCGCGAGATCGAGCAGCCAAGCGCCCAGTCGTAGGGCATGAATTTGACCTTCGGCTGGGATACCCAGATGTAGTCAGCATCATCGCGAGACATCCAGAACGCGATGGTGTTGCGTAGCCGCTCGGGGAGAGCGGGAGTGAGGTTTGGCATCGTGTACGGCCGGGTGAAATCGCCGCCGTACCATTTGAAGACGGACGACAGCCACAGGGTATTGTCCGATCTCGAGACCTGGGCTGCGCCGTGGGTGATAAAGATGCGAAGTTGGTCGTCGAGCTGGACGTCCAGCCTCGCTCCGACATACGGTTCTCCTCGCAGTGTGGGACACGACGCAGAGCCGCAGACGAGGGCTCCATGGATCCTCGGATCCCGAAACCGACGGATCTTGCCATGTTCGATATCATCGAGCGAGAGGATCTCCCCTGCGATAACTGCCCAAGGGTCTGAGAATGCTCCTGGAACTCTCAGAACCGATGCGGAATCCTGATCGAACGCCGCAGCGGCCGTGCGGAGGGCTCCAGCGTTGTAGAGGTTCATCCAGAAGGCGAGCGCCTCAGCGGGATCGAGCGTGTTGGGCTCTTCCGATTCCATCGTATCGCGGTATGTGTCGAGTGCCGGGATGTTGTTGCTCAAGGAGGCAACGCCGCTCGCTTCGAGCTCCTCGAGCACCGGAACGAGCCCGCTGTGGTCGACCGTTCTGCTCGCAGCAGTATCGGGTTGTGGCGACGAGAGCCGTCTCGCACGCACCATACTCCAGCCGGCGACTGCGGGGTTGGGTCCAGAGCTCATGACCAGAACAACGAAGAACCGTGGGGGTGTGTTCCCGATTCAGCTCGCCTTGGTGAGCTTGTCGGCGACGTCGTCGCTGGAATGGTCGTGATTGTCGAGCCATCGGAGGACAAAGAATCCTGTGATACCCGCGACACCCGACCCGATGAAGATCCCGAGCTTCGCCTCGTTGGCAAAGAGCTCGTGTCTGAACGCGAGTTCGGTGACGAACAGGGAAACGGTGAAACCGATTCCAGCGAGCATGCCGAGTCCGAGAACCGTTGTCATCGTGGTGCGCTTTGGAAGGACTCCCAGCTTGAGCTTGAGGCCTATCCACGTGGCCCCGGCGATACCGAGTGGTTTTCCGACCATCAAACCGACTGCGACACCGAGGAGGATCGGACTTGTCAATTGCTCGCCGACGGATGCATCGGCACCGATGAATCGCACACCGGCATTCGCCAGTGCGAACAGCGGCACGATCACGAACGATGACCACGGGTGGAGTGCGTGCTCGAGGCGATCGAGGGGCGAGACAGAAGCCTTTGCGACCTCAGCGAGTTCGAGCGCATCCTGGTCGAGTCGCTCGGCTGCGTGCGGCGATGCCCTGTTGATGTCCCATCTGTTGAGAACGGCGACAGCCTTCTGACGAAACTGTTCGTCTGTGTACCTTGCGTATACGGGTGTCATGAGACCGAGGACCACGCCAGCGATCGTTGCGTGAACTCCTGATTCGAGCAGGGAGTACCACACGAATACCCCGACGGGTACGTAGAAGAGCAGGTTCTGGATGCCGGATTTCCTAGCGATGTAGGTGACGACCAGTCCACCGATCGCAAGTGCGAGGTACAGCAGATCGAGTTCCTCGGTGTAGAAAACAGCGATGACCGCGATCGCACCGATGTCATCGACGATCGCGAGCGCGAGAAGAAACAGTTTCGCACCAACTGACACGCGCGAACCGAGGAGTGCCACAACGCCGACCGAAAACGCGATGTCCGTTGCCATCGGGACACCCCAGCCGCGGATCGCCTCAGCATCTCCCGTCGGGACCACGAATGCGAGGTAGATCAGTGCAGGGATGACCATGCCGCCGAGGGCAGCCATTGCCGGAAGGGAAGCCTTCTTGATCGAGTTGAGCTCCCCCACGACCAGTTCCCGTTTGATCTCGAGACCGACAACGAAGAAGAAGATGGCCATCAAACCATCGTTGACAAGATCCTTGACAGTTTCATTGAGGTGGACGACTGCGAAGCTGAGCTCGATTTCCGTGTTGAAGAAGGTGAAGTAACTCTCGTAGAACGGCGAATTCGCCCACACGATGGCGATCAAGGCAGCTATGAGGAGAACGATGCCACCAGCAGCCTCGACGCGTGTGAACCGCAGGACCGGTCGCAGGAAGCGTTTGGGTACGACTGCGTCGGACGCTAGCCAGGTGTCATGGATGAGGTCGTCGTTGTGGGCCATTGCCTAGCAAGACTAGTGAGAACGCGAAGCCAGACTGAGACGATGGCAACCGCCCACTACCATCGACGGAGTTGGGAGGTACCGGTTGGGGATAGACATCATCAGAGTGATCGCCGGCCTGGTCATCCTGATCGTTGCAGCAGATCGACTTGTGGTATCGGCAGTCCGCGTCTCGAAGGTGCTCAACGTCTCAACGGTTGTGATCGGTGCCGTGGTGGTCGGATTCGGAACCTCGGTCCCGGAATTTGTCGTCTCTGCGGTAGCGAGTAGCACCGGCCAACTCGATCTCGCGTTGAGTAACGTCGTCGCTTCGAATACGTCGAACCTGACGCTTGTGCTTGGTCTCGCTGCGATTATGACTGTGGTCTCGACAACGCACACCGTCATCAAGCGGGAAGGTCTCTTGATGATGGCTGCCGTGGCAGCTCTGGCGATCGTGTTGATTCCGATGTCGGTGACCCGCGTCGAGGGTGTCGCTCTTCTTTTGGGAATGATCGTGGCGATCTTCCTTCTTATCCGGTGGGCACGGGTCGGTGTCTCCGATTCGTCTGACGACGCCTACGACATCGAGGCGGATTCCGAGCGTGTCTGGCTGGAGGTCATCTACGGTGTGGCAGCTCTTACAGCCACGGTGATTGCCGGGTATCAATTGCTGCTCGGTGTTGTAGGTATCGGCGACCACTTGGGACTGTCGGTTGTGTTCATGGGCTTGATCACTGGTGTTGGGACGAGCCTGCCAGAGTTGTCTGCTGCAATTGCTGCCGCTCGAAGAAAGCAATCAGACCTCGTACTCGGCAACGTGCTTGGATCGAATGTCTTCAACTCTCTCGGGGTTGCCGGGCTTGCGATCGTGATCGGGCCGGGGGCGCTGGAGTTGTTCAATCCATGGCTTGTCGGTTTGATGGTCGGATCGGCCATTTTCGCCGGATTTTTTGCTTTCACTGGTCAGCGGATCGCACGATGGGAGGGGTTCGTGCTCCTGAGCCTGTTTGGCATCTACTCGGCAGCCTCGATATGAGCGCGTCGAACGTTTCTATCGTGTCGGCACTCCGCCAGCTTGTCGCATACACACAACTCGAAGATGGTCAGAGCCAATCCTTCCGTACCAGAGCATACGAGAAGGCGATCGATGCGATCGTTGCCTGTCCCGATGAGATCGGTGCATATAGCCTCGCAGAGCTCAAGGCCATGGACGGCATCGGCGATTCCACGGCACGCAAGATCATAGAGTTCTCTGCGAACGGAAGTATCGGCAAGGTTGAGCGTCTCAAGGCAAAGTTCCCGCCGTCGATGCTGGATCTCATGAGGATCCCTGGTCTTGGACCCAAGACAGTGCTCGCTCTACAGAAGCATCTTGGTGTGACCGACGTGGATGGGCTCAAGACCGCCCTGTCCAAGGAACAGCTCAGAACACTCCCTGGGCTTGGGATCAAGAGCGAACAGAAGATCGCAGAATCGATCGAGCTATTGGGGCTCCATTCTGATGCGACCCGCAGACCCATCTATGACGCGATGCAGATCGCTCGACGTGTGATGAGTGAGCTCGGACGATCGGGCGATGTTGTTTCGATGGAGTATGCAGGGAGTCTGCGAAGACTTTCAGAGACGATCGGTGATATCGACATCCTCGTTACATCGGATCAACCGAAGAACGTCGTCGCTGCCTTTCTTGCGCTGCCTGGTGTCACTGCTGTTCTCGGGTCAGGGGGGACGAAGGCCTCAGTTGTCATCGATGACTCGATACAGGTCGACCTTCGCGTGGTATCCGATGAGGCGTTCGGCGCAGCGCTGATGTACTTCACAGGATCGAAGGGCCACAACATCATCCTGCGCCAGCGCAGTCTGAACCGTGGCCTCACCCTCAACGAGTACTCGTTGTCAAGCGTCGAAACCGGTGATGTGCTCGCAGCGAAGACCGAAAGCGAGATCTACGCGGAGCTCGGTCTGCAATGGATAACACCAGAGGTTCGGGAGGGGACATCGGAGATCGCTGCCGCCGATGACGGAGCGCTCCCCGCACCCGTCCGCGTCACTGATATTCGTGGGGACCTCCATGTACACACGTCCTGGTCGGGTGACGGCCGCAGTTCGCTCGCAGAGATGCTCGATGCCGTTGTGGAACGTGGTCTCGAATACGTGGCGATCACAGACCACGCGGAAGACCTGGCGATCAATGGCCTCAGCCGTGAGCGGATGAAACAACAGGCCGAGGAGCTCGACATGCATCGCGAACGGCTTCCACAGCTCACGATCCTGCATGGTGTCGAACTGAACATCGGTGCGGACGGATCGGTCGACTACGATCCCGACTTCCTTGAGATGTTCGACGTTGGTGTCGCTTCGGTTCACTCCCATTTCGACCTCGAAGAAGGCGCCCAGACCGAGAGACTGCTCACAGCCCTGGCGAACCCGGCAGTGACCGTGTTGGGGCATCCAACGGGAAGAAAGATCGGTCGAAGGCCTGGCATCCGTTTCGACGCGAATGCTGTGTTCGATGCAGCAGCCGCTACAGCGACGGCTCTCGAGATCAACTGCAGTTTGCATCGACTCGATCTTCCTGCAGCGATGCTTCGTAAAGCCGTCGATGTGCAAGGCGTGATGTTCACGATCTCGACTGATTCTCATCGTGTAGCTGAGCTCGAGAACATCCGGTGGGGTGTATCCCAGGCCCGCAAGGGATGGGTCCCTCGAGAAAGGGTGCTCAACTCATTGCCAAAACATGAATTCCTCTCCCAAATCGGCTGATTCGCATTCGAAATAGGGTTCAATAGCCCCATGACGGAACAACAAGAGACGAGAGCCAGGGCCGAGCAGGCAGTTAAGGCGAAGCGCAGGTCCGGTTGGGCAGGTGTGGCGGGTGTTGCTGTTGCACTCGGCATGACGGAGTTCTTCGCCGGGTTCACCGTCGACATCCCGTCGGCGATCTCAGCCATCGGATCCTACGTGGTCGATGCGTCACCCGCATGGCTGAAGACGTTTGCGATCTCTGCTTTCGGTACATCCGACAAGGCTGTTCTCGCCATATCCATCTTCATCGTTGCTCTCGTCATCGGGTTCTTTCTCGGCAAAGCTTCGGTCAAGCGACCCCTCCCGATGTTCATCGGCTTCACTATTGCTGGCCTTGTCGGATTCGCGGCTCAACTGACACAACCCGGGGTCTCTGGACCACTCGCGTTCGCTTCGACCCTCGTCTCCATGGGCATCGGGCTCCTCACTTGGTTCGGGATCAAGCAATGGACGGATGTGCCCTCCAGGGACGTGACGGACAACGACGTGACTGACATAGCCAGGCGTCGCCTTGTCATGGGGCTTGCGGGTGCTGCCACTGTGACCGTGATCGCCATCGGAGTCGGTCGTGGACGTATCCGCTCACGTGCGGAAGCGCAGCGCGCTGCGCTCAACCTCGCCGAGCCGGTAGAGGTCGCTCTCGAACCAACAGATGCACACGATTTCGGTGTTGCTGGTGTGTCTCCAATCGTGGTCGGCAACGCAACCTTCTACCGCATCGACACGGCACTCGTGGTTCCAACGATCGATCCGGAAGACTGGACGCTCAGGATCCATGGGATGGTCGACGAGGAGGTCGAGCTGAAGTACAGCGACATCGCATTCATGCCGCTCGTTGAGCGGTACGCGACACTGTCGTGTGTATCCAACGAGGTCGGTGACAATCTCGTTGGCAACGCGCTGTGGACCGGCGTGATGCTTCGCGATATCCTCAACATGGCCGGTGTTCAAAGCGGTGCCGAACAGATCGTTGGTCGTTCGATCGATGGGTTCACCGCCGGGTTCCCCAAGGAATACGCATTCGACGATCGTGATGCGATGCTCGTGATCGGCATGAATCGCGAGGTGCTTCCTGCGAACCATGGTTTTCCCGCCAGGCTCGTTGTTCCAGGTCTGTACGGCTACGTGTCTGCAACGAAGTGGCTCACTGAGATCGAAGTCACGACGTGGGATGGGTTCGATGGGTACTGGATTCCACGCGGTTGGTCGAAGCAAGGACCCATCAAGACGCAGTCACGGATCGATCGTCCGCGCAACCGGTCAAAGATCGAGGCCGGTGTGTTCACACTTGGTGGCGTAGCTTGGGCGCCGACAAAGGGCATCGACATGGTCGAGGTACAGATCGACGGTGGCCCCTGGCAGGTCGCCGAACTCACTGACCCGTTGTCGGACAACTCGTGGATCCAGTGGAAGCTCGATGCCGACATGGCGGCGGGCGAACACATCGTCTCTGTGCGAGCCACTGACGCAACCGGTTTCACCCAGGGATCGGTTGAGGTCTCCCCCCGCCCCGACGGTGCCGAAGGCTGGCACACGATCAGATTGCTCGCCGAGTAAATCGCAGACCGGTCTGCCGATTGTCAGAACGTGTCGTTCAGTTCAGTGCCGAGCACACCAGGACTGCAGACGAATACCGCCTGTTTGAACACAGCTGTCCCTGCCGTATGCTTGCTCCATGGACACTCCTCCGACTCCAGAAACGGCCGATCCGGTGACTCCCGAAGTCGTCGTCGATGAAACGCCGGATGAGGCAACACGCCCGATGCCAGCTGTATCGGAACCATCGAAGCTGATTCGCATCGCTTCGATGACAAGGGCGATGCTCGAGGAGGTCAGGGAGGCACCGCTCGATGAGGCAGGACGTGTCCGACTGTTGTCGATATACGAGCGGTCGCTCGATGAGCTGAAAGACGTGCTATCGGATGATCTGGTCGACGAGCTCGACGCAGTATTCGTTCCCATCGATGTTGAGTCTCCGTCCGAAGCGGAGCTGCGGATCGCCCAGGCGCAACTCGTCGGGTGGCTTGAGGGGCTCTTCCACGGGATCCAGGCGTCGTTGATCAGCCAGCAGATGGCTGCATCAGCGCAGCTCGAGCATATGCGGCAGCGGCCGGCGATCGAAGGCGGACAGGACACCGGCAATGGTCTGTACCTGTGAACGCGGCTCGTTCGAGCGCCTAACCTGTGACCATGACGTTGTACTCATTGCTCACGCCGCCTCCGATGGTCGATCCGGTGCTCATCACCGGTCTCGCCGGGTGGGGTGATGCCGCATCTGCTGCAAGTGATGCCGCAGACTGGCTTGCAGAGGCTGGAGAATCCGTCGTGTCCTTCGACCCTGACATGGTATTCGACTATCGATCGAATCGGCCCGTGCTCCGCTTTGCTGGCGGGGAGATGACCTCCCTGACATGGCCACGGATGGACCTCGTGCACATTCGCCCGTCAGGACGAGACGTTCTTGTCATGGTTGGCAACGAACCCGATCTGATGTGGTCAGCGATTTCGGATGCGCTTGTCGACCTCCTCGAGATCTTCGGTGTGTCTCGCCTCGTCACACTCGGGGCAGTGCCCACGCCCGTTCGTCATGGACCATCGACTTCCGTGTTCTGTACGACATCTGACCCGAGGCTCTTGCTCGCTGGCGACGAGATGCTGATGGATGAGATCGTTGTGCCAGCTTCCGCCGGCACGGTGTTCCGATCGGCCGTCGAGGCTGTCGACATACCGGCCATCGGTTACTGGGCCCAGGTTCCGCAGTATGTGGGCCGGCCGTATCAGCCAGCGATCGTTGCGTTGCTCGAGCGGACCGCCAAGCAGCTCGGCGTCGACTTCGATCTCACCGATCTTGAATCTGAGGCGAACGATCAAGTTGACCGTCTTGATGAGATCCTCGAGCGTCGTAGCGATGCAAGGGAGTTCGTTGAGGGACTCGAGCTGAGCGTTGGGACGACATCGAAGGTTCCTGACAATCTTCCGACCGCTGACGAGATCGCCGATGAGGTCGCCAGGTTCCTCCAGGAGACTGACGACGAAGCGTGATCAGTTGCCGAGGATCCCGACGAACAGGGTCATAACGGCAAGGGCAGCGGTCACGGCGATCATCGCCCATACGGACCAGGTGAGCCCCTTCACGGCATTGATCTGATCGCGCAATGCTGCAGTGACCGCGATGAGGTCGGCGTCGGTGGCGCTGCGTGCAACGGGGGCCGTTTCTGGTTGCGAGACACGTGTGACATCGGCGGCTGGTTCGGGTTCGCGCAGATACGGCGGTGGAGTCACGGGGAGAACGAATGCGTCGATCTCCTCTTGTGGGTCGGTCGATGTGGCCGGCGCTTCCGACTCCGGTGTTTCCGGTTCTGAGGCTTCCCCTGTCGCCTCTTCGTCGACTGGTGTGAGGACAAGAGACTCGCCGTCTGTTGGATGGCCGAGGAAGATCGTCGTTGACTCTTCCAAGGCGAGGATCTGGATCCTCTGACCATTGTGGTAACTGCCGTTGCGACTGCCTGCGTCCTCGATCTTCCATACCGAGCCGTCGAACGACAGAACAGCGTGCTTTCGAGATATTCCTGGCCGGACGATGCGGATCGTCGACGCCGCGTCAGAGCCGATCAATGCCGTTACGTCATCGAGTATGACTTCACTGTTGCCTTGGTAGGTTGCCTTCAGTGGCACTGCATCCCCCGGACATGGTCCTGTCTGCGTTTCGACAAGCGTAGCGTTTGCTGAGTCTTGCTTGACACCTTACAAAACCAGTGATCCCTGGCCCCACGCCGCCGCCTCCTCGTCCAGGCCCAGATTACCGGCTAGCCTTGGAGCTGGCAGTTCCCAGCTACGAGGAGGTTCGTCGGTGAAGGTCGGCGACGTGATGACACCAGACGTGAGAACCATCGATGGCGATGCTCCCCTCAAAGAGGCGGCCACGGTGATGGTGAAGGCTGGGATCAGCGGTCTTCCTGTCGTCGACGATGACCGCAAGGTCGTCGGCATCATCACCGAGGCTGACTTCGTGACGGCTGAAGCGAACCGGTCGTGGGGTCGCCAGCGACGGCGTCTGCTTGCCAATTTCCTCGGCGAGGCGGAACATCCTCAGGCAAAAACCGTGGCGGATGCCATGACCACGTCGCCTCATACCATCGATCGGGGGAGCAGCGTTACCGAAGCAGCCCGCAAGATGACCGATCTTCGGGTGAAGCGGCTCCCAGTGGTGACTCCCGACGGCACCCTTGAGGGAATCATCTCGCGAGCTGACGTCATGGGTGCATTCGCTCGGTCCGACGAGGAGCTCCGTAGAGAGATCGTCGACGATGTGCTGATAGGTGTGCTGCAACTCGATCCAGCGACAGTGCAGGTAGACGTAACAGATGGTCTCGTCGTGCTCACCGGATCCGTTGTAGCCAAGTCCGAAACGCGTCTGCTCGAAGAGCTTGCAGTACGTGTCGAGGGTGTGATCTCCGTCGACTCCAACCTCAGCTGGAGCCACGATGATACAAAGGGGGGCTCAGGGCCTAGCGGCTTGCTCTGAGTCACGAAGAATCGCAGAAAGCCGGAACAGGGACGGGTTCGTTGTCGTTATACGGACCTGAGAGAAGGATGGAATGTGCTGACCTTGACTGACCTCATGTGGGAGCCAGATGTCAACTGGAGAGACCAAGCTGCCTGTAACGGCATTGATAGCGATGTGTTCTTTCCCGAGACCGAGGACGAAACCTCCTCTCAAGCCGCTAAGACGATCTGTGGCGAGTGTCCCGTAGCGCAGACATGTCTGCAGTACGCGCTCTCAACGAATCAAGGGGCCGGCGTCTGGGGTGGTCTTGACGAGGGCGAGCGCCGCCGGATGCGCCGGAGAATTCGCGACCGCGAACGGCGCAAGGCCTCCTGAACTCAGCTCAAACTGCGAGTCCCTGTTCGGCTTTTCGACCGCGAGCCTGCGTAAGAGACTTCACCGTGAGCACCAGGAAGAACAGGACGATCGGGATCACTGCCATGGTTGCTGAACCAGACACCTCACCGTGGTAACTGATAATCAGTCCAGCGAGTACGGAAAAGCTGCCGATCAAAGCGGCGGTGATCATCATTGCAGGGACTCGTCTCACCACGAGGGCAGCCGTCGCAGGAGGCCCGACGAGCAGCCCGAACACGAGCAATGTTCCAATTGTTTGGAATGATCCGATGATCGCAAGGGTGAGCAGCGTCAGCAACAGGGCATGGGTTACATGCGGGCGAAGACCGAAGAGCGCAGCCTTTTGTTCGTTGAATGTCAGCACGAGGAAATTTCGGTAGAGCAGCACAGTCGCGGCGACGGTTAGCAGCCCCGCCCCACCGAGAAACGCGATGTCTCCACCCGAAACGGCCTCCACATCTCCGAACAGAATGGCCTGGAGATCTTCAGGATCGGCGCCAGCACTCGTTGCGAGGATCACACCGACGGCCAGCATGCCGACGAATAGGAGTCCGATGCCGGTGTCCTCGCTGAACGTGGTCTGTCGGTGAACGAAATTGATTCCACCGATCATGACAGCCGCTGCGATCGCGGCGCCAACGATCGGATTGAAACTGAACAGCAACGCAAGCGCGATACCTGGGATGACGGCATGGGCGAGTGCGTCGCCAAGGAATGTCATGCCGCGAATCACGATCCAGGTTCCGATAATCGCGAGGGAAATGGCCGCAAGGATGCCTGCATAGAGAGCCCGGTGGAGATCGCCGTCGGTAAAGGGTTCGAGTAGCCAGTCCATCGCGTGCAAGGGTACCGGTGTGTCTGGGTGCGTGTGGAGAGACGCGACCCCAAGGTGAGTAGGCGAGTACCCGGGGCATACTTCACCGATGCGCTCATGGTTCATCGGATTGATCGTCTTCGTCGCATCGGGCGCCGTTCTCGTACTCGAGATCGTCGCCGGACGGATAATGGCCCCGTATGTCGGGGTGAGCTTGCAGACGTTCACGGGTGTGATTGGAACCGTGCTCGCAGCGATAGCACTCGGTGCCTGGCTGGGCGGCCGACTTGCTGATGCTCGTGACCCCAAAGAGTTGATCGGACCCGTCCTCATCGCTGGTGGTGTCCTCGCTGTTGTATCGCCTGGCCTTGTCACCGTGTTCGGTACGGGTATCGGTGTTTCAGGTGAGAGCCCAATGACGATCGTTCTTCTTGCCTTCGTAGGTTTCTTCGCTCCCGCCGCCGTTCTGTCGATGGTGACGCCGATCGCCGCGAAACTCCTCATCGAATCGCTTGATACCGCTGGTTCGGTCGTTGGGAACCTATCGGCTGTCGGCACCGCCGGTGCACTGTTCGGAACCTTCATCACCGGTTTCGTGCTGATCGCCTCCGTACCGTCCCGCCCTATCACCTGGATCGTGGGAGCGACCCTTCTTACGCTTGGCACTGTGACGTCGTTGAAGCGGTCGCGTCACCTGGTCGTACCAGCGGTGATCCTGTCCATCGTGGCATTCGGTGCATCGGCCGTTCTCGCTCAGCCATGCGACCACGAAACGGCCTACTCGTGTGTTCGAGTGACGACGGACCCGAACCGCCCATCGGGCAGATTGCTCATCCTCGACACCTTCGTCAACAGCTATGTTGACCTCGAGGATCCCGCCTATCTCTCATCCCGCTACGCCCTTGTCACTGATGCCGTTGTCCAGGCAACGTTTCCGGAGGGACCCCTGGATCTCGCGTTCATCGGCGGCGGCGGCTACACCCTGCCCCGCTTTTACCAGGACACTCGGGGAGGTACATCGACGGTACTCGAGTTGGACGAGGCGCTCCTTGAGATCGCTACAACTGAACTGGGCCTCGACACAGGACCATGGCTGACCACCATGGTCGGAGACGCAAGACTGACTCTCTCCCATGTTCCCGACGCGAGCATGGACGTGATCGTCGGGGATGCCTTTAGTGGCCGTTCAGTTCCCTGGCACCTCACGACGAGGGAGTTTCTCGAGGACGTCCGGTCGAAGCTCACGCCGAACGGACTCTATGTCATGAACACGATCGATCACCCGCCGACGCGGTTCGCGCGAGCAGAGACGGCAACGATCGGGGCCGTGTTTCCGTTCGTGGCGATCGTGGCTCCGCAGGCCTATCTCGACGGTGAGCGGGGAGGCAATTTCGTGCTTGTCGGCTCGAACCAACCGATCGATTCCGATGCCATCGAGCGTCTTGTCACCAAAGGGGAACGTGTACTCATCGATGAAGCTGCCAACACCTGGTTCGCTGATGCGGCCGTTCTCACTGACGAGTTTGCGCCGGTCGATCAGTGGATCAGTCGCCCGTAGATGCCACCTGATCAGCCGACGGCGATGTCTATCGAGTTGATGGTCACCGGGTCGTGTGGACGATCCTGTGGGCCTGTTGGCTTACCTGCGATCGCATCTACGATATCGAGTCCTGAGGTCACCTGACCGAAGATGGTGTACGCATTGGGCAGTCCCGCATCACCGTGGCAGATGAAGAACTGTGATCCGTTCGTGTTTGGACCGGAGTTCGCCATTGCAAGCGTTCCTCGTTCGTACGATGTCTTGGAGTGAAATTCATCACGGAAGCGGTAGCCGGGGCCACCGGTTCCCGTGCCAGTCGGATCCCCACCCTGGATCATGAACCCGCTGATGACCCTGTGGAAGATGACTCCGTCATAGAACCCATCGTTGGCCAGAAAGGCGAAACTGTTGACTGTTTGGGGTGCGTCGGAGGCGTACAGCTCGACCTCGATGTCACCTTCGGAAGTGTGAATCGTGGCGTTGTGAGGCTGTGCGAGGTCGATCGTCAAGTCAGGTGCCGCGTCGTACTGTTTTGCCATCGGATGAGTCCCTTCATCGTGTCGGTGCCGGGATGGTAGCCCACACCTGCGCCAGTCACTCCGTAGACCCGCCATTGCACCGCGGCAAACTCGGTACGATGCTGCGATGCACCTCGCACAACTGAACGTCGGTCGACTTATCGACCGCGCAGATTCGGCAACCGTTTCGGAATTCATGAATGCTCTCGCACCGATAAACCTGCTCGGTGAGGTAAGTCCCGGTTTCGTGTGGCGCTTGGCAGATGACGACGGTGCCGGGGCAGTGGATCAGCGGTTCCCTGGTCACGAGGACGATGAGCGATTCATCGTGAACTTGACCGTCTGGACGGACGTTGCGTCCCTTCGCCATTTCGCCACCCGTTCGGGCCATGCGATGTACTTGCGGCGGCGGCTCGAGTGGTTCGAGAAGCCAGCTGAGGCGATGACGGTGTTGTGGTGGGTGAGCGAGGGCCATACACCGGACGTCGACGAAGCTGCGGATCGGCTAGCACAGATACGCCGAGATGGCGCAACATCCGATGCCTTCGACATGCAGACGACCTTCCCCGACCCTGAAGGCGTTGGATAGTTTGTAACTGCAAGCGTCACGCGCCGACGCCGATGGCGGTCGGATGAAGACGAGGAACGAAGCCATTGTGGAGGGCTGTGACAGATGTTGGTGGTGTTAGCACGTTGACGGTTGTGTTCGTCGGCCTGGGGACAGGTTGATCCCATCCGCCGAACCTGAACGTCTGCAGATGATCTTGCGTAACGAGCGCTGGTAGGTCATGGTGCGCATCCACGATGACTGATCCCGTCGGAAGTGCCTCGAGGGGTGATGACCACATGAGCCTGTCCGATGCGCGGACAAGCCCGCGTCCCCCGTTGAGGCGCTCGTTGTGGAGACTCCTGTTGAGGTCGGCCGCTCTCACGTCTGCATGTGGCGATGATCCCATCGAAACTGCGTTTCTGTACTGCAGATAGGCATCCCGTCGGCACAGGCCACAGGGTCGGTGTCCTGCGGCGAGCGCAACGGCATCATCAAGAAAGAACAGCGGCGTCCACGTTCTGGGTGCATCGAGCGGATGGCTCCAGTTCTTGTACTCCAACACGCAGGTGATCCACAATGAACCTTTGTGGTGGCGTACGAGCCGGCCCGACTCGTCGACCAGACAGCCTCTGTTGCCTGTGAACATTCCCCTGGCTGGGTCTGCGTGGAGGTCGCCCCATGGGTCGACCCGGTTCTTACGCGTCCCGTTCACACCTGAGTCCGTGGTGCGTACAGGGGGTTCTCGAACGGCCAGCGTGTGACGAGCCAGTCCGACACCTGTTTCCATACAACAACGTCCAAGTCCGAGTGATCGACTGCTACCCACGACCGCACCGAGGCATCATGGTCCGGTGCGGACGAGGGATAGATGTAGAGGCATCCGATGACATCATCCTCGTCGAGGATCGAGTAGGTGAATCCGGTGCGGTCGTCGAAGTCTCTGGCATGCTTCACGAGATCTGCGAGGTTCGCTTCGAGTGTCATCGGTGCTGGCCAGTCCGACCCCTCGAACCCAGGCGTGGAGAGGATGTGCTCGACACTCGACATCCACGCAACATGGTCACGTTCGTTGTGCTGTGCCCCAAGCGGTTCCATCGAGAACTCAGCGCTCATGAAGCCAGCCGGAACACCGAAATCATCGGGAACGAACGGTATAGCCATAGCGGCGACTGTAGTCCAGTCCCCCTCTCAGTTCCCCTTTGGAGGAGGAACTGGTCTACAGCAGAGCGGGAACGCTAAGAGCGTTCCTTGGGAGTTGCTCCGCAACTCCGTGACCCCGTGCGGTGCGGGCATCATCCCCGCGCCCAAAGACTCGCTTCTCCCCAGTCCCCCTTTCAAGGGGGACTGCAGAGCGACGCAGTCGTGATGCAGGGGGATGGGAGCATGAGTCGCACGGCGAAGA
>JAMBLJ010000152.1 GCA_023336815.1 Actinomycetes bacterium
ATGACGTAGGAATCGGTGGGAGGGTGTCTGGCATGGTCTGAGTTCTCATCCTGCTCTCATCGATGTCTGGCATCATGAGTGCGATGAAACCGCACATTCTTGTTGCCGATGATGATCAGATGATCGCTGCAAGCCTCCGTCGCGCTCTCATATACGAGGGATACGAAGTCGTTGTGACACACGACGGGCGGCAGGCGCTCGCCGCCGCCCGAGAACGACCGCCCGATCTTGTGGTGCTCGACGTGATGATGCCAGAGATCGACGGGATCGAGGTGTGTCGCCGTCTGCGCTCCGATGGAGATGTACCCGTGCTGATGCTCACGGCCAGGGACACCGTTGCGGACCGCGTGCTTGGTCTCGACTCGGGTGCGGATGACTATCTCGTGAAACCCTTCGCATACGAGGAGCTGCTTGCAAGGGTGCGTTCTCTTCTTCGCAGGCGTGAACCAGGTTCACACGACGTGCTCTCGTGTGGCGATCTCACGATCGACGTCGATGCCTACGAGACCACCCGCTCTGGAGAGCGGATCGAGTTGACGTCGCTGGAGTTTCGGCTCCTCGAATATTTCATGCGCAACCAGCGGATCGTGCTCTCAAGGTCCCGGATACTCGAAGGCGTGTGGGGGCTTGATGTCGATACGACGAGCAACATCGTCGATGTGTATGTGAGATACCTCAGGAACAAGACCGAGATGGGTGGTAGCCAGCGGATGATTCACACGGTCAGGGGTGCCGGCTACATCATGCGTGACGACGGATGAAGATCCGCTGGCGTCTCACCTGGTACGGGATCGGCTTCACGGCGCTGTCTCTTGTTGGCTTCGTCATCCTTATCTTGCTCCTTGTGGCCGGCTCGGCTCGTCAAGATCAGGACGACCTGCTCATGTCGATGGCCGACGAGGCAGCGTCAGCCCTATCGGAGCTTGGTTCCGACACCGCCGGAGCTGTCCTTCCGCCGGTCCTGCCCGACGCAACGACTTCAGATCAGCCGTTTATCACGGTCTATGACGATGCCGGCCTTGTCCTCTATGCGACAGGTGTGATCGGAGGAGATCCCTTAAAGCTTCCGGCCGCCGTGATCGTCGAGACGCTCGATGCCGGTACATCGTCGGTAGATGATTCTGGCGTGCGGACCCATACCCAGCGATGGGAAAGCGAGGGAATCGGCGTAGGAGTCGTTGCCGCATCACAAAGTGACTCCGTCATTCGAGATCAATTTCGTGGTCTCGGGTGGTTCCTCGTCATCTTCGGGTTCATCGCCCTCGTGGCTGCGGCGATCGGTGCATGGTTCATGGCAGGGCGAGCGCTGAAGCCACTCAAACTCCTCGCAGACACAACGGACGAAATCGGACACACGGGTGACCTCTCCCGCCGGCTTCCTCCGGTTGCCCAGGACGACGAGGTACGGGCCCTTACCGACTCCTTCAATGCGATGATCGACGGTATCGAGGCGGCTCGCACAGAACGAGATCTGACGATCGATTCCCAGAAGCGATTCGTTGCCGATGCTTCACACGAGCTTCGGAGCCCTCTCACATCGATTCGGGCGAACGCAGGGTTCTTGTTCGACCGTCGAGACGCTTCTGAAGAGGATCGCAACGACGCTACACGTGACATCGGGCTCGAAGCCGACCGGATGAGTCGTCTGATCGACGACCTACTCACGCTCGCCCGTGCCGACGTGCGATCGGACGATCGCTCTGACTTTGCTCCTGTCAACGTGGCAGGCATCGCCCGATCCGTTGAGCGCAGGGCCCGAAACCTCGATGTGGATGTCACGGTCGAGGCAGCTGATCAGGTTGTGACGGACGGAAGTGCGGACGACCTGGCTGAGCTCATGTGGATCCTCATCGACAACGCCGATCGTCACGGGGGTGACAGCGTGACGCTATCGGTTGGCGCGACGGACGACGGTGTCACCATCGAGGCAACAGACAACGGACCAGGGATTCTCGAGAAGGACATCAGCAGGGTATTCGATCGCTTCCACCGCTCGGACACTGCTCGCAGCGGTCCTGGGTACGGGCTTGGTCTTGCGATAGCAAGATCGATTGCCGAGCGTCATCAGGGTTCGATCGAGGTCGTGAATACATCCGGCGGTGGTGCGTCATTCTCGATCACGCTTCCCTGACGGACGGTGCGACGCTCGATGTCAGCTTCCGAGCAGGCCTGTTGTGGAGGGGCTTGGCGGGATCAAGAGGACTGGCAGGCGTCAATCGACCAGAGGATCGACGAGTATCGCCGTACGAGTGTGGCTCAGTCCTTCTCGGAGATCTTGATCTCGAGTTCACCCTCATCGAACTTCGCCTTGAACGTGAACTCGGTGTCGTCATCGTCGATCTTCTCGAACTTGACCTTCACCTGCTCGGGACCACCATCGTCGAGTTCGAACTTCCAACCGGTAGCAACGGTTGCACCCTTGAACGTAACGTCCTCACCTGACACCGAGATGTGAACCCGTCCAGCGTTCTCACCGTCGACTGTCACGTCGTAGGTTTTCTTGTATGACTCAGGTTGTGGACTCGTTGTTGCAGGTGCGTGCGTCGTTGTCGGCGAGCTAGGTCGTGTTGTCGTCGGTGACGTACTGCTCGTGGAATCGGCGCTCCCCGATGCAAGTGTTCCGTTGAGAGTTGTTGGCACACTTACAGGCACGGTCGGTTCTGGAGAAGGTTCGGCAATGGTGGACACCGGCGACTCCGGCGAAGGTGGCAGCGTGGCGACGGTCGCGGGTGCAATGTCATGACTTGTGGTCGATGCGTGGATTGTTGTTGGGGGACCCAGCGCCGTCGGGCCATCCGTGACCTGACTACGCACGCTCCCCACGGCAGCTGCAGCAACAACTACAGCAACCAACGTGGCTGTGATCCAGGCACCCGAGATGCCGAAGAAACTTCTCATACCTGTAGTTTGGAGGTTTCCCGTTCATAGTGGGCTAAACGAGTGATAAATCGTCCCCATCGTTGGGCTAACTGGGATGGCATGGTTGTCGACGGTTGGTAACGTGTCTGCGTGCCATCGATACTCATCATCGAAGACGACCAGCGGATTCGTGCTGCGCTCGCGACAAGGCTTTCGGAGAGAGGCCATGACGTTGAGACCGTTGCGACCGCGATGGAGGGGGTGTCGCGCGCTGTATCCGGTGAGTTCGAAGTGGTAGTTCTCGATCTCGGTCTTCCGGATCTCGATGGGACGGAAGCTCTGAGAATGATCCGATCGGTGAGCCAGGTCCCCGTTGTTGTGGCAACAGCTCGTGACGATGAGTCAGACATCATCAGCGTGCTTGACGCGGGTGCCGATGACTACGTGATCAAACCGTATTCGGCCGACCACCTCGCAGCGAGGATGCGGGCGGTGCTCCGTCGAGCGTCCGATGGTATCGAGGACGACACCATCACGGTTGGCGATCTTCGTCTCGACCTCGATGCCCACGAGGCCACGCTCTCGGGGAATAAGCTCGACCTCACTGCTCGTGCGTTCGATCTGCTCGCCTACCTGGCGAGCAGACCAGGGAAACTCGTAAGTAAGAGAGAGCTTCTCGCAGAAGTGTGGCGCCAACCGTACGGCGGTGCCGACAAGACAGTTGATGTCCATATCTCCTGGCTTCGCAAGGAACTCGGGGAAACCGCAGCCGAACCCCGATACCTGCATACCCGTCGTGGTGTGGGTGTGCGGCTCGTAGATCCGGACCGTTGAGACGCCGACTCATCCTGTTGTCTGGCGCCATCACGGCGATGGTCGTGCTGGCGTTCCTCGTACCCCTCTTCATACTCGTAGGTGACCTCGCTAGGGATCGTGCGACCTCTGCCGCCGAGCGCGATGCGGAAAGCCTCGCGAGAGTGCTCTCCGTTCTGACCGTCGATGTTGACATAGAAGCAGCGACCACCATCATCGGGGAGGATCGGATCGAGTCCGGCAATGGATCGGTGATCTTCCCTGATGGCACGGTTGTTGGTCTCGACGTCCCGGAAGACGAGGATCTGTCACTTGCTTTGGGCGGAAGTTCGTTCATCGCTCCGGTAGACGGTGGACAAGCTGTGTACATCCCCGTTGTACAACCCGACGGTTCGGCCGCTGTGGTGCGCGTGTTCGTCTCAGACGAGGAAATGGCGAAGGGTGTTGCCCGTAGCAGGCTGATCCTTGGCTTCCTTGGCCTCGTGCTGATCGCACTTGCGATGGTGGTATCGGATCGGCTCGGTCGCAGCATGGTGGTTCCTGTCAAGGAACTCTCCGCTACAGCATTCGAACTCGGTCACGGCGATCTCAGCGCGCGCGTGGAACCGGCCGGGCCCCCTGAGATCGAAGAGGTCGGTGTCGAACTCAATCGGCTTGCTGATCGAATCAATCGGCTGCTCCAGGATGAACGTGAGTCCGCAGCCGATCTCGCCCACCGCCTGCGAACACCGCTCACCGCTGCGCGGCTCAGCGTTGATGGACTCGAACCGGGGCCGCACAAGGATCGGCTGGATGCCGATCTCGACGATCTCCAGCGCACGACAGACTTCATCATCCGCGAGGCAAGACGTCCGGTGCGCAGGGAGTCCGAGGAGTGGTGCGACATCGCAGATGTTGTTGAGGCCAGAGTCATGTTCTGGTCGCCGCTTGCCGAGGAACAAGACCGTCACGTCGAGGTACGGGTTGGGGATCTCCCTGCTGTGGTTTCGATCCCTGTAGGTGATGCCGAGGCGATGATCGATGCCCTCCTCGAGAACGTGCTGGCGCACACGGGAGATGGAACACGGTTCAGAGTTCTTGTTGAAGTTCGCGATGCAACGGTCACTGTGTCGATCGAAGATGCTGGACCTGGGTTCGAAGATGCGTCAGTGATCGAGCGCGGTACTTCGAGTGCGGACTCGACCGGACTCGGTCTCGACATCGTACGAAGAACCGTCGAAGGTGTCGGCGGACATCTTTCGCTCGGCGAATCCGGTGCTCTTGGTGGCGCCGGAATCGTTGCCCAGATCCCACTTGCGAAGAACTGACAAGACCTTTCAGTCAGTTTCGGATGTTTACGCCACGCTTGGTGACTAGTTAGTGCAGCCTTATCCCGACCACCCGCATAGTGGAGATCAGATTCGATGCCGCCCGGCACCGACACCTCTGAAGGAGAACGACATGAACAAACTGCGATCGAGCGATCGACGGTGGTTCTGGGCCCTCATCGCCGGTGCACTGTTGGTCCCCATGATGGCGATCACCGCACTCGCCGCCAGTGGAGCCATCACCTCAGTCTCGTCATCGACATCTACCTCCATGGCTGATGACGACGCATCGTCTACAACGATGGACGACATCAGCACATCATCGACAACGGCGGATACAGCGATAAGCCCATCCACGACGATCGACGACTCCAGCGACGATGCGTATGACGATGACAGCACGACATCCACGACGATCGACGATGCATCCTCGACATCTTCGACGGTGCCTCGTGGTGCCGGTTCCTCACCGTCGGTAGCCAGCGTCACCTCGACAACGATGGACGACGACAGCGTCACCTCGACGACTATCGACGACGATGACTACGACGACAACGATGACTACGACGAAGATCACGACGGCGATGACTACGACAAAGATCATGACGACGGTGTCGACGACGACCAGGACGATGACGACGATGACGACGTCACATCCACCACCATGGCCGACACCATCACTACGTCCACGGTGCCAGATGGTAGGGGTGACGCCTAAGGCCCTCACAGCTCCCAGGGCATCAAAGGATATCCCATCCTTTGATGCCCCTCCCCCGGGGATCGGAGTACCACCCATACGCGATCCCCAACCCCAGGGCACCCGGAGTACCACCCATACTCCGGGTGCCACCGCGTCCGGGGTACATGAGTCTCGGTGTCATATATCTCGATGTGTGGTCATCCCGACGCTGCAGTGCGACGCTCACCTGGTACATCGCTGGCCCTGAGTCCGGCGCCGCGGCGTTTCAGCCTCGCACGTGGCCCGGTGAACGGCTGACGTCGATCGCGGCACATCGAATGTGGCTCCCGATTCGATTCGACCTGTTTTCACTCTTTCAGGTGACCATCCCCCCAGGCGTTGTTTGGTGGGCCGTTGGCCTCCGGTTTACCCGCCGTTAGTGGTGCCTCCTGCATCCTGTGTGCAGAAGCCACCACTGGAGGGAATCAAATGAGTGGAAGAAAACCAGCCGGATCGAGCGGGTCACGTGTGACCGGGTCCGTCATCGCAGGACTTCTCCTGGTCCCGGCAACAGCGATAGCCGCTGTCGCGATCGTTGGGTCCGTTTCGAGTCCGCCTGAAGCTGCGGCGCTCGATGAAGTCGTACCTGAGCCCACAACCACCACTGTCGTCGACACGACCTCAACGTCGTCAACTTCGACCACGATGCTGAGCCCCGAGGGTCTCTCGGAAGAGGCTCTGGTCAGCGCTTGTACGGTCAGCGCTGAGGATCTTGTCGCACGGGAACTCGACGGTTCGATCACCGATCTCGAGACGGCAGCGCTCGATGCACTGCGCCAGATCTGTGAAGAAAACGGTATCCCGGTTGCCGGCCCGCCAGCACCAGCACCGATCGTTCAGGTCGTCAAGGTTCAGTCGCCAGCTGCCACCACCACAACCGTGACGGCGGCTCCCGCCAGCGGAAGTGACGACGGTTCATACGATGATGACGACTACGACGATGATGACGACTACGACGATGATGATGATGACGATCACGACGACGAGGACGATGACTGATGCGTTGGATCCCCGCGATCGGGGGGGTGATCGCAACAATGGCTGCGATCATCGTTCTCGGATCGGTCAGCGCAGCAACACCGTCTGACACGGCATTCGACGAAGAGCCGGAGGTGGAGGTGGTGGCAACCACCACTTCCCCCCCAGTGGTGGAGCAGATCGTTCAAGCTCCCCAACCCGATGTCGATCTGTCCGAACTAGGTGGGGATCTGAGCGACGTTCTCGCAGACAAGGGTTACTCCCAGTTCATGGGTGAGTCCGAGCTCGCGGAGACCGTCGGCGCTGACATAGCGCAGGTACTCATCGATCAGGGAGCAGTGCTCGTGATCCCATCTGAGGAGCCGACTGATGGCAAGTAACCGTCTTCCAGCCCCGCGTGTTGCTGGTATCGCGGCATGGACTGCCGCGGCAGTGACATGGGGAACCGCTGCTGTGGCGCTCGCGAACGCAGCCCCGGTTGAAGAGGCCGAAGTCGTCGCGCTCGAGATCGAGCCGGAGCAGCCACAGGTAGTCGAGCAGGAGGTCCTCGAACCCCTCCCTGTGATGCCGGAGTCCGGTTTGGTTGTCCTGAGATATACCCCCAGCGAGAAACCTGCACCCCAGGTTGTCGTTCAGCGAGTAACGGTTGCAGCGCCATCGAGTGGTGGTGGGTCTTCGGCAGCCCCGGCCCCGGCGCCGGCTCCAAAGAAGACGAAGGCGAAGAGCAAAGGATCATGACCGTTGCCACCTTCGACGCAATGGGGACCTCGGTTGACGTCCATATCAAGGACCACAGCGACGTCGATGTAGCGAAAGCGATGTTCGACCGATACGAGGGGTTGTTTAGCCGGTTCGATCCGGACAGCGAGCTGTCCAGGATCAACCGGGCGAACACGTCCTTGACGGTTTCTGTTGACATGCGGGCGTTGCTTGGAGCAGCCAAGGAGCTTCGCGTTGCGACCGACGGACTGACCGACATCGGCATCGGCGCGGCCGTCCGCGGGTGGGGATATACAACCACGTTCGACGAGGTCGTCGACAGTGACGCCGTTCCTTTGCCGGTCTGGCCTGGTGCGTGGTCGATGGACGGTGATCGTGTCACCCTCGCCGCAGGAACGATGCTCGACCTCGGTGGGATCGCCAAGGGGTGGACGAGCGATCGGATCGTCGAGGCGGGTGTGGCCACTGTGGTTTCCGCTGGAGGAGATATCCGCTCATCGGATCCGACGCTTGTCGTTGAGATTCTCGATGGCGACGACGCTGTGGCAGCCGAGGTGGCCGTCGGTGTTGGCGCACTCGCCACGAGCTCGCGCATGAGGCGCCGCTGGCGTACGGGGGCGATCCGGGCACATCACATAATCGACCCAAGGACCGGTTCCCCTGCTGTGACTCCTGTTCTCTCAGCTTCGGTGATCGCCGAGACCGCTGTCGAGGCCGAGGCAGGCGCAAAGGCTGTACTCATTCTCGGCGCCGACGGTCTCGCGTGGGCAGATGAACAGGATTGGATACGGGCAGCCGTAGCGATCTGGTACGACGGCAACGTGTACGCAACATCGGAAGTGAGGGCAGCATGAACCTGCCGTGGTACGTCATTCGGGGCTCAGGCATCGTAGCGTTCTTGCTGCTATCTAGCTCGCTGATGTGGGGATTGATGGTCTCTACCAAGGTCTTTGGGCGGGCGGTAAAAGCAAAAGGCCTCCAGTGGCTCCACGAGTCACTAGGCCTCTCTGCGGTTCTGGCCACCTTGATCCACCTTGTTGCATTGACCATGGACGAGTTCATCGGGTTCGGATGGGCAGACGTTCTCATTCCTGGTGTCAGTGAGTGGGAACCGTTGATCGCTTCACTGGGTGTGGTCGCGTTCTGGACGATGGTCGTCGTTTCGTTCAGCTTCTATTTCAAGAAGTGGCTGGGACAGAACGTCTGGCGATCGATTCACTATCTGTCGTTCGGAACGTTTCTCGCGGCACTGATCCACGGCATTTTTGCCGGTACGGATACCTCGAACCCGTGGGTCGCCGGGATGTATCTTGGCTCGTTCTTCCTCGTCGGGTTCTTCACTTTCGTGCGGGTGATGGCTGCCAGACAACCAGAGTCGCGCCAGGCTTCTCGTAGGCCTCGCGCGGAAAGAACGTCGGCGGCGCCTGAGAAAGAGAAGACTTCGGAATCAGCTGAGTGACAGTGGCTGGGTCTACTGAACCCTGCGGGGCACGCGACGAACGTTGACCGCTTCGCCAAGCGAATCCGACGCCGGAGCTGTGGGCTTCGTGCGAAGCGCACGCGAGAACCAACCTTGCCACTTTGGCCTCGGGAGCGTGGAGAAGCGTTCGAGCTGACGCAGATGGAGGTATACCACCGTCGAACCGTCAATGTCCTCAATGGCGTCTGCAGCATTGGCACGCTCAACGTAGTCGGACAGCGTGAGGTCTTCGTTGGTTGCGATAGATTCGTTGGGCATGATGTCCGTCTGGGGGGTGTGTATCAACGTATACCTTAGGGCACTGCCACCAGCGATGGAACGAGAATCTCGGGTTTCTCCACGATGCAGCGGCAGTTATTCATTGTCGGTGACGACGATCAGGTCGGAAGTACTCCGAGGTGGTGGTCGAAGAAGGTCAAGATCCGCGACCAGGCATCTTCCGCTTCGATGTGAGGTATTCGACTGCCATGATCGGTCCCACACGCGTTGTGTACCAGGGTGCGTAGTCGTTGATCAAGGAGTGGCCAGCATTGAGATAGAGCTTGACGCCGTGTTCGCTCCCTGCTGCGGTCACTACCTGTTCACGATCCTCTGATGTCGTCGTTCAGCCCGAATACACCGTGGAATACAACGATCCCTGGAAATCGGCCCTTGCCGGATGGTCATGCGATGTGGACACTGAGGTTCCTAGCGTCACATAAGAAGCTCGCATCGGACGTTGTGATCATGGCCTTCATAGTGTGACTCGGTATTGCACGAAGGGGAGTCGCAGGCTGCAGGAGCGACGGTATCGAAGTAGCGTGGGTGGCTGAACGGAGGTGGCGCACGAATGGCAACGATGACGAAAGGTAAGAGCGGGATCGTTCTTGCGATTCTGAGCGCCTCGATGTTCGTGTACGTCATCGACACGACCCTCATGAACGTCTCCATCTCCGCACTGGTCGAGGATCTCGACACCACGGTCGGTGAAGTGCAGACTGCCATCACGCTCTACACCCTCACGATGGCTGCCTTCATGCTCACGGGGGGCAAGCTCGGGGATATTTGGGGCTCCAAGAGAGCGTTTCGCATCGGGCTGGTGATCTATGCGATCGGTACGACGATTACAGCTCTTGCTCCCTCGATCGGGTTCGTCGTGCTCGGTTGGTCTGTACTGGAGGGTCTTGGGTCGGCACTGATCGTTCCCGCTATCAACACACTCGTCAGGGCGAACTTCACCGGCTCGAAACGCGCTTCGGCCTACGGGATCCTCTTCGGTGTGGCGGCGGCCGGTGCGGCGTTCGGTCCGCTGATCGGTGGATGGTTGACAACGAACATGAGTTGGCGTGTTGCCTTTGCGGGAGAAGCGGTGATCGTCGTCCTCGTCCTGCTCTCATCTGGAATGCTCGTTGACGCCGCCCCTGTCATCCCGAAGCCGAAACTCGATGTCGTCGGTGTTGTCCTATCAGCTGTCGGTCTCGCGCTGTTCGTCCTCGGCATCCTGCAAACGGGAACATACGGTTGGACGGACCCGATCGTTCTCGGGCTCGTTATCGGTGGTCTGCTCGTCCTAGGCGGGTTCGTGTGGTGGATCAGGAGGCGTGAGGCTGCTGGATTGTCTGTCCTCCTCCACCCGTCGATATTCCGCCATCGAAGTATCAGCGCGGGTCTCCCGATTCTTTCGACCCAAACGTTCGCACAGGCCGGGCTTCTGTTCCTCGTCCCCGTATTCACCCAATCGGTCATGGGCTTCGACGCGTTCGAAACGGGTCTGACGCTCCTGCCGCTCTCAGTTGGTGTGCTGTTCACTTCGGTCGTGACGCCGCCCCTTGGTAGGAAGATCTATCCCAAGTACATCATTCAGGCGGGTTTGGTGCTGCTGTTCGTTTCCGGATACGTACTGGCAAAGTCGCTCGATGGGGCAGTCGTCGGCTCCGACCTTGCGCTCGGATTACTCCTCGGCGGTGTGGCTATCGGTCTCATCGCCGGCCAGCTACCCAATCTCATTCTCTCGGGGGTGGGGCAGGACGAAGCCAGCGAAGCCTCCGGACTGCAAGGCACAGCTCAGAACCTCGGCATGGCGATGGGAACAGCTGTCGTCGGCACCGTGATTCTCAGCGTTGCGCTGTCCTCGCTCGCTGGCCAGGTCGAGGATTCGTCCACGATTCCGGAACCTCTCAAGGACGAGATCGCCGAGATCGTGGCTTCTCCATTCGATTCAGCGAAGGCCTCGGATCTGACCGTCGGGATCGAGGACCTTCCTGCCGACCAACAGGCAGAGCTCGAGCAGATCTTCGTAACCGGGACGCTCAGGGGTTTCCAGGGTGCGATCCTCGTAGGTGGGCTTGTGGCGCTTTTCGGAGCACTTCTTGCCTTCCGCTTGCCGAAGAAGAAGCTTGAATCGGATGCATCGGTCGAGGCAACCGTCAAGGAGGTCGTACGAAATCCGACCATGCCGCGGGTCCAGTTCGAGATGGAGGACCTCCCTCCGCGGCCACAGCCGTGAAACGATCTGATCTCACCAGCCACCGCGACGAACGCGACCGATTTTTCAAGGAGCACTACGCAACCCCGATCCCCGACGAGGACCTCGATACGTTCCTCGGGCTGTCCTACTTCCCAGCCAATGAGGGTGCAGGCTACGTTGGAACGTATGCGCCTTCAGACGGTTCGAAGATCCAGATCACCTCGACAGCCGGAACTGAGAGCGGCTATCACAAGCGAGGTGTTCTCTACGTGTCGATAGGTGATACGCGATATTCGTTGACCGTCCTCGACGATGGCGATGGGGGACTCTTCATCCCCTTCGGTGACCAAACGAATGGCAGCGAGACGTACGGCGGCGGACGATACGTATCCGTTGTCCAAGGTGACGCCGAGACCGCAGCGATCGACTTCGATCTTGCCGAGAACCCGTACTGCGTCTACGACGACGAATTCGTGTGCCCTTTGCCTCCACCGGAGAACAGGATCGCCATCCCCATCACAGCAGGCGAACGAATGTATGAAGGCAGAGCACAGACGCCAGACAACAGATAACAGAAGACAGAAGAACGGCTCTGGCGGTCCCTCTGTTGACTGGCGGTATTGTTTCGGGATGGACGGACTTGATCTTGTGCGAGCGCAGCTGGATCTCACGTTGCGTTTCGCTGAGGACGCTCTCAATGCGTTGACCGCCCACGAAGAGTTGTGGGTCCCCTCGATCGATAGCTGGACGGTTCGCGAGATCGATGGGGTGTGGGTACCTGACTGGGCGGAGCCCGAGCCATTACTTCCTCCGACCACGAGCATCGCCTGGATTCAATGGCATGCAATCTGGTGGTGGTCAACGGTCATCAACCGTTCTTTCGGCGATGGCTCGCTGCAGAGGCAGGACGTGATGTGGCCCGGCCCAACGCGGTCGATGGCTCTGCTCGATGACTTGCGCGAAGAGTGGCTGGGCCACCTCGATCATCTCAGCAACGAAGACCTGGGCAGCGGGACGTTGACGCGATGGCCATACAGCGACGGTCGTCCATTCCTGTTCGTCGTCGGCTGGGTCAATACCGAGCTGATGAAGAATCTCTCCGAGATCGCTCTCCTACGCCGCATGGTGCCGGGGCCCGACGAATCCAGCTAGTACCCGTTCTACGAGTTTGCTGTCTGCTGTCTGCTGTCTGCTATCCCAGCCTGAATACCGGGTATTTCTCAGCAGCCGCGATGAAGTCGGTGATCGTGTGCTCGCCGGGGATATCCATGAACTCGTCGACGTACTTTGCGTTCTCGGCGTAGTACATAGCAAGCACCTTGCCGCCTTCATCTCCGTCAACCTGCCGTGCGGTAAAGCGCGTCGTTGCGCCACCTTTGGAGAGCGTTACCTTCGGATTTGCACGGATGTTCAGCACCCAGTTCACCTCTCCGTAGGGTGCAACGAGATAGGTCACGTCGTTCACGGTGACGGGTGTCACCACAACGTGCCGTCGTTCGCCCGTCGTTCTCCCGGTCACGACGAGTTCGCTCGCTGGCCCCTTGCCACGCTGCGAGAGGAACCGCATCGCAGAATTGATGAAACGAACCTTCGCCGTCACCTTGTATTGCTTTGCCATTGCCATGACCTTACCGGTGTCGGCCCCTCACCAGATGTCAACGCGTTCTGATATCGGTCTCATCGCAGCGGAATCGGGATCAAGACCGAAGGCTTCCGCGAACGAGGCGAGGTTCGAGAGCGGACCGATACATCGCGAGTACCCGGGTGAATGAGGATCAGAGTTGACGAGCAGTCGGAGGTACTCATCTGTGTAGTTCTGGCGCCATATCGATGCGTACGAGAGATAGAAGCGCTGATCTGCACTCAACCCAGCGACCTCGCCCGTGTCGCCATCGAGAGCCGTGAGGAGTGCTGCACGAGCGACCCGGAGCCCCCCCAGATCAGCGATGTTCTCGCCGAGCGTGAGCTCGCCATTGACCGTGAGCCCATCTTCGATCTCATACTCGTTGTACTGATCGACGACCACACGGGCGCGGGAGTCGAACTCCTCGCGGTCGGTGGCAGTCCACCAGTCCCTCACGTTCCCGTTCGCATCGAAGCGGCTTCCTTGATCATCGAATCCGTGTGTGATCTCGTGACCGATAACGGCGCCTATCGATCCGTAGTTGACAGCGTCATCTGCGTCCAGGCGGAAGAAGGGCGCCTGGAGGATCCCGGCGGGAAATACGATCTCATTGCGGAGTGGGTGATAGTAGGCATTGACCACATGTGGTGCCATCGACCACTCGTGCGGATCAACGGGTTGACCGAGGGTGCCCATCTGTCGTGCGAACTCGAAGCGAGCAGCAGCCTCGCGGTTCGATAGCCAGGTTCCCCGAGCGACCTCAAGTCCCGTGTAGTCGCGCCATTCGTCGGGATACCCGATCTTGTAGCCGAAGCCTGACAGTTTCTCGAGTGCTTCCACCTTCGTTGCTTCGCTCATCCACGTGAGACCCTCGATACTCGACCGCATCGATGTGAGCAGGTTCTCAACGAGGCCCTCCATGCGTACCTTTGCTTCCGGTGGGAAGTTCTCGACAACGTACAGTTGTGATACGAGCTGGCCGATATCCGAGCTCGCTGCGGCGAGCACCCTTTTCCATCGCACCTTCTGGGCCTTCTGCCCGCCCAGTTTCATACCGTAGAAGTTGAACGCCTCGTCCTGGAACCGCTGGGGGAGCGCCGATGAGGTCCCCCGCACCACGTTCCAGATCAGATACGTTCTCAGGTCCTTGATAGGCGTTCTCTCTATGAGCGCATCGAGAGCGGGGTAGAAACCCTCGTTGTCGATGTTGAACGATCTCTCGTCGCCCGCACCGATCGCATCGAGATACCGATCGAGTTCGAACACTGGCATCAGTGTTGATGCAGCGTTGTGTTGGACTTTGTTGGTGGTCAATTGGACGTCTCGCATCTGCACGTTGGTGTAGGACATCTCAGCGATCGATGTTTCGATCGCCAGAACGGTTCTTGCAGCTCCCTCGTGATCTTCGAATCCAAGGAGATCGAACATGTCACCTACGTGGTCGACGTAATGAGCAAGGAGCTGTCGTGACGTTTCGTCGTCGCGCAGGTAATAGTCACGGTCAGGCAGTCCGAGACCGCTCTGGCCAACGTACAGCAGGTTCACCGTGGCGTCCTCGAAGTCAGGGATGACGGCTACGTCAAGGAAGGCCCCAAGTCCCGACATGTGCATGTCGGCTACGACCGTAGCGAGATCGGACGTCGCGTCGATAGTCGCGATGGTGTCGAGCATCGTTTGGATGGGCTCGAGATCGAGTTGTTCTATTCGCTCGATGTCCATTCCTGACCTGTAGTAGTCGCCGACGAGTCGAGCGATTGCGTCGCCCGACTCACCCGACTTGGCCACAGACTCGAGGATCGCGTGGAGTACGTCCTCGTTGCGGGCGTTCAGTTCGTGGAACGCACCCCACGAGCCGTACTCGTCGGGTACCGGGTTCGCATCGAGCCATCCCCCGTTTGCGAACCGATAGAAGTCGTCGGCCGGAGATTTGGACGGATCGGTGTCTTCGGGGCGAAATACGGGATCGTCTGGCGAGATCGTGAACGATGGATGTTGGGTCATGGTGTCCTCCTGGAGTCGAAAGATATCCCGCAGGTGCGACGAACTATGCCGATCGTTGTGGCGAGTCCTGTGAGCGCGGACCCGTGGGAGAATATGCGGGACAGAACGGAGGAAGAGCTGTGGAGGATGCAAAGAACGCAGAGGAGGATCTCGTCGAACGGTTCCGCGACTATTACGTGCATAGCGACCATGCAGTGTTGCGAGAACTCGAGATGCGGACTCTCGGTGCCGACTACGGCGGCAACGGCTACACCGATACCACACAGGTCGAACACTTCGTCGACCTTCTCCGAGTGGGTTCGGATGATCGGGTCCTCGAACTGGGTTCCGGTGCGGGATGGCCAGGTGTGTACATAAGCAAGGTTTCCGGAGCTGCTGTTGTGATATCTGATATCCCCTGGGAGGGAGTTTCGTGGGGCTTGGGCAGGGCAAGAGCAGACGGCATCGACGCGATCGCGGTGGCTTGCTCGGGTATCGCTCTCCCGTTCAAGGACGCGATGTTCGATGGTGTGACGCACTCAGACGTTCTTTGTTGACTTGATGACAAGCTCTCCGTGTTGAGAGCGTGCAAGCGGGTGCTCCGAGCCGGAGGACGCCTCGTATTCGATGTCGTCGATATTCCCAGGAGCGTCATCGACAGCGGAGTATCCCTCGAAGACTACGGGTTCGTTGCGTCTGAAACTCCCTACGAGATTCTTCTTGAGACGGCTGGATTCTCGGGTATAGAGATCGAAGACACCACGGCTGGTTATGCCGCGGTCGCTGCGAGGTGGCTCGATGCGATCGTGGATCTGGAACCCGAGCTTCGTCGAGCTCTTGGAGATGATGTGTTCGCCGAGAAGGTCGCCAGCCGTCGCTCCGCGTTCGAACAGTTGGAGGAGGGGACGCTCGGCAGGACGTTGTACTCAGCGACAGCCTGAACGAGGCCCCGGATCACGACCGTCGGAGTGAACTCGCCACAAGCGCCGCCCCACCAAGTGCCGTGATGAGACCTATGGCTACCCAGATGCGAGCGTTCGTCATGAACGAGACCGGAACGAACGTCGAGCCAAGACCCTGAAGCGTCCACACTGCGCCAAACAGTACGAGGACCAGACCTCCCGCGATCCTTGCTGTTCGCATCAGGCAGCCAGCGGCGCTGTATCGGGTCCGCTACACCGACACATCAGAATCGAACTCGGCGCTCGATGCACCGAGAGGAGTCGTTGCTGCGATGAATTCGACGGCTCCGATGAATGCGATCACGGCCGCGATCACAAGGATGACGATACCCGTCGGAGGCAGAGGTGCGATGAGGAGCAAGATCGCGACGGTGATCGAAACGCCCCACTCCAGTATCCGCCTATTCGATGTGACGAAGAGCGCCACGGCCGTTGGTTCTTCGCCGCCGCTCTCACCTGTGACCGTGCTTCGGATCGATATCGCCCGTTCCGAGTCGCCCATGAGCCAGGCGCCGAGGGCTATCAACGTACCGAATACGAGCATGATCCAGCTCTGTACAACGAACCGGGAAAACGTGATATCGAGTGCTGCAGTGGCGCCTGCGAGAGAAACAGTGTCTGTGATCCCGTCCGTAGCTGCCGACTTCAGTAAGCGGATATCGATGAGCGATACGAGCATCGCGACGACCATCGATGAGCCCACCCACACAGCGGTCCTCCGTCGATCGACGGAGGTGATGAATACACCGATAGCCAGGATGATGGTGAGTCCAATAGCAAACCATCTGATGGAGGTGACGATCCGTACTATCGATTGAACGAGACCCTGGCCTTCGATCTCGAAGAGTTCGATAGTGAGGTCCGGTGTTGCCCCGTCGAGCGCGTCGAATCCCAGCGATTGGAGCTGTTCCGCGATCGGCTCATAGATGCTCGTCAGATCAAGGATGACAGCATCGCCATCGGTTGTCACGACGTCGCCGCTGAATCCCTCGGCGAACCGGATTGCCGCACCATGGGCTATCCGAAGAGCTGTCTCCCAGATGGCAACGAAGACATCGGATTGCACGATCTTCGTGGCGATGTCGGTGATGAGGTCGCGGAGGCTTTCTGTGACACCGATCGCGATGAACTGGAGTCCGTCAGGGAGCGCATCAGCGATCGACTGTCCCACTTCAACAGACTCGACGATGGTGTCGGCAACGCCCTGTCCGAGTGCTCTTGCAACATCGGGATCTGACGGGAGTGGTGCTAGTGCGCCAACGAACGCATCGGTATCCAGCGCCGTTGTCACCAGCCAAGCGGCATGGTTGGCAGCGATAAGCGATAGCCCGAAGATGACGGTCAGCACGATCGTGAGAACGAAACGCCAGCGCGGCTTGTTTCGCGGTTGTACCTGCTTCGTATCTTTGCTCACACGTCACCTTGCTCGGGTGGCTGATGGTAGACCCTGGCCACGCCGAATTACCCCCGAAATCCCTGGGCTGGCAACTCCTGAGTTGTACAGTTACGAACTAGTCGAGTTGGGGAGTTACCAATGGAAAATATTGATTGGCAGCAACTGCTGTTCAAGTTCGATGGTCGCATCAATCGAGCGAAGTTCTGGATTGGAATCGGTGTGATCTGGGTCGCGACCGTTGTCGTACTCACGTTGGCCTTTGCGGTCAACAGCGCCATCTTCTGGCTGCTAGCCATCGTTGTCTACGTCGTGACGATCTGGATAGGTCTTGCAGTCAGCATCAAGCGCTGGCATGACCGTGGAAAATCCGGGTGGTGGATCCTCATCGGATTCGTTCCCATAATCGGTGGCCTTTGGGCGCTCATCGAGACTGGGTTCCTCGAAGGAGACAAAGGCGACAACGAATACGGCCCCGACCCGCTGGCTGTATAGAGATATCGATTCTCGCGATGACATGAGAGGGCCTCCCGAACGGGAGGCCCTCTCTCATACGACGAATCTTTCGAGCGGGATCAGCCGTCCTTGTTGCGACGTTTGTCCTTTGTCTTCTTCGGAAGGGCATCAGGTTCTTCGCGGTTCTCACGAGCCAACTTCTTGAGTTGTCCGAGGTTCCTTGGAGTGTTTTCCAGGATGGCGAGCTGGCTTTCGTCGAGCGACTTTCGCAGTTCCCCGAAACCGAATTCATCGTTCCCATCCGTATCGAGATCGTTCAACAGGTCATCGATCGATATTCCCCTGGCGGCGGCAATCTGCATGAGCTTGTAGAGGGCGCCCCAGCCGATACTGGGCTGGCCTACTCGTAGCATGACGATCGTGTCCGTGAGATCATCTCTGGCCGATTCCAGGAGGTCTTCCTTGCACACCGTTTCGTCCTCAGACCCCACGCACGGATCAATCGTGTCGGGAGCACGCTCATCTGTTCCGCCCGGATCGATGTAGTGCTCAGCAAAGAAGTTGGCGATCAACAGCGCCTTGCTGAACTGCGATTCGGGAAACTCCATATCGATGCGCTGGGCATCATCGTCCGAGCTCTCGATGGAGGTCTCGGCCGACGCGATTGCTGCAATCGATGAGATGAGCATCAAGGTGGCGGTGAATAGTGTGAGTCTCTTCATGGGTCTCTTTCTGGTGGCGACTACAGCATGAATTTGATCAACCACACATGGTGGTCAATCTACAAGACGTTCCCCGCCCGCGAACGTTTCACAGTTTCTGTTGAGCGAGCATGGACGCACCAGGCTGAGGTGAGCGGAGATCCGAAAGCCGATGTGTGAACGCCGAGGGCGGTGGCGCCAGGTGACCGGGGCATCATGCTTATTGTGTGCATATGGCACTCATCGAAGTATCAGATCTGCGGAAGTCTTTCGGAGACGTAGCAGCCGTTGACGGGATCTCGTTCGACGTTGACGAGGGTACGATCTTCGGGTTTCTCGGCCCCAACGGTGCAGGGAAGACCACCACGATCCGTATTCTCGTCACGCTCTCTCGTCAGACATCGGGCTCTGCGGTTGTGGCCGGTATCGACGTGGCATCCGATCCCATGGGTGTGCGGAGCGCCGTGGGATACGCGGCCCAGGCCACAGGGATCGATCGAGATCTCACCGGCCGCGAGAACCTCATCCTGCAAGGCCGACTCCACGGCATGACCAGAACGGCAGCTGCCGATGAGGCCGAGTTGATCCTCGATGTGATCAGCCTTTCGGATTCCGCAGATCGGAGAGCAGGGACATATTCCGGTGGCATGGCGCGACGTCTCGACCTGGCCCAGGCGCTGATACATCGCCCCACAGTGCTCTTCTTGGACGAACCCACGACGGGTCTCGACCCTCAGAACCGCCACGCATTGTGGACCTATCTGCACGATCTGAACCGGGACGGAATGACGATCTTTCTGACTACCCAGTACCTGGAGGAAGCCGATGAGTTGGTAGACAATCTTGCCATCATCGACCACGGGAAGATCGTTGTCGAAGGGACTCCGGCGGATCTCAAACGAGGCGTCGGCGGAGACTCCGTATCGTTGTCTTTGCGGGCTGATGGCTCGGATGGAGATCTCGATGCCATCGCCGCTGCGATGCGCGAGCTCTCTGATATCAACTCGGTCAAGGTTCTTGACCGAAGTGTTGTTGTCTACCTCGAGGACGGTGGAGGTCGGATCGCTGAAATCGTACGTGCCGTCGATCGTGCGGGTGTTCGTGTTGGACGGCTGGAGCTGGCAGAGCCGAGCCTCGACCAAGTCTTCCTGAAGCACACGGGTACACGCCTGAGGGCGGAAGAGGTCAAGCCGCAGAGCAGGATGTCACGCATGAGGAAACGCGTATGAATCTGGCTTCCGAGACATTGATCATCACTCGCCGAAACCTCGTGAAGTCCGTGCGGGTTCCGATCCTGCTCTTCATGTCACTGTTTCAGCCATTGCTGTTTCTCATTCTCTTCTCCCAGATCTTCAGCTCGCTGGCCAATCTTCCTGGATTTCCCTACGCCACGTACCTCCAGTTTCTCGTTCCCGCGATCATCGCAATGACGGCACTGAGTTCGGCGTTTCAGTCCGGACTCGGCACCGTGGCCGATATCGAGGACGGAATGCTCGACAAGTTCTTGATCGCTCCCATCCACCGAGTTTCAGTCATGTCGGGTCGCATCCTGGCGGATGGAGCGCGCATCATCGCCCAGGCTGCCGTTGTGATCGTCACAGCCTTCGCCATGGGTGCACGATATGAAACCGGAATTCTTGGAATCTTCATGATGATCTTTCTCGCATCGATCTTCGGAATGGCTTGGGCAGGGTTGTCGAACATCGTTGCGTTGCGCACAAGGAACGCGGAAGTGACGATGGTGATCGGGATCGTCTTGCTGTTCCCCATCCTTTTTCTGTCGACCGGATTCATGCCCGCAGCGTTATTGCCCGACTGGCTAGACACCGTTGCGAAGTTCAACCCGCTTACGTATCTCATCGACGCAGAACGTGCCCTCGTCAACGATGGTTGGAACTGGACGCTGATCATGCAATCCATCGGTGTCACGGTCCTCCTTGGTGCAGTCACTCTGACAGGTGCCACGCGAGCCTTCCGCAAAGCGATTTCCTGAAGAGTTCACAGTCGACAGTTGACAGTGAAGAAGGCACCGCCGGTGGTTGAGAAGATTCGGAGAGACTCTCTTGGCGCGGCCTCAGACTGTGAACTGTGAACTGTGAAACTGTGAACCGATCGCTACTTCCCCTGTCGTCTGTCGTCTGTCGTCTGTTGTCTGTTGTCTGTTGTCTTCTTCTCCTCCCTTACCATTCGGGCTTGGAATCAACCATGCGTTTGTCTCTGGAAAGGGGGATCTCATGAGGTTCCGTACGCTTGTCGATGAGCAGACCGGCAACCCGATTCTCAGTGTGGAAACGACGGGTGACTCGGTGCTCCTCGATCCCTTTCTGAACAAGGGAGATGCGTTCTCTCGTGAGGAACGCGAACAACTCGGTCTTCTCGGTCTCTTGCCAGACCACGTGTCCACGATCGAGGAACAGCTCGGGAGGGTGCGGTTTCAGTACCGGCTGAAGAACACAGAGATGGGGAAGAACATCTATCTCAATGGGCTGATGGACCGCAATGAGACACTGTTCTATCGATTCGTCCTCGAGAACCTATCCGAGACGGTGCCCATCATCTACACACCGACGATCGCCGCTGCATGTTCCCACTGGAGCAGGATCTATCGCAGGGCTCACGGCATGTACATCACGCCGCGCGACCGTGGCAGGATCGCCGACATCTTCCGATCGCACGAGGTCATGGAGCCACCGGTGATCGTTGTTACTGACAACGAACGGATCCTTGGTATCGGTGATCAGGGTGCTGGCGGGATGGGCATTCCGATCGGGAAGTTGGCGCTATACACCGCAGCCGCAGGGATCCACCCCGAGCGATGTATCCCGATCTCCATCGATGTCGGTACGAAGAACGCCGAACTCCTCGCCGACCCCCTCTATATCGGGTACAAAGAGCCGCGTCTCCGGGGCATCGAATACGAGGAGCTCATCGATGAGTTCGTCGACGCGGTTCGGGAGGTCTATCCGGGGGCACTACTCCAATGGGAGGATTTCGCAAACCTGACCAGTTTCAGAAATCTCGAGCGACACCGCAAGCGGATCGCTTCGTTCAACGACGACATCCAGGGAACGGCCGCCATGGTCGTGTCAGGTGTGCTCTCGTCGAGCAGCCACGTTGGAACCGTAGCGGAGGATCATCGCATCGTGATCTCTGGAGCTGGTTCCGCCGGATACGGAATAGCGCATCAGCTCGCCTTCGTCATGATGGCCAGCGGGCTCACCAGGGATCAAGCGTGGAGTCAGATCTACGTTCTCGATAGCAGAGGGCTCCTGCTGTCGAATCGATCGGGCCTCAAGGGGATCAAGATGGAACTTGCCAAGGATGCTTCAACAGTCGAGGACTGGGTGGAGATCGATGATCCCCCGTCGTTGCTCGACGTCGTACACAATGTTCATCCGACGGTCCTCATCGGAGTGAGCGGCCAGGCAGGGTTATTCACGAAAGAGATCGTGCAGGAGATGGGCAGTGGTTGTGAGCGGCCGCTCATCTTGCCTCTCTCGAATCCAACGAGTCACACAGAGGTGACGCCTCAGAACGCGATCTCCTGGACCGACGGACGCGCCATCGTTGCAACGGGGAGCCCGTTTCCAGCGGTCGAACACGATGGGACGACGCACCTCGTCGGCCAGGCGAACAACGTCTTCATCTTCCCTGGAATGGGTCTCGGCATCATCGCAGTCGGCGCCAGAGAGGTGACCGACTCGATGTTCCTTGAGGCCGCAAAGGCTTTGTCGTCGATGACGAGTGCGGACCTCGTTGGTCAGGGTCAGTTGTATCCGGATATCGATGATGTCCGTGAAGTCTCTCGCGTCGTGGCGATCGCTGTTGCGAAGCGTGCGATCAAGGAGGGCGTCGCCGACCCTGTCGATGATCTCGAGTCGGTGATCGATGCCGAGATGTGGTTCCCCGAGTATCTCCCGATGCAACCCGCTGGATGACCTGACGAGGACCTGGCGCTCATACACCGGAGTCAGCCCACGATGCCGCCAAGCTCGGCGATGAAACGCGAGATCTCTTCCTCGGTGTTGTAGTAATGAGGAGCGGCGCGCACGACGGCGTCCACACCCACCGATTCGAACATGAATCGGCTCTGTGGCGTGCTGGGGATTGACACACTGATGCCTTTGGCTCTGAGGGCCGTTGCGATGGTTATGGGGTCAACGCCATCAGATATGAACGTTACGATTCCGCACTGCTCCTCGCCACGGTCCGTGACGGTGATCGTGGGAATCTGCCAAAGTTGATCCCTCATGGATGCGGCGAGCGAGCGAACACGATCCTGAATGTTGTCGAGTCCAACATCGAGTGCGTATCCGATAGCCGAGCCGAGACCCACCTTCCCTGCCGGGTTCATCTCGCCGAGTTCGAACCTTGCCGACCCCTCGGACAGTTGATACGTGTCGGTTGTGTTCCACAGCGCTGACTGGCCATCGACGAACACGGGATCAACGAGGTCGTCGAGGATCGATCCACGTACGTACAGAAGCCCGGTCCCACGTGGTCCTCGCAACCATTTGCGACCGGTGGCTGTGAGAAAATCGCAGCGATAAGCCTGGACATCCAGCGGCAGCTGCCCAGCTGCCTGGCATGCATCGAGGAGATACAGAGCATCCGTATCCTTGATCACCTCGCCGACGCGTTCGACTGGATTGACGAGGCCATTCGACATAGCGATCTGGGTGAGACACACCAGTTTCGTTGGTTGCCGCAGCATGTCAGTCAGTGCGTTGACATCGACCTGACCATGAGCATCATCGGGAATCATCTCGACCACGATCCCGCGCTGGCGTGCCTGCATGAGGCCAAAGGCAGCAGATTGGAATTCGGTCGTGCCTACGAGCACCCTGTCTCCTGGTTGAAGATCTACAGAGAGAAAAGCCCGCCACCATGCCTCTGATGCTCCCGATTGGAAAGCGATCTCACCTGGTTCGCTGTTGAGCAGCGCAGCGGCGTTGGCATAGAACAGGTCGACCTGTGACGCGGCGACTGTCCGGGCCTCGTACCCGCCAACCCGCGCCTCGAGATCGAGGTAGTTCTTCTGCGCTGCGAGGGTTGACCTGGCGGGTAGCGACGCACCGGCATTGGCGAAATACGCCAGGTTCTCGCATGCAGGTGTGTCGGTCCTTACTCGAGTGATATCGATCATCATGGAGCGAGCCTATTGTCGGTCCACCCGCAAGACATACCCGGATTCGATCCAATCCAGGATCTTCTGCGCTGGTCCTCGCCAGCCTGGTTCGAGCATCATGTCGTGACCCATCCTCGGGAAGATCGTCGCGCCGCTTCCGTAGGCGCGTGCTGTTGCCGCGACCTCTGGCACAGAGAAGATCTGGTCTTCTGCCGCGCCGAGCACGAGTACGGGATCGTGTACGAGCGATGGGCGGGGGAGATCGAAAATCATCTCGAGGTAGGCCAGGTAGGACTCATCCTGCAGTCGGCGAGCGAACATGGTCGCGGTTTTGGGAGCCATGTCGGGACCGAACAAGAGATCGGTTGCCCTTGCTGGGTCGTCAACGATCGGTCCAAGGTTGAACGTGGCGTTCACGCGAACGAAGGCCATGGGATGGTTTCGCACGATGCGCAGCGTTGCTCCGATGGCGCCCCGAGTCGGGACGGAAGCCATGAGGACTCCTGCGGCTGCGCCGTACCGAGCGAGGTACTTTTGCGTTACAAGCCCACCCATTGAATGACCGATGATGACGGGTTCGTCGTCAAGTGCGAGCGCAACACGTCTGACATCGGAGACGTATCGGCTGAGAAGTGTCCTGGCCAGGTTGCCCTCAGAGTTGCCGTGGCCGGAAAGATCGACCGCATACGATGTGTACCCCTGGTCTGAGAAGAAGCCCGTGAAGTTTTCTGTCCAGCACCACGAGCCGTGCCATGCACCGTGGACGAACAGAAGTGGTGGTCCAACGGGTCTGGTTGTCGGCTCCGCAACGAAGACATCGAGTGCCATGTGTGGACACTAGCGCCGTGACGAGAAGGTGGACCCCGGCTGTTCGCACGTCATCGCGATTCTCGTACAATCCGTACTTGAGCGATTCAGAGTATCCGCGTGCGGCGATCGTTGCGATGTCCTTGTTCGTCCTCGTCGCGTATGGGGTTTCCTTGTATGCAATGTCCGTATTGCTCACGGGGAAGGCCGCTGGTGGCGAGTTTTCCATCTCGCTCCTGTCAGCAGGGTTCGGGGGATCCGCTGTGGTCGCTGGTCTCCTCGCCCCGCTTGTCGGGCGTCACGCCGACGATCATTCCGTCCGTGGGATCACCTTGTTGGGAGGTCTCCTTGGTGGTGTAGCCATGGTCCTGCTCGCCGTGTCTCAGGAAGGATGGCATGTGCTCGTTGCGTTCTGGCTCTTTCTGGGCCCTGCCGCTGCTCTCTCCCTCTACGAACCCGCATATGTAGCGGTCGGACAGTGGGTGCATGAGGGCCATCGCAACAGGGCGATAGGAGTCCTCAGCGTGATCGCAGGTCTTGCTGGCCCGATCTTCGTCCCCTTGACGGGGCTGTTGCTCGCCACGTTCGGGTGGCGGCAGACCTCAGCGATCCTTGGTGTCGTGTTCCTGGTTGCTGGTGTAGGAGCCTCACTCGTGTACCCGCCGCACAGACCGAAGGATCACAGGGAACACGACATCACAAAGGTGCGATGGAAGAGGTTCTTTGGCGATCGCAGGCTCCTGTATCTCACCCTCGCCATCGTGCTGACCTTCGCCGCCATGAATGCTGTGTTCTTTCACAGAGTTGCTGTGTTCGAGGACCAGGGTTTCGACGTTTCCACGATCGCTCTCCTGGCCGGAATCTCTGGTCTTCTCACCTTCCCCGGACGCTACCTGATGCCCCGAGCTGCCGGGCGTGTGGCTGCCACATCGTTGTTCACAGTTGCGTGCGCCGGGATCGTTGTGTCGATGATATTCGCGATAATTGGTTCACCGGCAGTTGTGATGGTCGCCTTCTTCGTTCTCTTCGGGCTGTTCTTCGGTCTCATGCTCCCGACGAGGGCGGTGATCATGAACGGTTGGTATGCGGGCGAGGATTTCGGTGCGGTCATGGGGAAACAGTGGTCCGTAGCAGCTGTGGTTGGAGGGATCACTCCCTGGATCGTTGGAGTGACACGTGATGCGCTTGGTTCGTACACCTGGCCATTGATCGGTCTGACGGGGTTGATCGCTGTCGCAGCTCTCTTCAACGAGGCAGCAGCGCACAGGTCACGGGCATCAGAGGTAGCGTCGTTGTAGCGCTTCGACCGTACAGGCGTGATCGGCCAGATAGATCTACAGCGACGAGAAGAGGAGATCCGATATGACTGACGATCCACCCACAACGTAGATCGTTGCGGGATCGAGCCGTCCGACCTCACTGCTGACAGCGTGTGACAACGTGTCACCGGCGAGAAGGACGGGTGCTCCAATATGGCCAGCGACCGCGGCTGCTCCGAGTGCATCAGGGAAGTTCGAGCCGGTCGCGACGAAGACCGTGTCGGTGGCTTGTGCGCTTGGGAAGATCTTCTTCGATACCGAGATCGCTGTCTGGTATCGGTTCGAACCGGCCAGGCGTTCGGTTGCGCCGTACGTCGCCAAACGTGACTCGACGCTGCTCGACACGACGCTCGTGCCTCCTACTACATAGATCTTCGAGGGCTTGAGTCGTGCGAGTTCTGCCGAAACACCTGCGGAGAGCGAATCACCAACGAGGAGGACCGGCGCACCGAGATGACCTGCCGCTGCGGCGGCACCGAGGGCATCGGGGAAGTTCTTTCCCGTCGCGATGAACACGGTCTCCACAGTGCCTGTGAAGAACTCACGGGAGACGGCAACCGATGTTCGGTATCGGTCCTGGCCTGAGAGCCGCTTGACCGTTCCATACGATGCGAGTTGGTTGGCGACTGACGTCGACACGGCGCTCGTGCCGCCAACAACATAGATCGTGGATGGCTTGAGCCGAACGAGTTCGGCGGCGACCGGGCCGGGGAGTTGATCACCAACGAGCAGCACCGGTGCACCCCTGTATCCTGCGGCAGCGGCAGCCCCAAGTGCGTCAGGGAAGTTGAATCCTGTTGCGATGAAGACGGTATCTACTTCGGCAGGATCTGTGAATACCTGCTTGGAGAGTTTCACCGCTGTCTCATAGCGGTTGGCTCCCGCGATGCGAGTGCCGTTGCCCTGTGCTACTTCGAGGATCGTTGTATTCGTCACCACAGGGTGCCCGGACTTCGCGAGGATGAAGAAACCCGGATAGCCGCGGGTTTCGAAGTCGTCCGACGGGTTCCCGGCGAAGTAGGAATCCTGTAGATACATCTCTCCTGTCCTGTTGTTCGAGACATAGAAGATGGCGCCGCCACCTGCTCGTGCGTGGTTGCGTTCAAAGCGGGAATCGATGACACGGAGTGTGAACGTGTTCCCATCGAGCGCAACGGCGCCGCCGTTCCCTCCTCCAGGTGTCCCCGGTTTCGCCGGATTGGCGCCCCACCCTGTTGTGTCGTTGTCGGTGAACAGACTGTTGATGATCGTCCACGAAACACCGATACTCGAGAGCGCCCCGCCGTTCGAACAGACATTGCCGTGTCCGGGTGTTCCGCCGAACGTGCTGTTGACCACGTACACCGGTTGTGTGTTGAACTGGCTGAACACACGTACCGCGCCACCACCGACATCGGGTCCAACATCGGCACAGACATTGTTGAAGAAGCGCGAGTTGACGATCTTGAAGCGGCCGCCCCTCACCCAGATGGCGCCCCCTCCGTCGTAGGTCGTTTCGTTCTTCGAGTTCCCGTTGATGAACGTGAGGTTCTGTACGGTGAGTTCGGGTGTCGCCTGGTTCTGGCACTGGCTCGTGGTCCAAACCTGATCTGGGTCACATGTGTTCATGTAGAGGATTCGAATGGCATTTCGGCCGTTGAGCGTCACCGTTCCGCCCCCGTCGAGAACCACACGGTTGTTTGCGTCGTTGAAGACCTTGGCTGTCTGGTACATGTCGATAGTCACGGGATTCGGCCCGCAGTCGAACGTGATCACACCACCGAGCGCAACCGCGCTTACGACGGCGTTCGACGTACAGGAGCTCGGGGTCCCGTTTCCGATCACGCGATCAGGGAATGATGTGTCTATCGCTCTGGCGTCGACGGGCACGACAGCGGACCCTGTGGGATTCCCTGCTGGTGGGTAATCAGATGCTGTCGCGGGGATTGCCAGGAACAAGACAGCAGCGAGGGTCGCGACTATGGCCGCGACAACAGCTCTGCGGCTGATCGCCGATGGAATCCGAAACATGGCGGTGTGCACCTCTGCATTCCTATCGGATCTGCCGCCCTGAATCTTGAATTTGTCCAGGATGCTCGGGTTGAGCAAGGCCTTGCTCAACCCTCGTCGAGGATCTCAGCGATCAGGTCGTCGACGGCTCTGTTCGCAACGGTTTCGCCGTAGCGGGCATCAAGGATGTCGCGCATCTTGGAGAAAATGCCGTCTCGTTCCTGGTCCTGTGTCTTCAATGAGGCTGGGACGAGTTCGGTGCCGTCGATCCATGGTTTTCCATCGGATGACCAGGGTACGAGGATGATCCAGGACCAGATGTTGTTGCCCTTTGCCTCGCCGGTCTTGCGGACGAGACCCAGACACGAGAACGGGAGTGGTTCCCACCCCATACCTCGAAGAAGATCACGTCCGTCAGGCATGTTCGCGGCGTCTGATTCGGCCATTGGTTCTCGCAGTCTTTCGACCGGATACGGTACAGGTGCCGCCGAGCTACAGGGACGGTTTCATGCAGCTGAGATCAGCTTGCGAACAGCCAGAGCGCGACGATCGGTATGAACAGAAGCATCCCGATCGCGGTGTAGAGCACGCTGCGCACCCGTATGGCAGGATCGCTGTGTCCGTCGGTGAGCGCCTGGATCCTGGCTGCGGTTGCTTCGGCCTGTGAGAAGGCAGCGATACCCTGCCCGTAGTCGATGTGGCTCAACGCAAGGAGAGCTGTACGACCCGAATCGCGTTCTGCGGCGGTCCGTGTTGCAGCAGCGTCTGCCCAGCACTCGATGGACAGTTCGAGAGAATCGAGGCTCTCCCTCACGGGTCTGATCCGACCGAAGAGCGGGGCGAGTGCCGCTATCACCAGGAGATATCGCGAATGGTGATACCTGATGTGTGCGGCTTCGTGTTTGATCACGGTTGCAAGTTCGCTTTCCGTGAGGACGTCGACGAGACCCTGGGACACAACGATCTGTGCAGGTCTTCCCGGAAGAGCGAAAGCGAGATGTGTCGCGGTTGGCACGACGACGAGATCCATGCCATCGACGATCGTGTGTTCGCCGAACCATGGATCCGGACGGAGTCTGCGTCGCGTCGACAACACGCCAAGGATCCCGATCAGGAGGCTGACCGGGATAACGATTGCACCGATGAGCGACACCCAGCCTGCGTAGATACCACCAGGGAAGAAGTGCCGCTGCACACCTCCGTGAACGAGGTAGAGCACGATCGGTGCCGCACAGATGATCAACGCGATCTCGAAGAGCGTCACTCCGGCGACAAGGGACGCGGTGTTGACGCGGACCCACTCAGCAGGTGATAACGAGGAACGGACCCGTCGGGTCAATGCCGGGATGACGAGGAGACCGATGACGGCGGCGATGAGCGCTTCGCTCATTCGTCCTCCAGAAGCCGACGCAGATCCTTGCGGTCGGAGGCGGATAGGTTGTTGAGGAACCGAGCAAGGGTGAGGCGGCGCTCGTGGGTTGCAGCGAGCATCTCTTCCATACGCCGTGCGGTGCGCTCTTCTTTGTCCTCGCGAGGTGAATAGGTATACGATCGGCCGTGGCGCTCCCGCTCGAGCAGACCCTTCTTCCACAGCCGGGACATGACGGTGAGCACCGTTGTATAAGCGATTTCCCGCGACTCGCCGAGCGTGTCGCGTACGTCTCCTGGTGTCAGAGCGCGGTCGGACGCCCACAGAAGTTCCATGATCGCTGATTCGAGGATTGCCTCTTTGGCCACCCGCACCACTCCCGGTCGACACAGGGAAGATACTACATCTGGCGCGACGCTGCTAGTAGGCAACTACCCGGAAACGGGGATATTGTTGAGTTTCTGACTTCGGAACTTGACATCTATCTCCTACAGTTTGTAGTAGACAAGTGTCGCGGAACAGGCTATGTTCCCGGCTCAATGGCTAATCGGGCAAACAAGACACGGACCGATCTCATCGTGGTGGCGGTGTTGTGG
>JAMBLJ010000153.1 GCA_023336815.1 Actinomycetes bacterium
AAACTGGTTCGGGTCTGTTTGTGCTCGATCTGGTGGTAGCTCAGGAGATAGAACTCGTACTCGCTCGGCGATGACTCCATCGTCGGCGGGCGCCATGTCGGGAAGGCCGTGTAGTCCCTCCAGTAGATCTCCTCCGCACCCTTGTCGATCATCTGACGCTGAGCGTCGAGAAGACTCTCGCCGTACAAACGATGGAGGGCGCCACCAAAGGGTTCCTCGGTGACGTATCCATACATCTTCGTTGGCTTGACAGGACCCTTGACGTAGACACCTTTGGCTGGATCTTCGAAGTAGGCAACACCTTCATCGATGCCCTGGCCTTTCGCCCATTGATCGAAGATGTGTCGAACCTCCGGTTTCTCATCGAGGGGAAGTGCGAACTCGGTGTCGGTCAGCTTCAGCTCCTTGTTGACTACCGACAGGTAGCCGTCATCCCCGAAGAGCACACCCATCTTCTCTGCGAGGTCCATATAGATGTCGATCTCACCCTTGCTCTCGAACATCGGCTCCATCGGAGGGATCCGTAACGTGACCGCATCGATGTACTGGTCAGTCGCAGACGTGGGTCCCTCGTACTTCTCGATGGTCGCTGCCGGTAGGACAACGTCTGCGAAGAAGTCAGCCGTTTCGGACAGCCATGGGCTGATCACTGTTACGAACTTGAACTTCTTGTATGACTCGAGATACTCGGGTTGCGATGGGAACGCTGCCAGCGGGTTGACCATATGCAGGATGGCAACCTCGGGGAGCTCCTCGACTCCGTATCGATCAGGGTCGATCATCACCTTCGCAACGATGCCGGGGAATCCCGTGTTGATGGGGAAGTACTTGCTGTTCTTCAGTTGGAAGTCGTACGGGGGATCTTCAACGGTGAACTTCTCGAATTTCGCATAGTTCTTGTATATCTTCCATGTGAAGTCGGATAGCTGACCTCCGGCCGCACCAACGGCGCCGACAAGCATGGGAACCATCGTCATCGCACGGGCTGTTTGGAAGCCGAGTTCTTGCTGGGCCATGTGATACGCCATGATCCCAACGGGTCGGTAGGGGACCTCGACGCCGTCAACAACGATCGTCGACCCAATCTGAGCGTTGGATCCGAACTCGGATGCGACGGTCCTGATCTGACTTGCGGTCAGACCTGTGACGTCGGCGGCCCACTCTGGTGTGTACGGCTCGACGTGTTCCTTGAAGAGCTGGAACCCTGTCTTGACCATCTCACCATCGACGTTGAACTCTCCCTCGAGCGCGGGGCTTTCTGCCTCACCGAAGGGAACCGCTGCCCCTGTCGCTTCGTCCCAAACGAGTCCGACTTCCTCGGGTTCTTCACCCTCTTCGGCCTCCGGGTTGACGACTGTCGTCTTGAGGATCATGCCGTCGCTCTTGACGAGCATCGGTGCGTTGGTATAGGTCGTGAGATACGGACGATCGAGATATCCGAGCGTGATGAGTTCGCGGCACAGGGCCAATGCCATCGCAAGGTCCGTGGCCGGACGAATCGGGAGCCATGTGTCGGCGAAGGGGCCAGCGCTACGAAGACGGGGGTCGAGATGGGTGATCTTCATTCCCCTGTCGCGTGCCTTCACCATGTGGCGAGGCCATGTGAGCCAGCAGAACTTGTTGCCACCGGCGTTGGTGATGTTCCAACCCCACGACAACATGTAGTTGCAGTACCGGAAGTCGGGGTGAAGCACTGCGTGTGTGCCGAGTGT
>JAMBLJ010000154.1 GCA_023336815.1 Actinomycetes bacterium
CCCGGCATAAGACCGGCACCTGGCGTGTTCCCATCCAGAGTCGACCAACAAGGTGTGAAGATGTTCAAGAAGAAGCCCAAGGCCCGCAAGGTGTTCTCGATGCAGGAAATCGATGAGCTGACCGCAACAGGAAAGCCTGTCCTTGTGGACTTCTATCAGATCGGCTGCGCACCATGCCAGGTCATGGACGGCATCATGAACGAACTCTCGCGTGAGTACGGCGCGTCGGCTCACGTCGTCAAGGTGGATATCGGCCAGATGCCAGACGCCAGCCAGAAGTTCAAGATCCGCTCGACCCCGACCATGGTCCTCCTTACGAAAGCCTCCGCCAAGAAGTCGAAGAAGTCGAAGAACCGTCAGACAGGGACCAAAGGTGGTCAGCGCCAGGTAACCCAACGTTGGAGAGCATCAGGCCTCGTCCAAAAGGACCAACTGTCACGCCTCCTCGAATCGAACGGCGCTGAAAGAGTGCCCGCATAAGCTGACAGATACCAGTCCCCCTTTCAAGGGGGACAAGCGAGTCTTCGAGCAAGGGGGATGGGAACTCTCACGGCACAACGTCACGCTGTGTCTACCGAGTCCAACCGGTTCGGTCGTCCGCCTGGTGCAGCTACTTGTACTCGTAGAACCCCTCGCCGGACTTGCGGCCGAGCAGTCCGGCTTCGACCATCCTCTTGAGGAGTGTTGGAGCCGCAAAACGGGGGTCTTCGTACTCAGCCATGAAGGCTTCGGCTACCGCAAGCATCGTGTCATTTCCGATCATGTCGGACAACGTGAGTGGACCCATTGGATACCCCGCCCCTGCGACCATGGCCGCATCGATGTCCTCTCGTGTTGCAAAACCGTCCTCGTACATCCGTATGGCTTCAAAGATGTAGGGACACAGCAACTTGTTGACGATGAACCCGGCGCGGTCACCGGCCTGCACCACTGTTTTCCCGAGCACATCAGAGGCAAAGGCGGTCGCTCGCTCGACCTGAGCCGGGTCGACAACGACAGTTGAGATCACCTCAACCAGAGGCATGATCGGAGCTGGATTGAAGAAATGCATGCCCATCACGGAACCAGGACGCGTCGTCGCCGACGCTATCTGCGTGATCGGAATCGATGAGGTGTTCGAGGCGAGGATCGCATCATCGGACTCCACAACAGCATCGATCCGACCGAACAGCTCTCGTTTCACTTCAAGGTTCTCGACAACGGTTTCGATGACCAGCTCACGATCCACGAGATCAGCGATGTTCGATGAAACCGCCAGGTTCGCAAGGGCAGCGTCACGTCCCGCGTCGTCGAGCTTCCCACGGTCGACCGCCTTGCCGAGGGATCTGGTGATCATGCCCTTCGATCGCTCGGCCAGCTCGTCTGAGATCTCGACGACGATCACCTCAGTCCCGGCCTTGGCGCAGACCTCAGCGATACCGCTGCCCATCTGGCCTCCACCGACGATCCCGACCCTGGTGATACCCATACCGAACCTCCTTCGACATACCTCATGCTAGGTTCACCCAGCGGTGTCCTGGCCATGACGCTGGCCCGTCGCTATGAGGGTGATCTGGCCCCTCGTCTGGATGCCGAATACATTGCGTACCAGACAGCGCCGAATGAGATCAGGCCACCCAGTGCAGTTGCAAGAACTCTCTCCCATCCGGCCTCGAAAGCATCCGCCTGGGCAAGCCGCTGCGAGAAGACGAGCGTGGCCGTGAGAAACACGGCAAAGAGGGTGTAGTTGGCGTTCATGAAGGCGATCATCAGAACCGCACTGATCAGAAACGCAACCGCAACGGCGGTGTCGCTTTCCGGCAATCGTTGCGCAATAGCGATCGCAATCGACGCTCCCACCGCGGTGCCGAGCGTGCGTTGTACTGCCACTGAAGCCGTCTGACTCGTGGACGGTTTCACGACGATGATCACGGTTATCGCTGCCCACAGCGGAAACGAGGAGAACCACCAGAACCCAAGGAGTACAGACCCAACGACCGAAACCGTGCGTACAAGAGCGAACCACCCAAGCGGCGTTCGCGCTGCGGCGGAGAAACGAACGAACACCGAACCTGCGATCTCGTCGTCAGCTGACGATTCGACAACACCGGAGGCTTCGTCATCGGCGTCATCCTCGGAGCTCACCGATAGTCGAATCCACGTGACGACGATGGCGATGACGCCACCGACGAGGAACGACAGAGAAACAGATAGGGGTTCCGTTTCTGTCGATCCCAGGAGCACAGCAAACAACGTCCATATCGTCAGAAACAAACCGGCGCGGGCAGATCGCTGTCCAAAGGCGGCGGCAAGGGTGCCTAGGTAGGTCGCTAGGCCAAGTACCAGAGCGACCGACCAGGCCGTATCGACCGACCAGAACGCCAGCGCCCCGATCAGCCCCCCGAGAAGTGCGAACCGAAGCATGTGCAGCCATCGCTCGGTCATGAGTCCGTCGCCGCCAGAGGCGATCGTGAAGAGCGTCGCGAAAGAAACGGTCATCACAGCGTCGGAGGATGATCCAAGAAACGCGATCGTCAACAGCATCGCTATAAGACCCGACAGCGCACGCTTGAAACGCACCTGCTCCCAGTCGACCGCGAAGATCTCAGCGATCACACGTGACCGGGGGGGTTCTCGATCGCGGAGAAGGCCTGGCGTCGTGTTTCGACGATCTCGTGACCGATCTGCTCGAGTGTGTCCATGAGCCACAGATACGCTGGTTTCCCGGGACGGAAGTCGGCCTCGGCCATTCCCTGGATCCTGCCCTGCTCCTGGAGGGCTTTCACGTTCTTGTGGTTGTTGGAGGGCTCGAGGGTGTACACACCAAGCGTCCTGCCCCCCGCCGTGTTCAGGATGGAGAAGGCTGGTACATCTGACGGGCCATCTGCGATGTAGATCATGTTCTTGAGGGGGACCCGTCGCTGGTCACCGGACATCCGTGCATTGACATCGAGGCCAGGATTCTTGTTGACACCCTTGTTGATCTCGAAGATCGCCCGCGACTTGGACGTGTTGTCGATGGTGTAGCCCGTTTGACTTATCGGGCCTGGACCGGGAGGAACAGGCAGACGATCAAGGTATCCCGGCTCGGCAACATCCTCGATGAAGGTGTTCGCCCAGATTCCGTCGATCACGTCACCGAATACGCTGCCCTCGATCATGGGCCGTAGACCCGTGGAGACGATGTAGTTCTCCACCGTGATGCCCTCGGAGGCAAAATCGGGGGTCTCCTCCATGTGGCTACGAACCGACGCCATGAACTCCGGCATCCCGGGGACAGGTTCCAGCTCAGCACCGAGCTTCTTGAGTTTGGCATTGGAGAGGTCACCGAAGACCCCCTCGCGCACGTATGTGAGTAAGTGACCGAGATACACCGTGTCTTTCTGGACGATGACGCCGTTGCGCTCGTAGTAATCAACGAGTCCATCGACCTCCGACCAGAATTCGGCGGGGTCCACTCCGTACTCAGCGAAGATGGGATCCTGCATGTTCGATGGGATCAACGTCTTGTCGAAATCCCATATGAATGCGATGACCGTCTGGGTGTGCAATGGGGCGGGCATGGGGAAACCCTAGAGCCTTCCGAGTGGCTCAGGGCCTTTCGTGACCGGTGAAGTGGACGGAGTCGTCCTCGAACCACCAGCCTTGCAGGGAACACGGTGTCCCCCTGAGCTCGGTGTGGGCTGTTCCGAGTCGATCGAGGCTGACCAGCACGTTGCAGTGCCACCCGCGTGTCGCGACCGTCCACACGACCTCGCTGAGGTCGTGAATCGGCGACTCGGAGTCGAGGATGACCTCCACGGTGTGTGTGTCTGCGGCCACGATGGCGCGGAACGACCCAACCGATCGGGGCGAATCGATGAACTCTGCGAGCGACATGTGTGTTGCTTCTGCCACCTGTGCGCGATAGACGTCGATGACGGCCTCCGCGACGAAATCGACACTTGTCGTGGGTTCTTGTACAGCTACAGCCATCTCCGCCTCCGCAATGAATGACACCATTGTAATTCATCTCGGCGCTGACTGCGAATGGAATTCAGCCAGGGATCGAAACGCTATAGGCGCCGGTCTCCTCTTCGAAGTCCATCTGCACGATCCCTTTTGCGTTTGCGGCCTTGACGAACTGAAGGAACCCGTTGTAGCCGAACCGCTTTTCTGAGAAGGAAGAGTCAGCCTTTCGCATGTCGTCCTTGAGACCGGACAGCGGCACGGGGCCACTATCGGTACTCGATGCAACCACCTCGCGGAGGAGGTCGAAGGCCTTGCCCTCACCGCGACCGTCGGCAGGGAAGGAGACGGCAGGGTCACCCTGACGCTCCGATTCCTCGAGATGGATGACCTCACGGTCGCTCAAGTTCCGCATCAGTTCCCCAAACGATCGGAAGCCGTAGTCGCTCTCGGAGAACGTGGAGTCCTTGCGCAGAAGCGCCCGCTTGAGTTGCGACGACCGCACATCGTTGTCGCCCGAGCGGAGCAGACCGGACAATGTTCGCGAGATGGTGCCGTCGAGGGATTTAAGATCCTTGACCTGCGATTCCCGAGCTTCCGAGCCTTCCTCGCCGCCGCCCCGCTTCAGGATCTTTGCCTGGGGGATCTCGACGCCTTCGAGGTTCTCGTAGAAGAGGAACTCGTCACAGGCTGGTGGAAGCAACTTCGATGTCGATGCCTTGAGTCCGACACCGATGACCTGCTTGTTCAGCTCTCGCAGCTTGTGAACGAGCGGCGAAAAGTCCGAGTCCCCTGTGCAGATCACGAAAGTCGTCACGTAGTCGCGCTCGAAGGCGAGCTCGATGGCGTCGACGGCCATCTTGATGTCTGCGGCGTTCTTGCGAACCATGCCGCGTCGTTGAGGGATCTCGATCAACTCGACGTGGTTGTCGGTGAGCATCCGACGATCAGGTTCGAACCGAGCCCAATCCGCGTATGCCCTTCGGACGACGACCCTCCCACGCTCGGCGAGAGCATCGGCTATCGGGCCGAAATCGAAGGCGATGGAGAGGTCCTCGCGCGCGCCGATCGCAAGGTTCTCGTAGTCAATGAACAGGCCAATCCGTACTTCTTCCATACAGCCAGGCTATCAGGTCACGGGGATGCACCCTCGTGCCATGACGAGAGGGTCTCATTCGCCCAGACACGGCAGTCCTCAACGATGTCTGATGGGCTTTCGTCCTCCGAACGCGAGATCGGTTCACCGAATCTCACCTTGACATGTGTGCCGAAGGGAACCGGAAGCATGTTGTTCGCGAACACCTTCCACGACCCATCGATCACGGTTGGGATGATCAGGAGGTCCGGTGCGCCATCCATGAGCGCGGCGGCGCCCGCGACCCGGTACTCGCCGAGTGATCCGTCTCTCGATCGGGTACCTTCCGGAAAGATGACCGCTGCAACGTTCCTCTCCTGGCACCGCGATGCCATTTCGGTGATCGCCTCGATCGCCTGTGATCGATCGTCTCTATCGATCAGGGCATTCGCTCCTTTTCGCAGGTTCAGGCTGATGGAGGGGATACCCTTTGCAAGTGACTTCTTGGCAACGTACTTCGGAAAGTTCCTGACGAGGATCCCGCCGAAGATCGGGATGTCGTACATGCTCTGGTGGTTCGACACGAAGAGATATCCACCTTCCGCATCGAAGTTGTCGAGACCCTCGACATCGAAGCGAACAGCCGAGATACGAAAGACGCCAAGCAAGGTTCGCTGAAGCCACGCCATCGTCCATTCGAAAGCTCGCAGGTTGAACAGCAAGGCAATGCGTCCAGCGATGTCGAAGACGACAAGCGTGATGCCGAAAGCTGCGACGGTTGGGAGAGAGAACACCCAGTCACGGAGCCTGCGCATCAGCCCGTCCGATCAAGCCAGCTGATCAGAGCCTGGTTGACGGCGTCTGGCTGCTCTTGCTGAACCCAGTGTCCAGAGTCCTCGATGACAACGCGTTCGAGGTTCGTGATCCACCGCTCCATTCCGTCGGTCAACGACAATGGGAGGACAGGATCGTTGTCGGCAGCGATCATGAGTGTTGGCTGCAGGATCGGTGCGTCGAGGTACGATCCGAACGCTTCGGCGTTGCGGTCGATATTGCGATACCAGTTGATCGGCCCAGAGATGCCACCTGCTGTGAAGGCATCGACGTATACGGCAAGCTCCTCATTTGTCATGTAGGTGCGCCCGTTGGCACCTCCTGCATAGAACCCCATGAGCCAGGCCTCGGGGTTCGCTGCGAAACCCTGCTCGGCGACGCCCTCATCCTGGAACATGAGCACGTACCCGAAACGATCCGCGAGCTGGCTCCGCAGGACGTCGGTCGTTGGAAAGCCAACACAGGCGCCGCGGTAGGGAACATTGAGGCTGACCGCGCGGTCGAAACGATCGGGATGTGTCACCGCGCAAGTCCACGCAACGATGCTCCCCCAGTCGTGTCCGACAACGGTTGCTCTGTCGATCCCGAGCCGATCGAGGAGGCCAACAACATCGCCGACGAGCTTGTCGAGACCGTATTCCTCGACGTCGTCCGGTTTGGCACTCTGGCCGTAGCCACGCTGGTCAAAGGAGATGACTCGATAGCCGGCGTCGACAAGTGCTGGCACCTGATGGCGCCAGGAGTACGCGAGCTCGGGGAACCCATGGAGCAGGACGATCGGGTCACCGTCGCCGCGGTCGTCAACCGCAAGGGTCACCCCATTCGTTTCGATCAAACGCATACATCCTCCACACGCCAACCCTAGAGAGCATACCGCCAGGCAATTCCCGCCACCCGCATGGGATCTGCTGTCTGCTATCTGAACGAGAATCGCCCCGCACCAAGGGGGACGGTGCGGGGCGATCTCAAGACGATCGGACGGGTGGGACCGAGATCGATCGTCTCTTCTTTCGATCGGGTCGCTAGGGAGGAAAGGGAGAGAGATGCGACCCGATCGAGAGAATTCTATTTGTGAATCATTTCACAAGTTAGACGTTGGGGTACCCCCGGGGGTTCCCGGTTTCGGGGAAATCGCTCGCACGACGATGACATGGAGAACGCGGTGTTTGAACCCTTCGGGTGCGGTCGATGCCGCTCATGCCTCAACCACGTTGATGAGACCTCTCCGATGACGATTTACCAGGTCGAGGTGTCCCGAGGTTTGGGCCCGCAGGTGTTCGACCTCGCGGCTACTCAGCACGGCGCACAGGTAGTCCCAGTGCATCGACGCCATATCTCCTGCCCTTGGTCGAGTTTCTCCAACATGAACACGAACGGTCTCGGCCACCCGAGGACCCAGCGAGAGACCGATGCCATCCCACTCGAGAAGCTGGCTCTCAACGATCGCTGTTTCGGCATCGGCCCGCACCACCGATCCCCAACGGATTCGGCATCGATCGATCACCTCAAGCGCATGATCGGCGAAGCCGGATCGCAGAAGGCCAACCCACGGGTACACACAAAAGACATGGAAGGCATGATTGGGAACACCAGCAGGTATCGCTGCATCGACGCGAGACCACTGGCCCCCGACCGATGACGGAAACGATCCATGAGGGAGTTCCCCCATGTCAGCAGATCGATGTGATCAAGCAAGTCGTTGCCAACCCAGTACGCCTCAACGACCCTGCGATCGAGCGGATCGAGTCCGTTACACCCCGCAATGAGCTCGAGGTACGGCCATGCTCCCTCGAACTGCTGGACGATGTGAGCGATCTCTGCTTCACCGTGCGCGGTAAGGAGCCCATCGACGAGTTCCGTGTCCGTGGGCCCACAGAACCCGTGGATATTCGGCGGGAACGCATATCGTGCGAACAGGGCAGCGCCTCCGGTCATGTGCCGGCCCTTGCCGCCCATATCTGGCGTCTGGTGAGCCCGAGCGCTGCCACGACGAGGGCGCCAACTCCCAGGGAGACGAAAACGAGACCAAGCGGCGAGCCGACAGGTGTGCCAGCCACGACGGTCCGCAGGAGTGCCGTGACCACTGCCCCGCCGACGAGGATTGCCGTCACGTCGATTGCGGGGGCAAGTGCAAGGGCCGAATACCAGGTCATCACGTACGCCGAGAGGACGAGACCCGTGAGGGCAATCCACCCGACCTGGGTCAGTGTGACCGTTCCCATTGAAGCGATACCGCCCGACACAACACCATAGATGGCGAGCACCACCACTCCCCCGCCCATGCGCGCGAATCCGACCGTCAAGGGAGACATCGCAGACAGGAGACGTTTAGCGACCACGATCTCTACAGACCACAGCAAGGTCGCTGCGAACATCAACAGTTCGCCAGAGCCGAATGTCACATCGCCGACCCCACCAACAACCAAGTACTGCCCCGCAATGAGAAGGACCAGTGCGAATCCGTGGAGCGGTGTGACCTTCTCATGGAGAAGACCGACCGCAAGGATTCCAACCCACACGATGAGCGTCTTGTGAACGAACGCCGCCTGTGAGGAGGAGACCCTCGACAGGCCTTCAAAGAAGAGCGCAAAGGCAAGAGCACCGCCGATGACGGCAACAACACTCAGACCGAACCACTGTCCCACACCGCTCGGGAGGGTGATACGTCCTGCGGCTCGGCGTTTCGCAGCACCAACCGCAACACTTCCTATCACCACAGCAGCGACCATGTTCTTGAACGTCGTGTACGTGACAGGATCTGCCGTCCCGTTGAAGGCTCGCACGCCGTACCCGTTGATGAACACTGCAACACCGCTGATCAGGGCGGTCGCCACCGCAAGCAGTACGCCGGTTCTTCTGCCCTTCGTCGAGCCTGACTTCATGTATGAACGCCGCATTCACATCACCCCAATAAAAGCTTAGATTTTAACTAAGGATTTAGATAAACGAGACGCAAGGCGCACCGTGGGGTGGCTGTTCGGAGACCGAAACACAGCCGAGCCACACCGCTACGCGCAGACGAACGGAGACATCGTGTCCGCCAGAGTCATCCAAGGCGATCTCTTCGAGTCGCTCATCCCCATGCTGATCTCGAGCGGCTACAGAGTGGTCGCCCCCACCCTGGATGAGGGCGCCATCGTGTACGACGTCATCGACGATGCGGCAGATCTCCCAATCGGATGGACGGACGAGCAGGGACCAGCGAGTTATCGCTCGTATGACCGCGGCGACGATGTGTACTTTGGATACTCGGTTGGTCCGCGGTCTCTGCGAGCCTTCCTATCGCCACCGCATCTGACACTGCTCACGATCACTCGAGGAGACACCGACCTTGCGTTCGCTTCCGACGAACACGAAGGACGGGCCTACGCCTTCGTCGGTGTCCGGGCATGCGACCTCGCCGCGCTCGCGATCCAGGACAAGGTTCTCGTCGAGTCACGATTCGTCGACGCGGCGTACACATCCGCCCGATCGCGGTCGCTGGTCATTGCGGTCAACTGCTCCGTCGCCGGCGCCACGTGTTTCTGTGCGTCCATGGGCACAGGCCCCCGCTGCTCCAGCGGATACGACCTCGTGGTCACCGAGCTCGTTCGTGGTGATGCCCATGAATTCGTGGTCGAGTCGGGAACCGACGCTGGAGCAGACATACTCGGAGCGTTGGGCAGCAGGGAAGCATCTCCATCGGACATCACGGACGCCGCCGATGTCAGCCTGGCAACGGAACGAGCGATCTCCACATCGATGCCGGACGTCGACACGTATACGTTGTTGACCGACAACCTCGAACATTCCATCTGGGAGGACATTGCGCAGCGTTGTCTCAGCTGCACGAACTGCACCCTTGTGTGTCCCACGTGCTTTTGTTCGACCATCTCGGACTTCACGGATCTTGCAGGCAAGGCGACCCGGACCAAGAGCTGGGATTCGTGCTTCAGCCTCGACTTCTCGAATCTGCACGGTCACCCTGTTCGCACGTCGTCGTCCAGCCGCTATCGCCAGTGGATCACACACAAGCTTGCGTACTGGTACGACCAGTTCGGCTCGTCGGGATGTGTCGGGTGCGGACGATGCATCACCTGGTGCCCGGTCGGTATCGACATAACCGAGGAGATCCAGCGTCTTGACTCCGAAGCGCAGGAGGTACCCGTATGAATCTCGCCGACCTCAGGGCAACGAGCGATCTGCTGTCCCGTCTCGACGACTCTGACTTCGCCAGCTTCGAGGAGGTGGCGTCGGAACTCGAACTCCAGCCCGACGAGCGACTCTTTCGAGAGAACGATGAGGCGAGACGTTTCTTCATCATTGTGAAGGGAATCGTCGCTCTCGAGGTTGCTCGCCCGGCCCGCCCGCCAACCACGGTACAAACCCTTGGCGATGGTGCCCTTCTCGGCTTGAGCTGGCGTCTCAGCCCCCACAGATGGATGTGGACCGCACGAGCCATGACAGCAACACGTCTTGCGGTTTTCGATGCTGCCACCATGCGCAAGGCTCTGGAACAGGACCACGAACTCGACCGTCTGATGTGGGAGGTACTCGCAACCCAGGCATCCGAGCGTCTCCACCATGCCCGAATCCAGTTACTTGATCTGTACGGAAAGTCCTGACGTGACACAAGCCGCTGCCGTCGCGCTTGCCGGATTGCATGAAGAAATGCTGCCACGGCCATTTCGTGTTCGCTCCAAGCGCATGGAAACGATCGACACCGTGACCCTCGAGTTCGAGGCGGCCGACGGCGGGCCGCCGTTGTCGTTTCAACCGGGACAGTTCACCATGCTGTACGTGTTCGGCGTTGGCGAGGTGCCGCTGTCCATCTCTGGCGACCCGGAAGCGCCTGGTGTACTCGCGCACACTGTCCGGGCCGTTGGGGCGGTCACGAACGCGATCTGCGCACTCGTCCCAGGCGACAGCATCGGCATCCGGGGGCCCTATGGCACCGGATGGCCCCACGCACAGGGCAAGGATCTTCTCATCATCGCTGGCGGGATCGGCCTTGCACCGGTACGGCCGCTGATCCTGAACGCCCTCGCCCACAGGGACGAGTACTTCTGCGTTGGTCTTGCTTACGGTTCGCGTTCCCCCGGTGAGCTGCTCTATACGAGCGAACTCGAAGCATGGAACGCACGTGGTGACATCAACGTTCAGGTCACGGTCGACCACGGCAATCCAACATGGCGTGGGGACATCGGAGTCGTCACTCCGCTGGTCCGACGCCTGAGGTGCGAAACTGACGACACCATCGCCGTGATATGCGGACCCGAGGTCATGATGCGAGTCGTCGCCAGGGCCCTCGAAGATCGCGGAATCGCCTCCAACAACATCTACGTCAGCCTGGAACGCAACATGGAATGCGGCATCGGGTTGTGCGGGCACTGCCAGTTCGGCAAGGACTTCGTGTGCACCGATGGCCCTGTGTTCCCCTATGCAGACGTGGCGTACCGACTCGGGATCGGTGCCCAATGACGAAAGCACAGACACTCCGACCGACCCTGGCCGTGTGGAAGTTCGCCTCATGCGACGGATGTCAGCTGACCCTCCTCGACTGCGAGGATGAGCTGCTGACGATCGCCACAGCACTCGACATCGCGTACTTCCCCGAGGCGACACGGGCGATGAGAGACGGCCCCTACGATGTGTCGATCGTTGAGGGGTCGATCACGACGCCACACGACGCCGGCAGGATCCAGGAGATCAGAGCACAATCGTCGGCCCTGATCACCATCGGAGCGTGTGCTACTGCAGGCGGGATCCAGGCACTGAGAAACTGGGCCGACATCGACGAGTTCATCTCGATCGTCTACGCCCACCAGGAATA
>JAMBLJ010000155.1 GCA_023336815.1 Actinomycetes bacterium
AGATCGTCATTGTTGATCGGCTCAAGGCCCGCAGCGGTCAGAGCGTTGTTCAACGCTTGCAGGATCGGCTTGTGTGAGTCGACGAGTGTGCCATCGAGATCGAACAGGTATGTGTCCACAGATCGGCAGGTTAACGGTGGTCGGGTTGGCCAGGGATGGGGTGATCGATGTCCCGGTGTACGGGTAGAGTCGCCACATGGCGTATCAGAACCCCACCCCTGCATTGTTCAGAGACCTCGAAGAAGAGTTGTGGAGGGGCGTGAGGAACCCGAGCCGTCAATGGCTCGACACGAATCTCGCCGAAGACTTCACCGAGTTCTGCAGGTTCGGCCATGTGTATGACCGCGATCACATGCTCGATTCATCAGGGAACGACGTCGAGGTCGTGTTCCCTTTCGATGATTTCGCAATGGAGCTCCTTGCCCCAGGTGTAGCGCTTGTCACCTACAAGAACACGGTCACGTATCAGGGGAAGACCTCGGGCGCGAGACGATCCTCTATCTGGATCGGTACCGATGACGGGTGGAAGCTGAAGTTCCAGCAAGCGACGACAGCGGCAGACTGATCGCCGGTCGTATCTGTTGTGACAAGAGGCTCCGGATCGACCCGGAGCCTCTTGTCACAACGAATGTGTGTCTTCAGTCGAGGACGAAGGTCAGCTTCATATCAACGCGGAAGTGTTTGATGGTTCCGTCTTCGGACAGTTCGACTTTGTGCTCGGATACCCATGCACCCCGGATTCCCTCGATCGACTGTTGAGCCTTTGCGATACCTTTTCGGATGGCATCCTCAAAGGATCCGGGGGATGTGGACGTGATCTCGATCACCTTGGCAACTGACACGTGCCGTGCTCCTTTCAAGAGCTGAAGCGCTGCGCCTCAGGATAGACGACAGACCCTCACCAACCGAAGTCGCGATGGCATGGTGGTACCCGTTCATTTGCTAATCGAACGTATGTTCGATTAGTATGTCATTCCGGCGATGACGCACGCTGGTGGGAAGGACAAGAGGACACCGCGTGGTCGCACAGCTAGAACGTTCACATCACCCCCCATTCGTGGACAGCGGTGATCCGATTGAGACTGCATCGGATAAGGCGTTCTCTCTTGCGCCTGGCCAGATAGCAGGCTTGTCGGGTCTACCCGGATCAGGCCTCACCAGGGTTGGGCTGTCCCTTCTCGTCCCGTATACCTCCAGAGGTCCTCTGGCGTATCTCGATGTTCGCGGGTGGGCGAGCCCTCTCGCTGCCTGGGAGCTCGGCATAGATCCGGAACACTTCGTTGTGGTCCGCACCGGTGATCTCGTCATCTGGAGCAGGGTGGTCGCTGTCTTGCTCGATGGTGTCCGTGCGGTGTATGCCGAAGTGCCGATGGGAATCAAGGATGCCGCGCTGAGAACACTTGCTGCGAAGGCGAGGACACGGAGAACTCCCCTCGTACTCCGTCCTCTCGATGGCAAGCTCCCGAACGGTGTTGTCAACCTGCACCTCGAGGCGCGTGAGGTGACATGGGAAGGCACCGAACAGGGCCATGGCCAACTGATGCGTCGTCGCACACTGCTTGATGCATCAGGGAAAACGATGAGGGGTATGGAACGGATAGTCGAGGTAGAGGACGATGGAACGAACAATATGCGTGTGGTATCCCACCTGGGCGCTCAAGCGTCCAGGGGTTTCGCATGATGCCCCGTGTCAAGCAGTAGACGACAAGAACACGGTCATAGCGTTGAATACCCTGGCTGCTGCTACAGGTATCTCTGTGGGTATGCAGCGTCGCGCAGCGGAAGCGCTGTGTCCAACGGTTGTGACGATCAAGCGTGATGAAGCGGCGGACATGTCCCGCTTCGAATCCGTTGTCGAACTCATCGAGTCGATCGTGCCGCGAGTCGAGATCGCAGACCCGGGGCTCGCGTTCGTACCGGTCACCGGTGCGGTGTCCTACTACGGGGGGGAGCATGCCCTCGTTGAGCGCATCGACAAGGAACTGAACGTGTTCGGTGGTGATCGTAGGTTCGGCATGGCCGCTGGACCCTTCGCTGCATGGCAGGCGGTTCGCACAACATCAGAGGAATCTCCCCTGTACATCGTGGAAGATGATGCAGCGTTCCTCGAACGTCTCGATATCAGTGCCATCGGCAGCGATGACCTTGCAGCGACGTTCAGGTGGCTCGGCATCACCACGCTAGGAGCTCTGGCAGAGTTGCCGTACGACGCCGTCATCTCGCGTTTCGGTCGCCAGGGTATGGATGCACACCGGATCGCCAGGGGGATAGGCGACGATGCCAGGCCAAGGGACATGTCTAGCGATCCGGCTGTTGAAGCTGTATTCGACCCACCGATCGACAACTTCGAACAGGCATCGTTCATAGCGAGGAACCTCTCGCAACGGTTGATCGGCCAACTCGCACCCCATGGCATGGCTCCTCACCGGGTTGTGGTGACCGCTGTGGCAGCGGATGGCACCGAGCGGGTACGAACATGGCGGAGTGCTGATCCATTCGATGATCACACTCTTGCTGACAGGGTTCGATGGCAACTCCGTGCGTGGATCGATGGGGTTTCGGTTGGTATACGTGGGGGGATCTCCTCTCTTCGTCTTGAACCTGACGATCTGTCAGGGAGTGGTCGTCAACTCGCTCTTGAGGAGGATGCCAAAGCAGTGGAGGAAACCCAGCGAGCCTTCATGGAAGTCCAGGCGATCGCCGGTGGAGACAATGTCCTCGTCTCCGTCCCCCAGGGTGGACGTGACCCCGGTCAACAGGTGTTGTGGAGTCGATGGGGTGAAGATCCTGTGACCGCTGCCCGAGATATCGATGCTCCATGGCCAGGGAAGATCCCGAGTCCTGCACCCATGCTTGTCCCTCCAGATCCGGTTCCCTTCACCGTGTCGTGGGTTGATGGGACTCCCGAACATGTCAGGCTCCGGAGTCGATGGGTTCCTGTGCTCTCATGGGCAGGTCCATGGCGTCACTTCGGCAGGTGGTGGGATGGAGAGGGGTCAGCCGATCGGTACCAGATCGTCACATCCGCTGGTGCCTATCTGTGTGAGGTGAGAGACGGGAACACCTACCTGATAGGTGTGTATGACTGAACCAGATCGGAGACGACAGAATACAGATCTCAGGCTTCAGCGACGTGGACTAGGCCTCTGGAGTCAGCATGGCGTAGGTTTCGTTCATGATTGCTTCGACGGATCTGCTGAGGTCTTTCAGATCGTTCTTGTTCGTCATGTGGGCCGTTTCGATCGGCTCCAGGATGACAACCCGTGCGCTGCCAGGAAAGAAGAGACGCGAACCAGAGCGCGACACGCGTTCCGTGCCTTCGATGATAACGGGCAGGATCGGGAGACCCGTGTCGATAGCGATGCGGAACGCACCCTTCATGAAGGGAAGCAGCTCACCCCCGGTGCCGCGGGTTCCTTCCGGGAACACGATGAGCGAAAAGCCCCGCTCAGCAGCTATCTGTACACCTTCGATGATGGCTTGGCGAGACGATCCACCGGATGCACGATTGATCTCGACGATCCCAATCGTTCGCATGGCACGCCCGACCATGGGGATCTTGAAGACCTCCTTCTTGGAAAGGAATCGGCCGTGAACCGGCAGTGTCCAGAACAGGGTTGGAATATCGAACAGAGAGAGATGATTCGATACGATCATGTATCGCTTGGTGGGGTCCACGTTGTCGAGGCCATCAACAGAGCAGCGAACCGGAGGGATCTTCAAGAACAGCCGCGCCCATCGTTTGACGATCCTGTCATGGATCGGGGAGGCCGGTCGAAATACACCGTAGACCACGATGATCGACGCCTCGATGATCGTGTAGACGAAGAACAGCGGTACGAGGATCACGGTGCGGAGAGCTGCAAGAATCGTGCGGACCATGGGCGATAGCGTAGACGGCGGTCGGGAGGTGAGTACATGCGAACGATACAGATCGATGCTGCACGACGGATAGCGCTTGGTGCACAGGGGTTCGGCGGGAATCTGCCGGACGGGCGCATCGATGCCAGACACTTTCGACGGGTGATTCGCCAGATCGGACTTGTTCAGCTGGACTCTGTCAACGTGTGTGTGCGCACCCACTACATGCCCTTCTACTCACGTCTTGGACCCTACGACAGGGACCAGCTCGATCGCTGGCTGAACCAGTCCGGGGAGAATTTCGAGTACTGGGCGCACGAGGCAGCAGTGCTCCCAGTCGACAGATACCCTCTGTGGCGCTGGAAGATGGAGACGATACGCCCCTGGCGTAGGGCGGAGGCACTGCTCGACGCACATCCGGAGTTGATCGATGACGTCCACAACCAGGTCCTCCAGCACGGGCCGCTTACGGTAAGGGATCTGGATGCGCCGGATCATCGCAACGAATCATGGTGGGGTTACGGACCGGGAAAGGTTGCGCTCGAGGTCCTGTTCGCCCAAGGACATGTGTCAGCCCTGCGAACAAACAACTTCACACGGCTCTACGACATGCCGGATCGGATGATCCCCACCGAGCTCTTCAGGGACGACACGATCGATAAGGTCACGGCCTATCGCAGGCTTCTCCGAGATGCAACGAGGCATCATGGGATCGGGACATCCAGCGACATCGCCGACTATTTTCGCCTCCACGTGCCCACGGCGCGCACGATTCTCGCTCAACTTGCGGAGGAGGGCACGATCGAAGAGGTTGCCGTTCCGGGGTGGAAAGGTCCCGTGTACGTTGACCCGGACGTCGTGCGTCCCCGTAGGATCAGCGGTGCAACACTCTTGAGCCCGTTCGATCCGATCGTATGGAATCGCGAACGAGCTGAGCGACTCTTTGGCTTCCACTATCGCATCGAGATCTACGTACCCGAACCGAAGCGGGTGTTCGGCTACTACGTCCTGCCGTTCCTCCTCGACGGTGACCTGGTTGGCCGCGTCGATCTCAAAGCAGACAGAAAGACGAAAACTCTTCTCGTTCGTGGTGCATTCTGCGAGGAGTCGGTCGATCGCAACCTGGTCGTGAGCGCCCTCGCCGATGAGCTTCGCCGGTTCGCTGAATGGCTCGATCTGTCGTCAGTGAAGATCTCACGCAACGGCAACATCGCTGGACCGTTGATCAGGGCGTTCTGATCAACCGAGTTCAAGACCGACGACAGCGTACTCACTCGGTATTTGAACAGTGTGTGTTGCTCCTGTACGCCAGTTCACGAAAACGAGGTCGCTTGTGTCGAGAGCGTTGAAGAGGAAGTAGTCACTCTTGCTGGTGAACCCTATCGGGCTGACCTGCTGCTCGATCTCCACGGTTCTCGGTGACCGCAGATTCTTTCCCCGGACGGTCAGAATCGAGTGAGTATCGCTCGCCGCTACCGTCGCGATGAGACCAGGATCACGCGATCGCGGCACCCATGCTTCCTCGGTCACAAGGTCGGGTGACGGTCCCGCCCGTTCTCCCGTCGATCTGTCGAGGATCATCCAAAGCACATCGACCGAGCCGTCGTTGGGAGCGGTGGCGATCACGAAAGAGGACGATGAGGACATCGCGATACCTGCACGCTCCCACCGCAGCGTTCCGTCAGCGGCCAGCGCACGGATCGCACCCGCTTCGTTGATGATGAATCCATCTTCGTCCCATCGAAGTATCTGCGCGGACGGTGTCAGCTCAGCCATGGGGCGGACGTTCACGAGCGAACCAGACCGCCTGTGGATCGAACCCGTTGCGAGCACCGTGTTGCCGCCTTCATGTTCCCCGATCCAGGCGATCGAACGTGCACGGGTGGCGTGCCATACGGACGACGATGCGGCAACGATATCCGGAGACTCGCCAACGTTCGTCGGTGTTCCAGCCCAGACGTTTGTACCGGCTGGTGTATCAACGAGCACCGCGAGTGATGTACCACTGCTGTCGAACGAAGCGGACACCAGGTCGGACTCCGTGATCATCGCGGTATCGAGCAGGTTGTATGGCCGGGGGACACCGAACGACGGATCCCAGAGCAGGGTCCTCACCCGGTCACCGTAGGTCGCAATGAGAGTCATCGTATCTGATACCCCCAAACGAGGCTGGCGTTCGATCGAGGCAGCAGCAGAATCGGTTAAGCGTTGATCGTTCGAGGTATCGCTCCTGACCGATGAGAACAGTGCGGTGTCCTGTTGGGGGTCATCCGATTCAAGCGCTCCGAAGAGGGATACCACAACAACGATGACCACAACGGCGATGCTGGTGACCACGACGGGCAGCCATTGACGTTGGTGACGGTCAGGTCGAACAGACGATTCAACGCCTGCCGTCGTCAAATCGTCGTCGAGCGAAATCGGACGGACTCTCGGCCCGTCATCCCATCCTTCCATGGAAGGAACGTAGTACACATCGTGCCGTACGGGGGAGAAGGCCCTCCCACGGCTATGGTCGTAACGTGGATAGTGCGCGATCAAAAGACCAGTGGCGGGATAAGGCTCGCGAGATCGACCATGCTGCTGCTTCAGATGATGTGCTGGCCTTTCTCACCTCCTGGCCACCGCTTCGGGGGGTGGTGGCGGCGTACCTCCCGATGGTGACCGAGGTCGATCTCACGTCGCTCGCTGGTGTCGGCTCGGTTCGACTCGTGGTCCCGCGTGTCGGAGTGGACCGAACGATGACGATGCGTTTGTACGACGAAGCCGAACTCGAATCACATGTGTTCGGGTTCCTCCAGCCCACAGAACATGCTGCACTCGTCGAAGACGCTGACATCGATGTTGTCCTCCTACCCGGGCTGCTGTTCGATCGCTCTGGCGGGCGGCTGGGTAGGGGTCGTGGCTACTACGACCGCCTCCTTGGGAGAGTTCCCGATTCGACTGTCAGGATCGGCGTGACATCGGATCGTGCCGTGGTCGATGTCGTTCCTATGGAAGCACACGACGAGCGCGTCGATTGGATCGTGACCGAATCCGGTATGTCCTACTCTGGCCCATCGTTCCCGGACGCTGCGCTCGAGGTCATGCAGAGTGCGATCGATGCTGGCATCGCGCCGAGGATGCAGCGGTTTCCCGATGGGACTCGCACATCGGTCGATGCCGCGAAAGCTGTTGGCTGCGAACTTGGCGCCATAGCGAAATCCCTTGTATTCGAAGTCGATGGTGCTCCCGTTCTCGTGTTGTGTTCCGGAGATCATCGGGTTGACGAAGAAAAGCTGGCAGCACTACGGGGTGGGTCACGAGCGAGACCGGCATCGCGAGAGCGTGTCCTCGAATTGACCGGGTACCCGGCGGGTGGAACTCCGGCGGTAGGCCATCGGGTCCCGATGGATGTGGTCGCAGATGTAAGCCTTGCGCGCTACCGTTGCGTCTGGAGCGCGGGTGGGACCGTCGACACTGTGTACCCGGTCGCGCTTGAGCGACTGGTCGCGGCCAGCGCGGCACGATGGGCAGATATCTCAACCCGGGGGTGAGCGTGGCAGATTGGAATGGAAGCACGGCGCTGATTGTTGTCGACGTTCAGAAAGGTTTCGATGACGCCGTCTATTGGGGTCCGAGGAACAATCCTGAATGTGAGGCGAACGTCGGCCGACTCATTGATGCGTGGCGAAAGCAGAGTTGGCCTATCGTGTTCGTGAGACACGACTCGGCGACACCGTCCTCTCCGCTGGCGAAGGGTTCTCCTGGCAACGCGTTCAAGTCCGTTGTGAAGGGAACGCCAGATCTGCTCGTCGTCAAGGACGTTCATTCTGCATTTCACGGATCACCTGACCTCGATGCCTGGCTCCGGAAACAAGGTATCACCGGGGTTGCGATCGCTGGAATCCAGACGAACATGTGCTGTGAAACGACAGCACGCGTCGCATCCGATCTTGGGTACGAGCTGCTCTTCGTCGAGGACGCGACCCATACCTTCGATATCACGACGCCGACGCACAAGGTGTACAGGGCACGAGAGATCGCAAGGTATTCCTCGCTGAGCATCGAGGCGGACTTTGGCAAGGTCGTACGCACAACGGATCTCGTCGACTAGAGACGGGAGAGTAGGCCGTCGGTGGGAGCCTCACCATCGTCGTGGAGCACCTGTATCGCCTGTTCGTCGATGGCGACGAGTACTTCGGTTCCTTGTGCGATCGCTCGATCTGAAAAGACCCGCAACTCGCTGCCGCCGCGGGGAGCGACGGCGACGAGATAACGTCCATCCGAGAACGTCGCGTTGGTGACCGTTGCGGGAATGCCTCCACGATCGGTGAACGACACTGCGCCGGTAGGGATGAGCACGGTGCTGCTAGGTCGACCGATGACGGTTCCCTCGGCAACATTTGGGTGACCGAGGAACTTCGCTACGAATACGGTCAGCGGCTCGTTCCACACCTCTGCAGGCGTTCCGACTCGGACGATCTTGCCCGCTCGCATGATCGCGATACGATCGGCGAAAGCGAACGCTTCTATCCGGTCGTGTGTCACCGACAGCGCCGTGGTGCCGAGGTTCGTGATGATCTCTCGCATTTCTTCGAGCAGCGACTCCCGAAGAGCGAGATCCAACGATCCAAGTGGCTCGTCGAGCATCACGAGCGAGGGACGAGGAGCAAGCGTGCGTACCAGGGCAACGCGCTGTCGTTCTCCACCCGACAGTGATGAGATCGAACGATCCTCGAACCCCTGCAATCCGGCAATACCGAGGAGCTGAGCAACGGTGTCGTCCTGATGTTTGCGCGAGACGCCATGCATGCGGAGTCCGTATGCGATGTTCCCCTTGACGCTCAGGTGGGGGAACAGGGCATAGTCCTGGAACATGAGGCCGATGGGACGCATATGGGTGGGTGTTCGCGTGGTGTCGGTCCCATCGATGTGGATCGAACCGGAGGTCAGCGCTTCGAGGCCCGCGATGGCGCGGAGTAACGTTGATTTCCCTGATCCTGACGGTCCCATGACAGTGAAACGTTCGCCAGATGCGATTTGCAGAGCCACGCTGTCGAGTGCGATCTTGTCGCCGAACTGAACGGTCAATGCCTCGATGACTGCACTCACAACTCACCCCTGACACGTTTGTGGCCTACCGCGTCGATCACGAGCATCGCAACACCGGTGACGGCGGCGAGCACCGTGCTCAGTGCGATCGCTGCTCCGAACGGAACGGAGCCAGGACGGCCGAGCAACCGGAATATCGCGATGGGGATCGTTGGTGAATTCGGTCTGGCGATGAAGGAGGTGGCTCCGAACTCTCCCATCGATATGGCGAAGGCGAACGCGGCAGCAACGAGGAGCGCCGCCCCAACGAGCCTGGCATCAACGCTCCACCACGTTCTCCACCTGCTTGAGCCGAGAGTGGCCGCAGCTTCGCGAAGCTGGTGCTGTACTGCACCGAACGCCGGCGCGGTCGTACGAACCACGAAAGGGATCGCTACGAGAGAGTGCGCGATGGGAATGAGGACGACGGAAGTCCTGAGGTCGATCGGCGAGCCGAGTGCAACGAGGAACCCGAACCCGATCGTGACGGCCGATGTGCCGAGGGGGAGCATCACGAACACGTCGAACGCTCTAGCGGTTCTCTTGCGGGCGTGTGTGAGCGCTATTGCGCTGAGAACACCGATGACGAGACCGATGGATGCCGCGGCCAATGCAAAAGCAAGCGAGTTTCGTATCGCAAGCATCGGATCGATGAAGGCTGCGGTCGTGTCTGACAACGAGAATAGGTTCTGGTAGTTCGCAAGCCCGATCCCGCCGGTGGGGTTGATTGCAGATCGAGCGATCAACACGCCGAGTGGTGTTCCGAGTATCACGATCATGGAGCCGATGATCACACGGACGGCCCATCGCTCTCGGGCAGTGTGTGGACGCGGTGGATCCACGGCGGTGTGCGCGAACTCAATGCTCGTGCGGCGATGGAACCATCCGTACGCGATGAGGATGGCACCGATACCGAGGAGTTGGAGGATGGCAAGTGCCGATGCGACATCGAGGCGTAAGAACGCGGTCGTTTGGCGCCAGATCTCGACCTCGATTGTCGTGTGGCGAAGATCACCGAGCAGCAGGACAACGCCGAACGACGTGAAGGAGAACAAGAACACGAGTGCGCTCGTCGATGCGATTGCCGGACGAAGGATCGGCAGCGTGATCGTCCGAAAGGCTGTCCACGGTGACGCACCAAGTGTCCGGGCTGCCGCCTCGATACGTGGGTCGATACGTTCCCAGAACGAACTCACGCCGCGCACGACGATGGCGTAGTTGTAAAAGACGTGGGCGGCGAGGATCAGCCACAACGTGCCGGTCAGGTCGACGCCAAGGAAGCCGTTTGGGCCGGCGATCGTGAGGAACGCGGATCCAACCACGAGTGTCGGCAATACGAAGGGGACGAGCGATGCTGCCAGGAGGATCCTCTTACCTCGGAACGAGAAGCGTGCGAAGACCCACGCTGCGGGCAACGCGAACGCAACGGTGAGCACCGTGGACAGGAAGGCCTGAAGCATCGTGAACCGGGCCACCCCCTGGAGTGAGTCGTCCTTGAGAACGTCCGCGAACACCTGGAGGCTCAACGATCCGTCGACGGTGAGTCCCCTGAGGGTTATCGATATGACGGGGTATACGAAGAAGTATCCGAGATAGAGCACGGGGATCGCGATGATGACGGCGATCCCTGGTCTCCATCTCGCGGTGCGGGTTAGGAGCGTGCGATATCGATCCACTCTTGGATCCATCGCTCGCGGTTCATCTCGATCGTTCCGGGTTCCATGACCACTGGTTGTTCGGGAAAGGTGGTGTATCGAGCAAAGATGTCAGGCAACGTTGCGTCTGTATTCGTTGGATACACGAACATGTTCAGCGGAATGTCCTCCTGTGTCAAGCGTTCGAGGAGGAAGTCGACGAACAGTCGTGCTCCAGCCTCGTTACTCGCACCCGCTAGAACACCGGCGAACTCGACCTGTCTGAAACAGCCCTGTGCCATGACAGCGGTTGGTGCCTCGGCTAACTCTCCGAACAGCACCTCGGCAGGCGGCGATGACGCATAGGAGACGACCAGGGGTCGATCGCCACCTGACCACGAGAACCTCGATGTGTAGGCGTTGGTCCAGTTCGGGCTGACTGCCACACCATTGGCAAAGAGATCACGCCAGTACGCCTTCCAGTCGTACTCAGCCCCTTCGGGGTACTCGGCGATCGTTGCCATCAGAAACGCTAGCCCCGGCGACGACAGCGCGGGGTCTTGAACGACGAGCATGTCTCTGTAGGCAGGGAGCGTTAGGTCGGCAAGGCTCACGGGAGCAGGAACACCTGCAACACTCAACGCGGCGATGTCATAGTTCACACAAACGTCCCCGAAGTCGATAGGTGTTGCCATGTCCTCGCGGACGTACAAGACGGGGCTCACGCTGTCGATGGCGGCCGCTCGGTGGGGAACGAAGATACCGGCGTCGATGGCCCTCGAGAGGAACGTGTTGTCGATGCCGTAGATCACATCTGCAATGGGGTTGTCTTTCGTCAGGATCGCCTGGTTGAGCATCGTTCCAGCATCTCCGGCAGTTGTGATCACCAACTCCAGTCCGGTTTCCTCCGTGAATGCAGCGAGGGTCTCGTCGCTCAGCGCAAAGGAATCGTGGGTCAACAGCACGACCTCGTCTGATCCGGCAGAGGAACATGCCGTTGCGACGATCGCTATCGTTATCGCGACGGTGACGAGCAGATATCGGTAGATCCTGGTCATTGTGGATCCTGTCCTTCGACGATCACGAGCAGAGTCCCCTGGTCGAGACAGATCGTCTGGGTCGTCTCGACGACGACATTCGAGAGCCCGCGCGACGTTCCTCTGGGGAGTTGTTCATCGACTAGCGGCCATCGCACGCCGGTGGCACTCACACCGCGGGTATCGCCGATGGGAATGATCGTGAGGCTGGAGCCTTGGGGCGCATCGAGGCGGAGCGGCTGCTTGGGGTGCACCGGGTACAGGCTTCGGGTCCCCATGTGCCATTCGATGGCGAGATGTCGCCATCTCTGTGCGGTGATACCCGTTGTGATACCGATGAAGTGTCCGAGTGAGCCTCCCTCACCGCCGTAGATGTCGACAGATGTCACCCCAAGATCCTGAGCGGCAACGAGGGCCAGCTCGAAGTCGGTCGCATCTTTGTCGATATCGAACCGGTGTATGTGTACGCCTGTTGTTTCGGCGTGTGTGAGACCTTCGGCGCTGATCGAGTCAAGATCACCGATCAGGACATCGACATCGATCCCCTTTTGGCGTGCAAGGTCGTATCCGGAGTCCGCTGCGATCACGATGTCATGATCGGGGATCGCTGCGATATCACTGATGTTCCCGCCGGCGAAGAGCAGTGATCTGGTAGGGATGGGTGCGGGTTGTTCCACGGCTTCCTCCGCTGGCATTAACCAGAATCAGGTTCGGCGGGTCGGTACTCGATGGCACCCTCTCAGCCCGATCGTTCGGGCTCCCCGGTGTGGTTGCTAGGGCCAGTGTACCCGACCATGTGGTGATCGGGGAGGAGTGTCTTGACGAAGTAGTGTCAGTATGACAGTATTGAGACGTCAACACGACAGCACTCAGACATCGGTCGGGTGCAGAGGCGGAGGATTACCATGTTGTGGTACAAAAGTCGAGAGAGAAAAGATGCGCTCAGGGACGCCAGGAGAGACACATACCGCAGAGAGAGCACGCGGCTTATGTCTCTGGTTCGCCACGATCCAACGCGCTAGCAGCGAGGCCGACGAGGAGTAAGTATGGATATCGACAGTGTCGTTGATCAGGTGCAGGCGGTTGTCGCTGGACAGTTGCTGCTTGCGGGAGACAACCCGGCGATCAATGCGGCCGGTGACGCTGTCATGCTGGTGCTCGAACCGGCGCTCAGACAGGCTGGCGCCACACTCGCTGAACAGGCGGCTGCTGAGGTGAGCGCACAACTCCCGGATCATGCAATCGATGTCGTTCTGTCGTCGGGCCAGCCTGCGCTGGTGGTCCGCAGCACGAGCACAGAGGTCACGGTGAACACCGATGATTGTGATGCACGCATGACCGTACGACTCCCCGAGGATCTCAAGGAAGACCTCGAAGATGCAGCGGCCAATCTGGGCGACTCGGTCAATACCTTCGTGGTGCGCGTCCTTGCCGGAAAGGCAAGCGCCCGTCGTGGCTCGTCGCGTTCTGTGTTCGAAGGAATGATCGAGACATGAGTGATCGGATCGAGACGTACGATCTTCGAGAACCTCCACGCATCGATATCGCAACGGTGGCTGGTGACATCATCATCAAGCCCTGGAACAAGATGCAGGCAAAGGTCGTGCTGAGCGGCGACGCAGACACCGTTGCAAGCACCCGGATCGATGCCTCGGCGGACTCCCTCTCCATACGGTCGGATCCCAACCGTCGATCACGTCGGTGGTTCGCAAAGGCGATGGATGTCATCGTTTCCACGCCCGAGGGCGGAACACTCCGTATCGACTCGTCGTCTGGCGATATTCGGATACGGGTGGCTCTTGAGGATGTCGACATCGCCTCAGCATCGGGCAGCGTTCGAGTGGACGAACCGATCGGAGATGCGCGCATCAAGGTGGCATCCGGGGATGTGCGTGTCGACCAGGTTCGACGCGATATCGAGGTGTCCTCGGCCAATGGCGATATCCGGATCGGTGTAGCAAGGGATGTGGTCCTGAGTACGGCGTCGGGTTCAACCAGGCTCGGAACGGTTGAAGCATCGGCCCGCATACGGTCGGCCAGCGGGGATGTTCGTGTTCGAGACTTCATGGGTTCCGATCTGACGATCAAGACGATGTCGGGTAATGCAACGATTGGGCTCGCGCCCGGCAGGGTCGTCGCGGCCGAGATCAAGACTATGTCGGGTGAGTTCAGGAACAAGATCGCCGCCACAGACGGACCAAAACACGGCCGAATGACGCTCACCGTCACATCGTTTTCAGGTGATGTGACGCTCCGCAACGCCAGATAGCTGGCCGCTGCTGCCCTCATCTCCAGGCGTGAACGCTCGTACCCCGGCTACCGTGTGGCTGTGACACTTGAGCTTGCTGACATCATCGACAACTACCAATTCGGGCCCGTCGAGGGTGATTGGCGACCGCTGTTCATCGCTATTGCGGGCGGCTCGGGCTCAGGGAAGACAACGATCGCACGATCCGTGGTCGATCTCGTTGGTCGTAACAAGGTGATCTATCTCCAGCAGGATGCGTACTACCGTGACCGCAACGATCTCGATGTCGAACAGCGGGCGAAGATCAACTACGACCATCCCGATGCGATCGAGATGGAGCTCCTTCTCGCGCATCTCGATGCCCTTCGCAATGGACAGCCGATCGAGCGTCCGGTGTACGACTTCGGCACCCACACACGGACGGGCGAGACCTACACGCTCGTTCCGGAGCCGGTTGTCATCGTCGAGGGCATCCTCGTGCTTGCTGATCCAGAGCTCAGGACCCGATTCGACGTACGCGTGTTCATCGATACGGAATCCGATATCCGGCTTATCCGGCGGCTCCAGCGGGATATTCTCGAGCGCGGAAGAACGGTGGAGTCGGTCATCGACCAGTATCAGAAGACCGTCAGACCGATGCACTATCAGTTCGTCGAGCCTTCCAAGCGGTACGCAGACATCATCATCCCGGAGGGAATCAACGCCGGAGCCATCGGGACAGTGTCCTCCATGATCAAACACTTCCTCGACCAGAGTGCCGAGGTTGGGCGTTAAGACCGCGTCGACTGCTCGTCCTGCCATACCTCAACGAGCCGGTCGGCGACATGAACACCGACTGAGGCGAATGCGAGGTGTCCATCGGCCGAAGCATGGAAGAGGTCGGCACCGAACATCGTGGAATCGACCGTGAACATCTGCTCCATCACGTCCCAGGCGTTCGACTTGACCGCACGCGGATACTCGAGTGCGACCCGCGCAATGGCTCGATCAACAGCACGAGCTCGAATTCGGGCGAGACCCCGTGCGAGTTCGGGCAGACGCGGAATGGTGCCGAGGTCTCCAATGCCCGAGAGTCCGACCGCTGGGACATTCGCGTGAAGGATGTCAACGGCGTCACCGTACGCAGCTTCGAATCGGGCGATGGGTGTTGCCCGGAGCGCATCGTTCGATCCAACAGACAGATAGGCGATGTCCGGCCGTAGCGCGAGCGCCTCGTCGATCTGTGATGCACGTACATCACCGATCTTTGAACCCCCGACCGCAACACTCACGGCAGTCACGTGGAATCGGTCGGCGAGGTGCATTGCGATCTGGCGTGGCCAGGATGCATCGAGTGGTTCAACGCCGGGCGATGTCACGGAGCTATCACCGAGGAACACGATCGTGAGCGGGGGAGCCTCCGGGGATCCGAACACACCAGAGGGATCCTGGTTGTCGAGTGACGGGAGGTCGTCGCGATAGATCGCGCGTGCCATCTGGCCAGCGAGCAGAACACTCGCGGCAAGGGGCGGTCTGACGATACTCCATGCTTTCACAGCCATATTCAAACAAACAAATGGACCCTTGCCGACGTTCCCGATTCATCGAACACGCGGTCGCTACTGTGTCGGGCATGATCGATCGTTTCGCCAATCTGCTGGAGGGGAGTGACACATGGCCGAGCCGTATCTGAACGATGTGACTCGACTTGCAGACGAGTGGTCGAGCGCCGACGGCCGTGTTGGAAACCTCGAGTGCGATCACTTCTTTTCAGGTGCAGCGGTGTATCGAGATGGTGGCATCGTCGCGACTCTCACGCCGGTCGGTCTGGCTTTCAAGGTATCACCGGACGTCCACGATGGACTGATCGGATCCGGGAGGGCTGCTCCTCTTCGCTACTTCCCCAAGGCACCGATCAAGAAGAACTGGGTTGTGTTCGAAGAACCGGACACCGTACCAGGCAACGATGCGATCGATCTGATCCTCGGCGAGTTCCCACCGTGAACGGGGAGACGGAGACGGAGACGGATCTGACCTTCTCCTGGGATGGTCTGGCCCTGGCTGGTACGTTGCACCTTCCCGACGCGAAGGGTCCCCATCCAGCCGTGTTGATGATGCAGGGGTCAGGTGTTGCCGATCGTGACAGCGGCGGCTACTTCGTGCCGATCCGCGAGACCATCCTGGGTATGGGTATCGCGACGTTCTCGTTCGACAAGCCGGGTTGTGGTGCCTCGACCGGTGACTGGCGGCACTATGCACTCGAGGGCAGGGCAGCCCAGGCGATGACGGCTGTCGAGTTCTTGAGGAGCCAGCCATCGGTGGATGAAATGCGCGTTGGTATCTGGGGTCAAAGCCAGGGAGGGTGGCTTGCGCAGATGCTCGCCAGCAGACTCCCTGATCTTGCGTTTGCGATTGCGAACTCAGGTCCGTCGATAGATATCGCGGCACAGAACCTCTACGGGTGTTCCCATACATTGCGCGCCCAGGGATTCGACGACGATGACATCGAACAGGCGCTCGTGTTCATGAGCGATCTCCATACTGCAGCATTCAATGCCATGAGCTACGAAGAGGTGGAGACCACACTGCTGGTCGAGGCCAGGAAGCAACCGTGGTACGGCTACGTAACGATCAAGGATGCCGAGGACTGGGCCGAAGGCTGTGTGTTCGCGACAGATGCGTACCAACCCCGTGAGGCCATGGCTCGCATCGAGTGTCCGTTCCTCGCGATCTACGGGGGACGAGACGTCCTGGTCCCGGCATGGCAAGGTGTCGAAGAATCAGGCATCGCACTCGACAAGGCCCCCACGACCGATGCCACCGTAGTTGTGTTCCCTAACGGAGATCACCGGATCAGAGACGGGTCAACCGGCAACTTCGTCGATGGCTACCTCGATCTGCTCGGCGACTGGATGGCGAAGCGCGCGTTCATCGAGAACTCATGATGCATCCCGGAAGTCCCGCCGGACAGTCAGCAACCCGACCTTCTTGTCGTTTGGTTCGAGTCACATGACAATGCACATTCACCCAGCCGCAGAAGAAAAGGGGGAGATCGTGCGTCGTTTCATCGCTGTTCCGATCTTTGCGCTCTTATGGATCGCTGCTGGGTGCTCCGCTGACACGGGTGAGGCCCCAGTAATGACATCGACTTCGGGCACTGTTGCAACCACATCCGCGACACCGCCGACCACAACGACGACGGCGCCGACCACAACGACGATGGCGCCACGGGTTCCCCTTACGATCGACGAGGCATTCCTGGCTGATCAGGCCGCCAAGTCATGGGATCCGAAGCTTCCTGGGGCCGTGATGGTGGCTGTGTAGGATTCCAAGGGGAGTGTGGCCTATGCCTCGGTGGGAACCGACCCGAGTGGGGCTACGCCTACGCCGGAGAACGTGTTTCGTGCCGGCAGCATTACGAAACTATTCACTGCTCTCACCGTGCTCTCGCTTGTTGACGATGGGCTCGTCGATCTCGATGCTCCGCTGAGTCTGTACGTCGAGCGCGTCGGCGCGTATGAAGGTGTCCTGGTGCGACACGCTCTCGAACACCGAAGTGGTATCCCTGATCCTGCAGATGACCCAGACTTTGGCTTTCTGGATGTCCTTCTCAAGGATCCGAGCCGAGAGTGGGCTCCGGAGGAGATCATGGCCTTTGTACCGGCAGGCGCCCTTGACTTCAAGCCAGGTTCCGCGTATGCGTACTCGAACCCGGACTATACGATGTTGGGCTTGTTGATCGAGGAGGTCACTGGCCTGCCATACCACGAGGCACTCCGCAGTCGACTCCTCGATCCCCTCGAGTTGACCAACACCTATGTTGCCGAGTTCGAGGACGGTCCAGCAGTGTTCGGCGGCTACTACGAGCTGGGGCTGAACCAGATCCTGCCGCTGACGTTTGACTACACCTCGATCGCGACTGCTTCCTGGTCGTCGGGTGCCATCGTGAGCAACGGGCAGGATCTTCACACGCTCTTGTCAGCGCTCTTTGCGGGTGAGATCATCTCACCGGACCTGCTGACGCAGATGACAGCTAACCCCGAACACGGCTTCGGGATCTACGTACCAGGGCTCACCTCAGAAACTCCGATATTCGGTCACGACGGGCGAACACCCGGTTCGGGAACATGGGTCGTGCACGCGCCAGAGACAGGCATGACCGTGTTCACCGTTTCCAACGCACGTCATCTGAGGGTCACTCCTGCAACTGTCGACGTGGCCGAAGCAATCGCCGTTCCCGGTGTGCAGTTAGTACCCAACAACTAGCCACAAGAGCGAGCCAACGGAGACCACCGGACTCGCACCCAGCCGCACACAGGCGCCCAGGGGATGGACTGCTCCTCAGACGTTGAACCGGAAATGCATGACGTCACCTTCGGCGACGATGTAGTCCTTGCCTTCGATACGCCACTTGCCAGCGTCTTTGGCTCCGGGCTCCCCGTTGAACGCAACGTAGTCGTCGTATGCGATCACTTCGGCCTTGATGAACCCGTGCTCGAAGTCCGTGTGTATGACGCCAGCAGCCTGTGGGGCGGTCGATCCGGACTTCACGGTCCATGCGCGCACTTCCTGCTCTCCCGCGGTGAAGTACGTCTGGAGGCCAAGCAGGTCGTACGCAGCGCGCACAACCTTGTGGAGCCCCGGCTCTTCGAGTCCGTATTCGGCGAGGAGGTCATCACGATCGTCGGCATCGAGCGAGGCGAGCTCAGCCTCGAGTGCGCCACTGATCGTGACGACCGCAGCACCCTCCGAACCAGCGAGTTCAGCTACGGCATCGACCATGGGGTTGTCGGCGAGGCCATCTTCGGCGACGTTTGCGATGTACATGGTGGGTTTGGCTGTGAGTAGGAACAGGTCGCGTACGACGAGCCCCTCGGCATCCGTGAACGTCATCGTTCGCACCGGATCCCCGTTCTCGAGTTGGTCGTTGACACGCTCGAGAACCGTCACGGCGAACGCTGCATCCTTGTCGCCGGAACGGGCCTTCCGACCCTGTTTGTCGAGGGCCTTCGTGACGGTCTCGAGGTCGGCGAGAGCGAGTTCGGTATTGATCGTTGTGATGTCATTGATTGGGTCGACCTTGCCATCGACGTGGACGACGTTGTCATCGTCGAAGCAACGTACGACGTGTGCGATAGCATCGGTTTCTCTGATGTGGCTAAGAAACTTGTTTCCGAGCCCCTCACCATCGGAAGCGCCCGCGACGAGACCTGCGATGTCCACGAACTCGACTACGGCAGGGAGCACCCGCTCGGGGGAATCGATCGCTGCAAGTGCGCCGAGGCGCGGATCCGGTACGTTGGCGATCCCGGCGTTCGGGTCGATCGTCGTGAACGGATAGTTTTCCGCAGCAATCTCGCCGCCGGTCAGCGCGTTGAACAGCGTCGACTTGCCAACGTTCGGTAGGCCAACGATGCCGCATGTGATTCCCATATGAGTACTCCGGGATTGAGGTCAGAGGCGGACCCGACGATGGTGTGGTTGGGCCAGCGGTGATGATACGGGTCGTCGAACGCAATCCGATGAGCACACGACGGTATGGCGATGGGGCCTCAACTTGCCGCTTGTCCTGGAATCCGTACCTGGCATGGACACGGTCATCAACGGTGATCTATCGCCAGGCATCTCGTCGTTCTTCAGAGACGATACTCGAACGGATTGGCCATACCGCCCGTCCCAGACCGCGAAATTCGTTGGCAGACCGCGAAATATCGCCACGCAAGGGTCTTGTATTGACATCCATCATCGACTTCCCTCGTAGATAGGGAAAAGGGACGTAGGAGCGGTAAGACGCGAGAGAAGGATACGTCATGGACCCTTTCGGGCACCCGGACCTTGAGCGCCTCGGGCGATCGATGAGAGATCGACTGGACGACACGCTTGTTGCAGAGCAGACCGCAGCGCGGGCGGCAGCGCGAAGACGTCGATCGTTTCGAGACATCCTCCTCGAGGCCGAGGATCGCAGCGCCACTGTGGTGATGTCGGCGGTCGACGGGCACACCTACCGGGGTCGAGTCGATGCCGTCGGAGTCGATCATGTGGTACTCATCGATACCGGTCGATCGACCCACGTCACCATAGGCCACATCGTGTCGATGGCGATGGCCTGATGGAACTCCTTTCCCACACGCGGTCTCTCTCAATCACCTGGTTGGACCGACGGACACTTCTGGCTCTCCTTCTCGCTGCCCTCTCTGGCATTCTTGTACTTACTATCACACGGCCTCCCGATTCCGTGCCGGTGCTCGTAGCCGGATCCGACATCGCTCCAGGTACGCCGCTAGGCGAACTTGACATCGAGTCCAGACACGTGGCTAGTGCCGACGGTCTCGTCAAAGGAAGCAGCGTTGGTGAGTTGGCGGCCTGGACCGTCAGTGTGCCCCTTGCGGCGGGCGAACCACTTTTACCGTCGTTGCTCGTACCTCCGGCCGTCGCGTCGGCTCCCGATTCGCTCGCTCTGTCACTTGACAGGTCACACGCTGTTCTCGGCAAGATCGTTCCTGGCGACGTCGTAGATGTCCTGGTCACATCAACTCCGGTGGCTGGTGGAATGGCGGTCACGCGAACCGTCGCAACTGGCGTGTACGTCCTCGCTGTCGAGAATGGTGATACCGGATTCGATGCAGACCGCGTCGACGTGTTGCTTGCTGTGGACGGAACGATGGCAAGCCAGATCACCAATGCTCGGGAGACCGGTGTGATCGATCTTGTGAGGCTGTCGCCATGACGGTCCGTGTTGCAACAGTTCTGTCGGCCCGCGAGTGGGAACCGCGACTTGTCGCTCACGCGCACGATACGGCCTCGATACGCGTTGTGCTGCGGGCATTCCAGCCGTCTGACATCGAGCATCATTGTGCTGATATCGATGTTGTTGTTGCCGGAGGAGATGTTGCATGGGTCACACCAAGACAGGTCACCACGTGGCGCCGTCTCGGGCTTGGTGTCATCGGCATGTTCCCAATGGGGGACCAGCCAGCAGCTGATCTCCTCGAGGCGGGAGGTGCAAACGAGGTTGTTCCCGACTCGATTGACCCCGAGGCTCTTGTTCAGGCGATACGTTTCGTCACTCCGGACGCACAAGCCGTGCGGGCCGATGACAGGGGCTCGGTGACGGCGGTTGTTGGCTCGCGCGGTGCTCCCGGGTGTACCGAGATCGCTCTTGCGTACACCCTCGCGCGGTGCCGGGACCGGGAGGTCGTGCTCATCGATATGGATCTCGATGCTCCGTCGTTGGCGGTTCGTCTGGGCCTGCCACCACGACCCGATATCGCGGACGCTGCGAGTTCCGTGCGGGTCGACGGAAGCATCGACTCGGATGCGATACACCGCTATCGCGGTGCCGCCGTGATCACTGGGTCACACCGAAACGGTCAACCAGGTATCTCGACCATGATGATCCAGGGCGTGCTCGATGCGGCACGAACCGAATTCACGGAGGTTGTCGTGGATCTCGGTGCGATCCGTCCCGGGAACGGCCTCGTTGCGGAGGCGGATGCGGTCATCATGGTGGTCGATGCCTCTGCGATCGGCATCGTGCGCGCTGCACAACTGACGTCATCGTGGGTCGGACCAACTCCTCATCTTGTCCTGAACCGCGTCCATCCGCGCAAGGTATCAGATGCCGTAGATGCTGTGAGAACGTGGACTGGCCTTGAGCCAAGTGCTGTGATTCCCGACCAGCAACAGGTCCGTCGCGCAACGATCGCCGCCAGGCCTCCGTACAAACGTCTTACAAAGGCGATGTCTGGAGTCGGTGCATCGTGATATCGACTGCGGCGCCGGCACGCTACGGATACCTGGCCGACCTTCTTGCTGACCCCTTGATCGAGGAGATCATCGTCATTGGGGGAGAACGAACATTCGTTGTTCGCAACGGTGTGAAGGAGCTGGTGAACATCGTCGTGGATGCGGCGACGGTGAGACGGATTGCCGACCAGCTCCTCGCTGGAACCGGCAGGCGGGTCGACACCGCGAGTCCGATCGTATCCGCCCAACTTCCGGATGGAAGTCGCGTCCACATCACGGGTCCACCCGTCACACACGCGAGCCGCATGAACATCCAGATCCGGAAATTCGTGGTCACAGCAGCAGATCTTTCTGATCTCGTCGATCGCGATGCTCTGTCGCCTGGCGCAGCGGACATGCTCCGATGTGCGGTGCGCGACGATGCCACCATCCTGGTGGCAGGAGCACCTGGCGCAGGTAAGACGACTCTTGTCAACTGTCTCTTGCGGGAGGTTCCACCGGACCGGCGCGTGGTGACGTGCGAGGAGGTGTTCGAGATTGATGTCGATCTGCCGGACATGACTCAGATGCAGACGCGAGACACGAGTCTCGATGGGGGAGCGGAGATCACGCTCAGAGATCTGGTTCGAGAAGCTCTCAGGCAGCGACCTGATCGAATCGTCGTTGGCGAGGTGCGTGGTCCCGAGGCATTGGATATGTTGATGGCGCTCAATGCCGGATGCAGTGGACTCGCAACGATCCACGCCAACTCAGCCAGGGATGCACTCGAGAAGCTCGTGTCGTACGGGGTGCTTGCCGGAGACAACATCTCCATACCGTTTCTCCGCAGGACCGTTGCTGCTGTGGTCGACATCGTCGTATACGTGCGGCGAACGCCGCAGGGGCGTCACGTTCACGAGGTTCTCGCGGTGCCGGAGCAGCTCGATGCAGATGTGTTCACCGTATCAACGCTCTACGAACGTGTTGGTGGCAATCTGAGATGGATGGGAACTGCGCCGGAATCTGCCGAATCGTGGCGGTCATGACGTGAGGGGTACGGCCGTGATCTTGGCTTCGGCGGCGACCTGGATCCTCGTCGCAGGAATGATGCCCGCATGGAGGCCGTCACTTCGCCTCCATCCATTTGCGCTTGTCATGGGGACCGTTGTTGCAGCAGCGACGGCGATCGTCGCCTACGGATTCCTGGGCTCGCTCGTGCCCGCCCTGGCGATCGGTGGTCTGGCCTCTGCGATCCCGACGGCAGTCGCATCAGCGAAGGATCGGAAGGCCCTGCAGGACCGCCTCGATCTCTGGCCGGATGCTTTGTCCTTCGTGCGTGCGAATGTCAGCGCGGGTTTGACCCTTCCCGATGCGACCATCGACGCGTTCAGACGCGTTGGCGGCGAGATCGGCTCATGCGAAGACGAGATTCGCCGACAGATCATGTACGGCGCCGGGTTTCGACCAGCTCTCGAGGACATGAGTTCCACGCTTGATGATCCCGTTACTGACCGAGTTGTTGCGACTCTGGTTGTTGCCGAGCGTTCGGGAGGGCACCGGGTGGGCGACGTGCTTCGTTCGCTCCAGATGTCTGTCGCCGAGGACCTCAGGCTCCGCAAAGCACACGAGGCTGCGCTTACAGAGCAGCGTTGGACAGCGAGCGTTGCGCTCGTCGCTCCATGGGCTCTGCTTGTTCTGTCGATAGCGACGAACCCGACGGCATCGGCAGCGTACGACACGGTTGAGGGTGCTGCCGTCATCGGCATCGGGTTGTCAGCAACCGTACTCGGCTGGTACCTGGCGAGGAGAACAGCTCGTCTCTCTCAGCCGCCGAGGGTGTTCCGATGATGTGGGTTGCTGCAGGGACCGCCGCCGCAGCGGTCTTCTTCGCGCTGACCAGGGGCGTCCAACGACGGCTGACAGCGACAGTGCGAGCCTATCTCGTCGAACCAGAAAATCCCGAGGACGTCCCATCCGGCGGACGTCTCCGAGATCTCTCGTTTCTGCCGTCGGTGATCGCAGGAGGCTTTGCTGGGCTCTTGCTCGCGCAGGGTGATCTCTTCCTCACCGGCCCAGGCCGATCAGCACCCGCGCTCGGGTTCCTCGGCGCGGTGGGAGGGTGGTTTGTCTGGTCGATCAGGCGGACCAACGTGGCACAACGCCGCTCGACTCGTCTCCGTCACGAGCTACCCATCGTTGCCGACGTCATAGCACTCCATACGCTTGCAGGTGAGTCGGTGGCCTCCTCGATCGCGGCGGTCGCCGACCAAACGACCGGTGTCATGGCAGAGGAGCTGGAGAAGGCTCTCGAATATCACGGGTCAGGAGCAGGACTGGCGGAGGCGCTCGTCGATGCCCGAGGAATCACTGCCCACCCCGATGCGCAACGGCTGTACGACGTTCTTATCCATGCTCACGGCTCCGGTGGGCGACTTGCCGGGGCGCTCCAGGATCTTGCGATCGACTATCGAGCTGGTATCGCCAACGATCTGACATCGGAAGGTGGCAGACGCGCGATCACAAGCTATGGCCCGGTGCTCGCTCTGATGGTTCCGACCGCTCTCCTGTTCTTGCTGTACCCGACCCTGCTGGGACTACGCGCACTATCGGGTGCGCCATGAACGCCTGTACCTGAGGAGGTATGACCATGTGGAAGAACGAACGAGGAGCAACGACCGTTGAATGGCTTGGACTCGCAACGATCGCGGTGCTCGTCATCGCGTTGTTGTTGCCCCAGGTCCGCGGAACGGCCGGAGATATCTGGACGAATGTGGCAGGACAGTTCGGTGGATTCTTCGGGTAGCAAAGGGTCCCTCGGTGTGTGGAACGAACAACGCGGCTCAACGACGATTGAGGGAATCGTTGCCATGGGGGTGTTCTTCCTCCTCATCGCGCTTGTCGTTCAATTGGGCTTCCTCGTGATAGCGCGCTCAGCGGTCGGAGCCTCGCTCGATGCATCGGTCCGGCGCCTATCAGAGGCGGAGGCCGACACAACGGTGGAACGCGACCGCTTGGTATACGAGATCGGCGCAGTCGCCCCTGGGATGACGGTGCTCAGTGTCGACCTTGCGCGTTCCTCGGCTGCGATAACGATCACAGCGGTAGTCGAATGGATTCCGCCCGGACCGGATCTACTGCCGGTTCGGCTCGCAATCACACGTTCTCATGCTCTGGTGGTTCCACCGTGAGGGACGAGAATGGCACGGTTCTTCTCGAGATGATCGTGCTCGGGTTCGCAACGCTGCTGATCGTTCTGCCGACGTTGATCACGATCGCCCGGATCGTCGACGCTTCCGCTGCCGTTGAGAACCAGGCGAGATCCGCTGCAACCTGGACGGCACGGCATGGTCGCCTGCCAGCCGAGCCCATCATCCCTGGTGGAGCAACGTACGACGTTCAAATCTCCGTCGGCGCACGGTCCGTCACGGCCACGGCAAGATCGACGGTGACGCTCGTCTCGATCGGTGCCGTGGCGATCGAACGGGAGGTCGTATCTGTGTATGACGCACCGATCAGTCCGTATCGGAGCGACTCGTGAGAGGACAGTCGGGTTCGATGCTCCCTGCGTTCGGTGGTCTCGCTTTCGTGTCGCTGGTGATGCTTGCCCTTGCCGTCGAGATCGCCTCTTTCGGGATGGTCTGGCGGCAGACATCTGCTGTTGCTGATAGTGCTGCCGAGTCTGCCGCCGCCATGGTCGACATCGATGCGCTCCACAAGGGCGACACGGTACTCGAGGAAACCGCGGCGGCGAGGGAAGCGTACGTCGTAGTGGATTCCGCTGGTGATGTGTACAGCGCGACCGTCGACGTGACCCCAGATGAGGTGTGTGTCACAGTTCATCGTGTGTACCAGCCCCTTGCCCTGCGTGGCTTCTCCGTCAGCGATGCTGCCGTGGATGTTGTGTCGTGTGCGCAACCACGGACGGGGTAAGACCGTGTTGGGGTAACGTCACGGCGATGGCTGATGAGGCGCTCACCGAACTGATCGAGGGATCTGACCTTGCCGGGTTGAACCGGTATGTCGATGCTGTCTGTGCTCGCGGTGACTGGGCCCAACTTCTCGAGACAAGGGATCTGTGCAACGAGGCCGTCACACGCGGCAAACAAGTGTGGGCTGTTGCTCAGTATGCCGAGTACCGGATGGCCCTCGAAGCTCCAGCTGAAATCGCAGCCTCCGTCGTCGCCGACGGCAAGGGACGTTTCGCCCTCGGCCCGTTGTGGGAGGTCGCAGCATCCACGCACACCTGGGACGACCTCAAGGTCCATATCCCCGTCCCCACGGTGCGGGCGATGACCGCTCACGAGCGCTCGATCAGAGGAGACGCCGTCAGCGAGACCGACATCGACTCAGCGGTACTTGGCATCCCCGTTGAGGTTCAAGCGTGGGAACCCCGCTACCCCGTGGCTGAGTATCGATCCGATCGTGCATCGTTTCCCGATGACATCTTCGACATCCCTATGCAATGGATCGATCTCCCAGACCCGGGTCTCGCGTTGCCGCACGACACTGTGTGCGACGTCCTCGGAGATGTCGTGAAGGCGTGGTGGGACGACTCGCTCGGGAAATCCGAGGTGATCACGATCGATGGCACCATCGAAGAGGCGATCAGAGCACTCGGACCACATCGCGTCAGGGCCACGGAGATCGATACGAAGACCGCAATGGAGGCGATCGCCTGGGCGGGAGCCAGTGGTGGTGCACACGGAAACCGGCGAGGTACGCCTTCTGGCCGGGCGGCAGCGTGGTGGGTGCTGCTCGAGATCCTCGGCTATGACGACCCTCCCGACGATCAAACGTTGCTCGCACAAGAGGCAGCTACGTTGCGGTGGTTGCTCTGGGATCCCGGGGATCGCATCGGGGGATGGAACCTCCATCTCGGTGTCGAGGATCCCGAGGATGGCATCGCGTGGGTCATCAGTGCCGTCGATGCTGTGTGATCGGTCCTCGATCGCGTACAACGGTGCGTCTCACAGCACACGAAGAATCGTCCGTGTCCAGGGCTATTCGACCGTCGGGCGGCTACGCTTGCCTGATGGCTCACCGCCATGTGGTGTGGTCGCACACCCGCGTACCGCACCTCTCCACGTACAGAGAATGATCGACAATGTTTCTTGAGCACATCGACGGGCCTGCGGATCTCCGCCAGCTCGATTACAACGAGCTCGATGTCCTCGCCACCGAGATCCGCGAGTTCCTCGTTGATGCTGTTGCAGCCAACGGCGGACATCTTGGATCCAATCTCGGCGCTGTCGAACTGACTCTTGCTCTGCACAGGGTGTTCGAGTCGCCGACCGACCTGATCCTGTGGGACACGGGCCATCAGGCATACGTCCACAAGGTCATCACAGGCCGCCGTGAGGGGTTCGCCACGCTTCGCCAGGAGGGTGGTCTCAGTGGATACCCAAGTCGGGCAGAGTCTGCTCACGACATCATCGAGAACAGCCATGCAAGCACCGTGCTCTCATACGCATACGGTCTCGCCACAGCGCGCGACGTGGGCGGCGAGCGCGATACAGGAAACGTAGTGGCCGTGATCGGCGATGGATCGATGACGGGCGGAATGGCCTACGAGGGTCTGAACAATCTCGGGCACAGCGGCCGGAAGGTCACGATCGTCCTCAACGACAACGGCCGCAGCTATGCCCCGACAGTATCCAAGCTCGGTGACAGTCTCTTGAGGATCCGCATGAACCCGACGTACATGCGGCGTCAACGCAAGCTTGAACACATCGCGGGCAACGTGCCAAAGGTTGGCGGACTTCTCGATCGCGGTATCAGTGCAACCAAAGCGGCTATCAGACAGTTCTGGGAACCGCCGGCATTCTTCGAGGATCTCGGTATCCGATATCTTGGCCCCTTCGACGGGCACGACATCGAGGCCGTTGAGAACGCGCTGCGTAATGCAGCTCAGTTCGACGGGCCGAGCGTGGTACATGTTCTCACCAGGAAGGGTCGTGGCTACGCGCCAGCCGAGAACGACTCCGTGAAGTTGATGCACGACACCGGCAGCATCAAACCGGGGAGTTACACGGCTGCTTTCATGGAGACGCTGTGCAAGCTTGGTGAGGAACATGAGAACCTCGTCGCGATAACTGCGGCAATGCCTGACTCAACGGGTGTACTTGCCTTCAGCGAACGTTTCCCAGATCGTTGTTTCGATGTGGGAATCGCCGAACAACATGCAGTCACATCTGCAGCCGGTATGGCTGTAGGTGGGCTCGTTCCCGTCATTGCTGTGTACTCGTCGTTCCTGACGCGGGCGATCGACCAGGTGAACCTCGACGTTGGTCTTCTCGGTCAGCACGTTGTCTTCTGTCTCGACCGTGCCGGGATCACCGGAGACGATGGTCCGTCCCACCACGGTGTGCTCGACATGGTGCTGTGCACCAAGATCCCCGGAATGACTGTCATGGCGCCGTCGTCGTATCAGGAACTCCAGGTCATGCTGACCGATGCGGTCGCCCTGTGCGATGGTCCCGTGTCTATCCGTTTCCCCAAGACAGCCGCAGTTCTAGTCGATGAACACGAGGTCGGCTCCGGCCTGGCAGGACGCCTGGTCAGGCAGGGCTCGGGGAAGCGGTTGTGCATCATCGGGGTTGGCAAGATGCTCGCGGCTTCCCTCGAAGCGGCCGAATCTCTCGCTGCTGATGGTGTAGATGCGACCGTGTGGGATCCGCGGATCGTGAAACCTCTTGACCAGGACATGCTTGCCGATGCTGCAGAACACGACATCGTGATCACCGTCGAGGACGGATTCAGAGAAGGGGGAGCGGGAACAGCGATCGAAACCGCTCTCAAGGATCTTGGCTCTGATGCCGAGATCATCGTGCTCGGGGTTCCGATCAAGTACATTCCCCACGCGAACCCTGACAAGATCCTTGCTGAGATCGGGCTGGATGCCACCGGTGTTGCCTCAGCGGCACGCATTGCAATGTCCTGACTGACGCGCGGGTCAGCCTGCGATAGCGCGAATTGCCGTATCGGCGTCGTCTACGGTCAATGCGAGATGGAACCCTTCTGCATCGGAATGGAGCAGGTACATCGAGTCGATATTCACCCCTGAGTGAGCGAGACCTTCGACCATCTGCGCAAGGGAACCAGAACCTCTCTGGAGATACATGTCGAGGATGTCACGTTCCTCGAACGCGAGGTCGGCGGCCATCAGCACGCGCCGCACCCGCGCTGAGTTCTGAACGACGAACCGGATGTGGCTGTGACCATCCGCAGCAACGGTTGCGAGTGCTTCGATCTCAACCCCGGCGTCAGCGAGTAGCCGGGTCAGCGAGGCGAGCTGACCTGGCCGGTTGGCGAGGCGTACCGAGAATTCGGTCATATCCACAGCCTACGCCGAAGGGGCCATCCTGGCGAATCTATTGTGACGAAGATCGTGAGATCGGTCGACGGTTCAGTCGTCGATGGTGGCACCACGATCGAGCAGCATCGCGCGGAGGTGAGCGATCCTTGCCCTGATGCCCGACGGATCGTCATCGGGGATGACAGGGTGCGGTTCTGCCGGGACCGGTGCATCCGTTGGCGTTGGCTTTCTGGCTTGGAGGCCGCGGAGTTCTAGATAGATCTCCTCCGTCGGCCTATCTGCCCCGGACTCGTATTCGCTGTTTTCTGGAGTGATGGTGTTCCTCCCGATACCCGGACGCTAGTAGCAAGTGTTACGCCCTGCGAAGTGTTGTTCGTGGTATCTCGAAACAATCGAACGTATGTTCGATTACGATACGGCCATGACCCGATACGCCGAACTGCATTGCCACACGAACTACTCGTTCCTCGATGGAGCATCCTGGGCAGGAGAACTCGTTGCACGGGCGGCAGAACTCGAGTATTCGGCACTGGCAGTAACCGATCACGATGGATTCCGCGGGGCCGTCCAGGTGCATGCCCATGCATCACAGATCGGTTTACCTGTTGTGTACGGAACGGAAGTCGGGATGCCGCGTGATCGAACGGACGAGGAGGATGCCTCCGTTGACGTGCTTCTTGTGCCGTCCAACGACATCGCCCCCATCACCGGCGCTGACGACGTCAGTCGGAGAGGCCGCATACGCAGGATGCACGGTTCGAAACCAACACAACGGGCGCCTTCTGACCATCTCGTGCTTCTTGCACCCGATCCAACGGGGTACGGCGCGATCGGCGAGTTCATCACACGAGGTCAGTATCGCGGAGCGAAAGATGCGCCGCGGTACTCCTTCACAGATCTTGCGGCTGCCGTTCGATCGGGCAAGCTCGTCGGTCTGTCGGGATGCTGGCAAGGAGCGGTACCACGCGCTGCCCAGGATGGTGATCTGTTCGCTGCGCTGAAGGCCGCAAGCGAGTTGAAGGAGATCTTCGATGGTCGGTTCTACATCGAACTGACGCATCACGGGATGCCAGGGGACGACAAGCGAAACGATATCCTTGCCGATGTTGGCATGCGGCTCAAGATCGACACCGTTGCAACCAACAACGTCCACTACGCCTATAGGCACGATGCGGATCTTTCCGAAGTACTTGCAGCGATCGGTGGACGCAGGTCGCTCGACGCCGCTGACGCGTTTCGGCCAGCAACCGATCTTCGTCATCTTCGCACGACTGACGAGATGGAAGCCAGATTCTCCCGATATCCAGGTTCGGTGGAACGAGCTGCGGATCTCGGGAGCGACCTTGCGTTCGATCTCGATCTGCTGACCCCCGAGCTCCCGGACTATCCCATGCCCGGTTCCTTCACGACCGAGGACGAGTACCTCGCCCATCTGGTCTACGAGGGGGCGCGCACTGTGTATCCAGGTTCCGAGGATGGCCTGGATCCGCGTGCGAGACGGCGTATTGAGCACGAACTCGGTGTGATCTCAGATCTCGGGTTCGCCGGCTACTTCCTTGTTGCATGGGACATCGTTAACTTCGCAAGGTCGCGTGACATCTACTGCCAGATCAGAGGGTCGGGTGCTGACTCTGCAGTATGCCGTTGCATCGATCTCACCAGGGTCGATCCGATACGTCTTGGGCTCCCGTTCGAACGATTTCTCTCCCATGAACGGGGACGCCCTCCTGACATCGATATTGACTTCGAGGCGGAGAGAAGAGAGGAGGTCATCCAGTACTGCTACCGCCGATACGGAAGAGAGCGTTCAGCGATGGTCGCGAACGTCATCACCTATCGAGCGAGGTCAGTCCTTCAGGATGTCGGCAAATCCTTTGGCCTGACTCAGGCTCAGGTCAACGGTCTCACCAAGTACCTGGATACGAGAAGTCCAAGCGACCTCCAGGATGTGGTCGATCTTCCAGAGGGTATGACCGCCGACCACATCTATGACGTGTGTCATCGGCTCGACGGTTTCCCACGTCATCTTGGCATCCATTCGGGTGGTCTCGTTGTTGCGAGAACAGCTCTGTGGAAAACCGTTCCGATGGAGTGGGGGAGGATGGCTGACCGGTCGGTGCTGCAATGGGACAAGAACGATGCCGCTGCTATGGGTCTCGTCAAGTTCGATCTGCTTGCACTCGGCGCTCTCAACGGTCTGCATCTGTCTGTTGACGCCATCGCCGATGCCCATGGGGTCGATGTTGACCTCGCAACGATTCCCCAGGAGCCGGTGATCTACGAGATGCTCACGCGAGCTGACACGGTTGGAGTCTTCCAGGTGGAGTCTCGGGCCCAGATGGCAACACTTCCCCGCATGAAGCCAAGAACATTCTATGACCTGGCGATCGAGGTCGCACTCATCCGCCCTGGACCGATCCAGGGTCAGTCGGTACATCCGTATCTACGGCGACGTAGCGGAGAGGAACCCGTTCGCTACATCCATCCTGCTGCCGAACCCATCTTGTCCAAGACACTAGGTATCCCGATCTTCCAGGAGCAACTCATGGAGATCGCAAGGGTGTGTGCAGGGTTCACACCCGGTCAGTCTGATCGTCTTCGTCAGGCCATGACACACAAACGTTCCGGCGACGAGATGGCGAAGTTGCGTGATGAGGTATTCGACGGGATGGCCACGAAAGGGATAACGGGTGATCCTGCTGACGAACTCTGGGAGAAGCTCCAGGGGTTCGCCTCGTTCGGGTTTCCCGAGTCGCATTCGGTTTCGTTCGCCTACATCGTCTATGCGGCGTCGTGGCTGAAGTACCACTGGCCAGCGGAGTTCTTTATGGGTCTGCTCAACGCCCAGCCCATGGGTTTCTACTCACCGAACTCGCTGGTGGCAGATGCTGTCCACCACGGTGTGGTTGTGCTCGGCCCCGACATCAACGAGTCGGTCTACGACTGCACGGTCGAGCCGATTCAGACCGATCATCACGATGTCGCGGAGTACCTCGGTATGGCATGGAGAAGAGGCATGGGATCAGCAGACGACCCGGTTCGCCAGGCGGTAGGACTCCGCATTGGGTTGCGGTATGTCCGGAACGTCGGCGAAAGCGAGATCACCCGTATCGAGGCAGCTCGACTGACAGGCGGAAGGTTCACATCCGCTGATGACTTCGCTCAACGTACGGGGCTCCCTGTCACGGCGCACGAGAGTCTCTCAGCCGCCGGTGCATTTGGGTCGTTGGGGTTAGCAAAACGCGAGGGGATGTGGGCAGCAGGATCCCTTGCCATGCTTGGACCGGATCGCCTTGCTCTCGAGGATGCAACACGAACACCTGGACTCGAACCCATGCAGAAACATGACGATATGCAGGCGGAATTGTGGTCAACGGGTATCTCGTTGATCCACCCCGTTTCGCTGATCAGAGAAAGGCTTGAGGAGGAAGGTGTCCTTACAACGGCGGAAGCCCTGGCGTTGCGTACGAACAACACCCGTGTGAAGGTCGCTGGGGTGGTCACACATCGTCAGCGACCTGAGACAGCGAACGGTGTACGTTTCCTCAACCTCGAGGACGAAACAGGCATGTTGAACGTTGTCGTCATGCCTACGACATGGGATGCGAACTACGAGGTTGCGCGTAAGGCCATTGGGATGGTGATAGCAGGAACACTCGAGTATCGACACGGGGTGACGAACCTTGTTGCTCAACGCCTCACAGCATGGCCTGTAGTCGAGATATCGTCGCGAGATTTCCGATAACACGATGTGTCCGACATCTTCAGCACCAGTTTCACTGCCTTCCAGACTCTTCCAATGGGTCTTGCGACCCCTTTGTCCGCATGGGCTTCAGATGTACTACGCCTGGGCCGATACACGTTGGGTGTAGGACGGGAGAACAACAATGAATCAGGTATTCACGGGTTCGGTACTCCTGCCAGGAGAGACGGGTCCTGGTTTGGATGCATCCTTTGAGCTGGGATCGGACTTCGTCCGTCTGTTCACCGGAGATGGTGACCTCGGTACGTGGACAGAACGTGAATACGATGTCGCTCCTGTCGGCAAAGGCGCGTTCAAGGTCGACCTTGGAAGCGAACATGTGGTCTTCACCCCGTCGTCACCGTCTGCATTTGCAGAAGCCGTAACCGTGCCGTTGCAGCCCGAGCCAAAGGGAAAGAAGTCCGATCCGGACCGCCCCACATTCGACTATGACGCCGCCATCGACGAGATGATAGAGAATGTAACTCCACGGTCTGGCCTCAACGGTGAGGACGAGATCCTGTCCAAACCGATGCTCGTGGGTATCGTCGGAACAGCGGCTGTGCTCATGACTGGTCTCGTCGGCATGTCGCTGATCCTCTGATCGCAACGGTATCGGGCGTCGCTCCTCCGCATCTAGGACGTTTCGTCCGTCTCCAACTTGAGCGACGCTGAATTGATGCAATAGCGCAATCCGTTAGCGCCCGGTCCGTCTGGAAATATGTGACCAAGATGGGCGCCGCACTTCCCACACTGACCTTCGGTTCGCGCCATTCCGAACGACGCGTCAGAATGTTCGTCGATTCCTGCGCCTTCGAGCGGAGCGGTGAAACTGGGCCAGCCGGAGCCCGAATCGAACTTCGTATCCGAGGAAAACAGCGGCTCGCCACACACAACACATGTGTATGTTCCTGAGCGTTTCTCGTCCCAGTACTCGCCTGAGAACGCACGCTCGGTGCCAGATTCTTGTGTGACGTGGTATTGCTCGGGAGTAAGTCGGTTGCGAAGATCGTCGGTGTTGTTGGGTTCGCTCATGTATGAGAGCGTAGCTGCCACATTCGTAGACGAGGCCGGGGAACGCGAACGTTCACAATTGGTCCTCGGTCCTCAGGATCCGGTGACCGCGTCGTTGAGAATCTCGACCGCGTCCTTGGTGTCTCCAGAAGAGATATCGAGATGGAACACAACGCGGATCTTGCCGCCATCGACGAGCATGGCAACACCACGTTCGAGACATGTGTCGACCACGTGCGGCGCATCGTCGACGGTGAAGTACACCATGTTCGTCTGAACCGAGTCGAGGTCCGTCGAGACGCCATCGATCAGAGCGATCTGTTCAGCGAAGATCCGTGCGTTCGCGTGGTCGTCAGCGAGTCGTTCTCTGTTGTTCTCAAGTGCGTACAGTGCGCCAGCGGCGATGAGACCCGCCTGGCGAAATCCACCACCGAACATCTGCTTGAACCGGCGGGCTTCAGCGATGAACGCTTGGTCACCTGCGAGCGCTGACCCGATCGGTGCTCCGAGTCCCTTCGAGAAGCAGACGCTGATCGTGTCGAACGGTGCGGCGTACCGCTCCACGGTGATCCCGCTTGCAGCGGAAGCGTTCCAGATTCGCGCACCATCGAGATGCGATGCCATTGAAAGCTCACGAGCAGCCGCTGTGACCTCATCGATACGTTCGACGGGCCAGATCGTTCCGCCAGCGGCGTTGTGAGTGTTCTCAACCGTCAAGAGCGTGTGTGGCTCGTAGAGATGGGACGGGAGCGAGGGGTGCGGCACGGGAACGAGTTCGGTCACATCGTCTGCGCTGAAGATCCCGTGACGTCCCTGGATCCTCTTGAGCGTGACACCTGAGTGGTGCGCAGCGCCACCCATCTCGTGGATGCCGATGTGAGCTGAGGCTTCGAGAACAACGGAGTCGCCTGGCTGAGTGTGCATCCGTAGGGCGATCTGGTTCGACATCGTGCCTGTCGGGACGTACATAGCGTCCTCTTTGCCAAGGATATCGGCGACGCGCTGCTCAAGAGCATTGACCGTGGGGTCATCCCGGTACACGTCATCGCCGACGATCGCGTTGGCGATGGCCGTACGCATGCCCGCCGAAGGTTTGGTGATGGTGTCGCTTCGGAGGTCGATCATGGCGTCCAACTTTCTTCTCTTTGTCTGTTGTTCTCAAGTTGTGGCTGCGATGCGCGATGTGGTGGCATGTCAGCCCCTCATAAAGGTCCGCGGTTGCAAGAGGGTTGTCAGTGTCCCCGATGCGCCGCCAACGTTCGACCAATCCTGGCCTGCGAGCTCGATATCTGCAACCGTTGCAGTTCTCATCGCACAACGAGCTCCCGTCAGGTGGTGTACGAGCATCGACCAGGTTGGCTGATGTCCGACGATCATCACGCGTGAGTGTGAACCCGCATGTGTGCCCAGCACGCCGAGGGTTTCGGCTACCGAGGCGCCGTAGAGCTCATCGGACAGGATCAGCCTGGCGCTCCAGCCACCCGTGACTCGTGCCAGTTCTGCCGTTGCACGGGCCCGCTTCGCCGTCGACGAGATCACAAGTTCAGGAGTGATTTCGAGATCCCTGAGCACCTGACCCATCCGTTCGGCAGACGCGACTCCGCGGGTCGAGAGCGGTCGTCCGTGATCGTCGGGTGACCCCGTGTCCCAATCGGACTTCGCATGGCGCATGACCATCAGGGTGAGCATGCCGGAAAGCGTACTCGTTCGACGGTCTCTCGAGGTATGGAGCTGGGCCAATCAGACGGAGGCAACGAACAAAGGCTGCGCCGTGAAGTACATCGGGAGACCGATGACACGGTTCAGATGTCCTGGTGACACGAAACGTTGGCGGGCGACGAAGACATCGGAACCAGCGAACACGACCGCACCGAATGGTATGCGGGCGTCGAGCATGGTGCCTTGTGTAGCGAACGCAAGAACGACCATGATGGAGATGATCGCCACGTAGCCCACGAGGGGGACCTTGAGTTCTCCGGGTGCGTGGGGTACAAGCCACTCGCAGGTTCGCCAGCCCATGAAGCCCACGACAACCAGGGCCGGTACAAGCACCACGACGACAGGTGATCGGACGACGAACGCAACGGAGTACAGCACGTGTGCCCCCGCAAAGGACAGCAGTCCAGCAATGAACGCGCCACGACCTGGGAAGCTGAGTGCAAGGTCACCGATCCACGAGGCGATAAGTGCGGCGAGGATCGCCCATCCGTAGGGTGAAGGCGCAGGGTTTCCTGACCAGAACATGAGTACAACACCCGTTGAGGCTGCCATCTTGAACGAGCGTGCCGCACCCGTGTGGCCCTCGTCTACGAGCGCAGCAGCGACGGCCAGAGCGATGATGATCGCTATCCAGATCACATTCGTTCGGCGACGTAGTCGAAACAGGCCGTGAGTGCCTCGACATCGCTGGTCGGGATGTTCGGGAATGTTGCGATACGAAGCTGGTTTCGTCCGAGCTTGCGGTAGCCCTCAATGTCGACGATGCCGTTGTCCCTCAGGATCGCTGCGATCGCGTCTGCGGACACCGACGGAGTGAGATCGAGTGTTACAACAGTTGGGGATCGGAACCGCTCGTTCTCGACGAAGGGTTGGGCGAAATCAGATCGGTGTGCCCACGAATAGAGATGTCGGGATGAACGTTCACTATGCCGCGCTGCCTCCCTGATACCTCCCGTCTTGAGCATCGACGAGATCTGACGCTCGATGAGGTACAACGTCACCAACGCCGGTGTGTTGTATGTCTGGTTCTTGCGGCTGTTGTCGAGTGCGATCGCAAGCGAGAGCGACGACGGGATCCACCGTTTTGACGCTGCCAGTTCATGGATTCGATCGATAGCGGCGGGACTCATGATCGCTATCCAGAGTCCACCCTCGGAACCCAGGGCCTTTTGGGGCGAGAAGTAGTACACATCGATCTCGACAGGATCGATGTGTATGGCACCCGCCGCCGAAGTGCCATCGACGACCACCAGGGCGTCGCCAGTGCGAGCGAAGGGCGCAAGGACACCTGTCGACGTTTCGTTGTGAATATACGCAGCGACATCGACACCCTCACAGTCTTCCGGCTCGGGTGCCGATCCGTACTCGGCGCTGATGATCACCGGAGCGTCCAGATGAGGGGCAGAAGCCGCTACCGCTGCGAACTTCTCGGAAAACTCACCACACACGAAATGTGCAGACCGATTGGAGATCAGCCCGAACGCTGCGGCGTCCCAGAAGAGCGTTGCGCCACCGACGCCGAGTACCACCTCATACCCGTCAGGTAGGTTGTACATGCGGGTTAGCCCGTCCTGAACGGATCGGACCACATCGCGCACACCTGATCGTCGATGACTTGTACCGAGGTACATATCACCGGGATCTCCCAGTTCCTGGACGAATCGGGAATCGACTCTGCTCGGCCCAGATCCGAACCGGCCATCGTGAGGGAGCATGTCATCGGGGATTGTGATGGTGGTGTGTCGCGCCATGCCTATCGTTCGCCTCTCGAATCGATACCCACAGGGAGCGTAGTGCCGGTGACGAACCGCGGATCTATCTCACAGAGAGCCATCAACGTCCAGCCCTCAGCCACTCTCGCGATCACCAATCAGGCGAATACCCTCAAGGCTCAAGGTATTCCGGTGATCGGTTTTGGTGCTGGCGAGCCGGACTTTCCGACCCCCGATGCGATCGTGGCGGCGGCCGTGAAGGCTGCTGCGGATCCATCGGCTCACCGATACTCGCCGTCGGCAGGTCTTCCTGCCCTCCGCGAGGCGATCGCAATGAAGACCGCCCGAGACTCGGGATATGCAATCGATCCGTCATCCGTGGTCGTGACCAACGGTGGGAAACACGCGGTGTACCAGACGTGTCAGGTGTTGCTCGATCCTGGAGATGAGGTGCTCCTGCCTGCTCCGTACTGGGTGACGTACCCCAGTGCCATCGAACTCGCCGGGGCAACGACGGTACCGATCCCCACTGATGAGTCGTCGAACTTCACCGTAACCGTCGATGCGCTTGATGCGGCCTACACCGACCGGACGAAGATGCTTATCTTCGTGAGTCCCTCGAACCCGACGGGCGCCGTCTACACACCGGATCAGGCCCGCCAGATAGGGGAGTGGGCAGCTGAACGTGGCATCTGGGTCATGACGGATGAGATCTACGAACACCTGGTGTATGGCGATGCTGTGTTCACGTCTCTCCCCGTGCTTGTTCCGGATCTCGCCGATCGCTGTGTGGTCGTGAACGGGGTTGCCAAAACGTACGCAATGACCGGTTGGCGGGTTGGCTGGATGATCGGCCCCGATGTCGTGTCGAAGGGTGCCACACGTATCCAATCGCATCTCTCGTCCAATGTGAACAACATTGCTCAGCTCGCAGCGCTCGAAGCCGTGACAGGTTCGCTGGATGCGGTCGCCAACATGCGCGAAGCCTTCGACCGGAGACGCAAGAAGATGTTTTCGCTGCTCAACACGATCGATGGTGTGACGTGTGCGGAACCTCAGGGGGCCTTCTATGCCTTCCCGAACATGACAGGACTCCTTGGTCGCACCATCCAGGGCGAAACAGCAACCACGACCCTCGATCTGGCCGCACTGCTGCTTGACAAGGCCAACGTCGCGATCGTGCCAGGGGAAGCGTTCGGCGCACCAGGGTACGCACGGCTCTCGTTCGCTCTCAGCGACGAAGATCTCGTTGAGGGTCTGACGCGTATCGCTGATCTCGTCAGTTCAGATTGAGCTGACGAAGAGCCTCGAGCAACGTTCCGAACGAAACATCGTGCGGGTCGATCACCGCCATGTGCTCGACGTCACCTGCTGCGTGCTGGACAACAGTCTCAGGATGGAGCGCTGCATACGTTGTGGACTGGGTATCTGGAACGCTCGTGTCACGAACTCCATGGATGATGTGGACCGGACGCAGCGGTTCGCCATCGAGCGTAGGCGCCGACCTGTGTGATCCCAACGCGGACGCGACAGGGTCATCTTCGGGTCTCGTCGCGGAGATGGCGGCGAGATCTGTCACCGGTGCCAGTGCGACCACGCCCACCAGACCCGGATCCTCGTGAGCACGCCGGATGGCTAGGAAACCACCAGCCGAATGCCCGATGAGTACGATCCGCGATCCATCGATCCCATGATCCGCTCCGTGTGCACGCAGCCATGTAGTGGCGTCGGCGACGTTCCCGATGGCGGTCTCGAGGGAATCCTCTCCTCTGGTGTACTCCACGTTGGCCGTCGCCCAACCATGACCGGTGAGGGAAGTCGCCAGGGGCGACATCAGATCGCGGGTCCATTGATCCCTCCAGAATCCACCGTGCACGAGCATTGCCACGGGTGCAGGTTCCTGGGAGCGTGGCGTTCGCAGGTCGATGACGGTGTCTGGCGTGGAACCGGCATCGTAGGAGATCGTTGTTGGGGGCATTGCGATATATGCAGCAAGATGGTCGATGGCGTTGATGTACCCGGTTGTGCCTCGCCCGTATACGACAGCGATCGCTGCTGGTGCCGTGACGGATGTGCGTCGCCAGGGTTCGCGCTCCATGACGTTCGAAATGTGGACTTCAACGGTGGGGAGATCGACCGCGATGAGGGCATCGTAGATCGCATAGCTGTAGTGGGTGAATGCACCGCCATTGAGCACGATGCCGTTGAACTTGCCACGTGCGTTCTGGATCGCATCGATGATGGCGCCCTCGTGGTTGGACTGGCACGTTGCAATACCGATGCCGATGCGTGTGGCGTGCATCCGCCAGGAACGCTCGAGGTCGGCCAGGGTCTCCGTGCCGTAGGTAGAGGGTTCACGTGTGCCAAGGAGATTGAGATTCGGTCCGTTGATGACGAGGATGCGCATGTGATGAGTCTTGATGGTTCGGCGCTGTCACGCAAGTACCGGTGGCACATGGTGTGAGCGCAGCGTGCGTGCCAACCGTGCAGTTGCCGTGTCAGGGGCGACCTGGTGCACCCGCCGATCCTCGGCAACAGCGGCCACGAGATACTCCGCAACGATGTCAGGCGCAACGGACGTCGCGTCGGCGACGCTCCCGGTTTGCGACGGATCGAACGGGATCTCGAGAAACCCATAGATCGGTTCGAGGACCGCATTGATCGTGTGTGGATCGTTCACAACGATCATGCCACCGATCTGTGCCGCGTGTTTGGTGAGACGCTGGCCGACACCCATGACCTTGCCACCATCGACGAGGTGGACGCTGTACCTCCCTGCACAGTATTCGTCCGGCAACTCGCCGACCTGTGCATCGATGTCGAGCCGTCCGAGAACGCCGACAACGGCGTTGGCGAGTCTCTCGAAACGGGTGCGCATGTTCTTCGCTGGATCGTTATCAGGGAGTGTCCATGCAAAACGAACGGTGCCAGGATGGAACACCACGGCACGTCCTCCGGCAATCCGTATGGTCGAATCGAAGCCAGCCCTGACCGATGAGGCGACGGCCTGGTCGAATCTTGCGGATATCGCGTCGTGTTTCCCGAACGCAACGACACGATGCGGCATACCTACCTGGAGAGTCTCCGGTAGATCCCCCGTGCTCACGAGCTGGAGGATGGCGCGAGACGTCGCAGTGTCGAGTGCGGCGTCACCGGTGAGATGGCCTGAGATCACATGGAGGGGAGTGGATGTCACACGTCCGAGGGTAGGCCACGGCTGTATCGCAGCTCCCAGGTCTGTCAGCGACTCCCGGTCGCTGTCGTTAGCCAGGAATCGTGCCATCCTTCTCATCATGAAACGTCTCGCGCTCCTGCTGATGTCGCTGTCGCTCCTCGCCACAGCTTGCGGTCAGACAGGCGTGCTCGATGGGATAGGTGAACGCACCCAGGCCTTCGTAGAGGGCGACGTCACAACAACCTCTTTCGTGGTGGCCATAGCGGCGGGTACAGGTGATGAGGGCGTCATCGGTGCAGATGACGTGTTGTGGTTCAACGACGACATCGGTGAACAGGTCGGGGGATCACCAGACGATGTTGTTCGAGGGGTGTGGTCGAGAAAACTCAACAGCCGGTTCATTCAGGCTTCACGCGTCGAGATCGCTCGTGCGATGCCAGCGATTCGATTCCCAGCGAAGGTTCCGTCCGACATTCGCTGGGTAACAAGCCAACTCGTCTTCGATACATCGAAGGGATCACTTGACCCGGACACCTCGGCTGCGTTCGGGTTGTGGACTGCAGAACCGTATCAGTCGGATACGAACAGGCTCGGAGTGCTTCGCGTTGGACGGGCTTCTGTTGATGCTCCGTCTGATCGGTCGGACGTCGTGCCCATCCTCGTACCAGACGGGATCAGCCTCGGTTGGACCGAGTCAGGACATCGATACGAGTTGTTCTGTCGGTCGTCGATTTCGGACGAGCTGTGCACCGATGTAGCTCAGTCGATGGAGCTACTGGCGGAACTGCTTCCCTAGATCACGTTCGTGCGACCGTTTCAGGCATGACACCGGCTTCCTAGAGTTCCTACCGCAATGCATGGGAATTCCTTCGGCGCGTTCATGCGCCATGACGAGACGCAAGAGCCACCAGCGATCGATCGCGCACTCCTCAAACGTGTGATCGGGTACGCACGGCCGTTTCGTGGCCAACTCGTCGTCGTACTGCTCACCATCGTCGTGATATCTGTGCTGTCGCTCGCACCGCCGCTCATCATGAGGACACTCATCGATACTGCTATCCCCAACGAAGACCTCAGACTGGTCACATGGCTCGGACTCGGCATGGTCGCTGTCCCGCTCGTGAACGGTGTCTTCGGCGTCCTTCAGCGCAGATCAACAGCACGGATGGGCGAGGGCATCATCTTCGATCTGCGACGCGAGTTGTTCGACCACCTTCAGGCTATGTCACTCGGTTTCTACACGAACACGAAGACAGGCGAACTGATGAGTCGCTTGAACTCAGACGTGATCGGTGCTCAGCAGGCTGTGACGAGCACGTTCGTTGCGCTCGTTGCCAACGTGTTCACGGTCGTGTTGACCGCGTTCGTTATGTTGAGACTCGAGTGGCGGCTCACGCTGATCGCGGTTTCGATCTTGCCGCTCTTCATCATCGCCTCCCGACAAGTCGGAGTTCGGCTACGCGATGTGCGGCGTCAGCAGATGGTGAACAACGCCACGATGAACACCCTCATGCAGGAGACGCTTTCGGTATCCGGTGCCCTTCTCGTGAAGCTGTTCGGAAGGGCAGAATACGAGTCGAACCGCTTCGCGAACTCTGCTGCAGAGGTGAGAGATCTCGGTATTCGACAAGCAGTGATTGGACGCTGGTTCTTCATGGCACTCGGGCTTGTATCTGCGTTGGGTACAGCGATCACATTCTGGCTTGGCGCCGTGTTCGTGATCAACGGAATCATCACGCTCGGAACGATCGTCGCACTGAGCGCGTATCTCACCTCGTTGTACGGGCCACTGACGGCCCTCGCGAATGCACGTGTCGAGTTCACAACGTCGCTCGTTTCATTCGAACGGGTCTTTGAGGTACTCGATCTTCCACTGGACGTTCCTCCACCCGAGGATCCGATCGTGCTCGACAAAGCCGCCGGAGCGCTCGAATTCCGCGATGTTTCATTCTCCTACGCGGCGAGTGCTGGTGCGGGACTGGAATCTGTCCGCCGCTTCGGTTGGGGCGACTCGGGTCTCGTCGAAGATGTCGGGCAGGGGAAGTCGGGCGGCTGGACCCTCGATCAGGTTTCTTTCACCGTTCTACCAGGCCAAACCGTCGCCCTCGTTGGCCCCTCCGGTGCAGGCAAGACCACGATGACGTATCTGGTGCCGCGCCTCTACGACGTGTCGCGGGGGGCTGTGCTCCTCGATGGTGTGGATGTGCGAAACCTCGATACGCGGTCATTGGCCCGAGCTGTGGGTGTCGTGACCCAGGAGCCCTATCTCTTTCATGACACGATCGAAGCCAATCTCAGATATGCAAGGCCTGATGCCTCGCTGGAGGAGCTCAGAGAGGCGGCGTCGGTGGCGAACATTCTTGACCACATCGACTCGCTGCCGGAAGGTCTCGCAACGCGGGTAGGGGAGCGGGGGTACCGGCTTTCGGGTGGCGAGAAGCAGCGACTTGCGATCGCACGTGTCGTCCTCAAGGACCCGGCGCTTCTCATACTCGATGAGGCGACTTCCCATCTCGATGCACATTCGGAGGCACTGGTTCAGGAGGCGCTAGAACGTGTCATGCGGGACCGAACCTCGCTTGTCATTGCGCATCGCCTTTCCACGATCCTCAACGCGGATCTGATCCTCGTGATTGACCGCGGTACCGTTCTCGAGTCAGGTACCCATCGAGAGTTGATCGAGCAGTCGGGTCTGTACTCACGGCTCTTCGCAACACAGTTCAGTGTCGTCGATGATGGGGCCACATGATGAGATGGATTGGCCTGTTCGCTGTGTTTCTGGTTGGTTGCGTTCAGCCAGCCCTGTCTGTGGAGGCGTACGCGACGTCCTTGGAATTGGCGTCCGACGCCTATGTCGCTGACGCCCAGCGTCTGTCGACCGGCTACCAGGATCAGGTGATCGATGAGATACGTACGATGATCGAGAGCAGCCCGGATGATGCTGCGTCTCGTGCGGTCGGTATCACTTCGGCGGCAACGACCGACTACCTCGGGGTCCTCGCCGACGACATGCTGGTGTTCCTAGACAGTGTGGACGAGCTCAACCCACCATCAGAGATCAGCGAACAACATGAAGAGTTCGTTGCCGCGATTCGTTCCGTCCACGAGTCGATTCCTGGCACGATCGATGTGGTTAGGGAGTCAGACTCGATCGACGGCATCCGTTTCGCCCTCACGTCGTCAGGTTTCGCTGACGGTCAGATCCGCTGGACTGCAGCGTGTACATCGCTCGAGATGGCGGTGCGGAGCCTGGGACAGGGTATCGATATCGGGTGTGTCCGGCCAGAGATCGCCCCGTGACCGGCCGCCACTCCATGTGGTCCGGCGACGAGCGAATCGAGATCGATGTGCCGGTTAGCGGATCGGAGAACGTGATGGTTCCCGTGATCCGTGCGATCGTCTGCCCACCAGGGGATGCTGAAACCGTTCTACTCCAGCGACGGGCCGATGTTTCTGAGCCGGTATTCGGATGTCTCGAGATTCCTGGAGGCAGGTGGCGTTCCGGTGAGTCACCCGTTGCGGCGATCACCAGGGAAGTGTCCGAGGAAACGGGAGTGCTCCTCACCGCCATCGATGGAATCTCTATCGAGGAGATCGGCGACTCACGATCCATTGCATCGTTGCATCCGTTGGTCGTGGTCGCAGGTATCGACGCAGCGTTTCCTGCGATCCATGTCGTTGTGATCGCTGAGGGGTCCGGAGACCTTCGTGGCGCGAAGGGTGAGACGGAAGATGTTCAATGGCTGGCGATTACGGGTCTTCGCTCCATATTGGACGAACGACCCCACGACTTCGTTCCGTCCTCGCGCTTTGCGCTGACCGCCTACATCGAGATGCTTGACTCGGCGTGATTCTCGAAGGAGCTGAGATGTTCATCGTCGTCAGCGTCCTTCCGGGCCTGGGGGACCACGAGAACTGGCCGACCTGCCTCCTGCATGACCCTGGCGGAGACGCTTTCCCATGCCTCGACGTTGAATATCTTCCTGGTCGCGCCCAGAATGACAACATCGACGTCGAGAGCGTTCGCTGCCTCTGAGATGGCCTCGGCGGGATCCCTTCCTTCGAGTATGCGAACCTCACAGGGGATACGAGCTGTTTCGAGGGCCTGCTTTATGGGATCTGTCAATCGATGACCCCGTTCAGCGAGATAGTTCGCAACGATGTCCTCGGTGGCGGCGGGAGACTGTTTGTCTCGCAATGGGTGCCAGTCGTCGGCGTCCAGATCCTGGAGGAATTCCCTGGGAACCTCCACAACGGTTGTGACGGTCACCGACCCTGTGCCGCCGATCAGATGGCGCGCGAACTCAACAACAGGTTCGGGACTGAGTGCTCCGGCGGTCGCAACGAGAACGTGCATTGCGAATGAGCATAGGAAGGTTTCCAACATCGTGTGGTGGTACTGGAAGATCGTGGATGGTCACGGACCATCCTCACGTGCCTGGTGAGGGGAAACCAGAAGCTGACCACTCGTCGTAGGCGAGATCGTTAGGTACGTCCATGTCGCGTTCCATCGCCATTTCGAGCCGGAAAGCGAGGAAGTCGGTGTAACCCTGGAACACATCAGCGTCGGGAAGATCGCGGCTGATCGCGAGGATCAACGGATCGAATACAGATGACCTCCATTTCATGGCCGCAACCGACTTTCGGGTGCTCGAAGTTCCGCCGAACTTGGCCTCGTGGTACGCAAGATCCGACAGGATCGAGCGAGCTTGATTCTCCGAGATATCGATCCCCGTGAACTGTCGAAGTTGTTCGGAGTGATACTGTCGGCCACCGACCTTGACCCTGATCTTCACGTTCACACCACCGTCGACGGGGATCAGATCGATATCGTCGACCGCGAATCCGAGGCCATTCAAACGATCGATCCTGCTACGGATCTTGAAGTGGTCACCTGCAGAGACCACAAGCGACGTCGTCAGTTCCTTCCACAATGCCACGTACCGCTCGGCGATGTCTGTGCCGAGACCGAGATCTGCGTCGTCGAGAGATCCGCCGTGCTCCACAGCGATGTCCGCCATCTCGCCTGCGACATTGAGTTCCATGATGGCGAGGTCCTCGAGTCGTTGCCCCCGCGACATCTGTGGGTACACACGGCTGGTTTCAGCGTCGATCATGACAGCCTCGATAGACGAGGCATCCCAGCGATACAGCGTGTTCGACAAGGAGCAGTCACCCCAGTAGATACCGTGGAGGTGAAGTTCGACGAGGAGGCCTGCGAGTGCGTCGAGGAGTGAGTCCCGCCGCGGTCCGAATCCCGTCCCTGTGACGAGGTGGCGGTAGGGGAAAGCGTGGGGCACATACGCTGTGATGACGGCTCCCGACCATTCGTTGTCTGGATCGACCCAGGGTCGCTCGACGAGACCGACCGCCCGAGCAACATGTCTCGTCGATTCCTCGATGGCACGGAGCATCTCGAACTCATGTCGGGCGAATCGGAGCGGCAGCTCCTTCACGGCATAGACACCCTGGCCGTAGGCAACGAACACGACCTCGTGTCGGTGGATCCCCTCAGGCATGTTGACGAGCCGGGTTGTGGTCCACGTCGTGATCGAGTTGGTCCAATCGAGGTCAACGAAGTCCGGATGGTCCGGTCTGGCATGAATACGGGGGGTTCTGATCACCCTGAGTCCCCGGATCGTTCCGCACGCTGCGACCCATCTAGTTGGGTGAGTCGCTCTGTGAGTTGAGCGACTTCAGTTGCGTGTTGTTCACTCAGCAGACTGTTGATGTTCGCGCTGTACGCGCCTGGATCCTGGAGGTTCTTTCCACCTCGCCGCTCCGAGTAGCCCTCAGTGATCTGCAGCCTCTCGATCTCCTCCAGGCGTTGCTTGATGGATTCGATCTCCCGTTCAACCGACACGGGATGGCGTCCCGCCGCAGCGATATCCGCGGCCTGGATCCGGAGTGTGTCGCGTTCATTCTCGAGCTTCAGCCGGTTCGGGTGATCGTCGGGAAGAGAATGAAGATCGCTCGAGATCCGAACGATGCGCGCGTACAGGTCGTCGATGGATTCAGCCATAGTCAGACACGAGGGGTTCCATGGGGTGGGAGCGTATAGCCCTTGTAGCCCGGAACGAAACCACGTGCCGCGAGTGCCGGGCCGAGTTCGTGATCGGGAGCAGGGATTCCATTGATGGTCGCGATCGCTGCTCCTGGATGTGAGCGGACCAGGTGCCATACGCCTTCGACGACGAGATCTGGGTCACCGTCGAAGGTGGCGATGCGTTTCCCAGCGGGGTCGAGCCATGCAAGGGGTACACCGTCGTAGAGAGCAACGCTCGATCGTGCACGCCGCTGGGGGACTCCCGCTGACGGTGGCCAGGGCAACACGGCACCGTACGCGTTCGCGGGATCGGTCGTAGCGAGGACATCGAAACCGCGAGGCTCCTGCGCTCGTAGGCGTTCGATCGCACCAGGGAACGCGAACTGTGCGCCACCGAGGCCCTCGACAAAGTATCCCCGACGCACACTTCCCCTGTCCTCGAGGGACGACAGAACCGGATATAGCCCGGAGAACCCGCCAGGGACCGCCTCAGCGGATACCGCACCGCGCGTGACCACGCCGTACCGCTCGAGCAGCATCGAGGCTGTGGCGAGACCACGTTCCTCGTTCGTTGGTCGAGATACACGCAGCGACGACACGAGATACCATCGCCCTGACGCATGGGGCGGGACACTTGATCGCATGGTCCGTCGACGTTTCGAACCCGAACGTCTCTTGAGAAACGCACGGAGCCCGACCAGCGAATCGTTCGCGACGACACCCGCCCAAACGAGGTCCCATAGAGCATCCGCGACCTCTTGAGGATCACCGCCGATGTTGCCATAGAGGTCAGGGAAGAACGACGCGCCAGCGGATCTGAGCGAGTCGAGGAGCTTCTCATGGATCACGCCATCCGGTGTGTCGCCGGTCGGATCGAGAGACAGCGCAGCGAACGAATCCCTGCGATACAGCGCCAGCTTGCCGTCTCTCGCCCCGAGGGGTTCAACACCAACCCAGACGATGTCTCCAAGCGCAAGCAGCCTATCGAGTTCACCTGGTGCGGAGGAAACACGCGAAGCGAGCACGCGCGATTCGAGGTCGGATGCTGGCACGACAGCACCCTGGAGCTGGCTCAGGACGTCTTCGATCTTCGATCTGTTGGAAGAGGGTATGGACTGCCATGCTGGCAAGAACCGCCCGAGTTCCTGTGGTTCGACAGCTTCGACCTCGTGCCGAAGAACTGCAAGCGATCGTCGCCGAAGTCGGTTGAGCACCGACACGGAGATCCACTCCTGTTCAATTCCTCCAGGGCGAAATGCGCCGCTCGTGACCTTGTTCTCACCCGAGAGTCTGCCGAGGACCTCCTCTACGGCAGCCGACGCGACACCCGTTTCGGCTGACGCATCCTGAGCGGTAAACGGGCCGTGTGTTCGCGCATAGCGGCCGATCACATCCCCAAGCGGGTCTGGCACTGGGTCAAGGAACTCGGTGGGTATCCCAGGAGGGGGCTGGATACCTATCGAGTCCCGGAGTCGCGAAACGTCCTCGACCGCGAGATACCGCTCGTCTCCGGCGATGTTCGCCGCCAGGATGCGACGCGCACTGTGCAAACCCTCGATCCAGGCCTGCACCTCGTCTGGCTGCTCGCTTCGTGCCCGGATCCCAGGAGTGGTGAGGGGACCGATGTCTCTCAAGAGATCGTGCAGCGCGTCCATGGACCGGATCCGTCGTTCGTCAGACAGGTGCTGGAGATCGGCTTCGACAGAATCGACGACATCGGCATCGAGGAGGTCACGGAACTCTGGTTCCCCAAGGAGGTCTGCAAGAAGATCGCGATCGAGAGCCAGAGCTGTGGCACGTTTCTCGGCAAGAGGAGCGTCGTACTCGTACATGAACGATGCAATGAAGTCGAACATCAGTGAGCGGGCGAAGGGCGAAGGCCGATCGACGTCGACCTCGACGACCCGGATGGATCGTTTGGTGATATCGGTCAGCACCTCGGTGAGAGCGGGAACGTCGAAGTGGTCCTGGAGGACCTCACGATACGTTTCGAGCATGATCGGAAACGACCCGAATCGTCTGGTGACCTCAAGCAGGTTCGCTGCTTTGCGACGCTGGAGCCACAGAGGTGTACGTGAACCGGGCCGTCGACGTGGCAGCAGCAGTGCTCGTGCGGCAGCTTCTCGAAAGGTGCTTGTGAACAATGCGGTATCAGCCACCTCACTGAGCAGGGTGTTCTCGACCTCTGAGGGATCGATCGAGATACTGCTGAGATCCGGTGGCGTATCAGTATCCGGAAAGCGGAACAGGATCCCGTCATCTGACCAGATCACATCAACGGTGCCGCCGTGGATGTGTCGGAATCGGTTCCGGACTGAGAGTGCCCACGGAGCGTGGACTCTGCCACCAAAGGGGCTCAGGAGAACGACTCTCCAGTCGCCGATCTCGTCGCGAAACCGCTGGACGACGATGGAGGTGTCTGTAGGTAGTGCACCTGTGGCGGTCCGTTCCTCGGAGATGAACCGCGCCAGGTTTTGGGCAGCCCACGGATCCAGCCGATAGTCGTTCTCGAGCGTTGCGATGGCCGCATCCTCATCGAGAGCGCCGATCTTGCCGGTGAAGGCGCCGACGGCCCTGCCGAGTTCGAGAGGTCGTCCCCTGGCATCTCCATGCCAGAAGGGCATCTTGGCGGCAGTGGCTGTGGGTGCAGGCGTGACCGTGACCCGGTCGTGGCTGATATCGTCGATCCGCCATGTTGTCGAACCGAGCACGAAGGTATCTCCAGGGCGCGATTCGTACACCATCTCTTCGTCGAGTTCACCAACGCGACTCCCTTCGGGAAGGTTCACCGTGTACAAACCCCGATCGGGGATCGTGCCCGGATTCGTTACGGCAAGGAGACGTGCATTGGATCGTGGTGTGAGCGCACCAGTAGATCTGTCCCATACGATGCGCGGTCTGAGGTCGGCGAAGTCATCGGATGGGTACCGTCCAGCCAGCATGTCGAGCACTCCGTCGAACGCCTCCTGGGAAAGACTCCTGAATGTGGTGGTCCGGCGTACAAGGTCCAAAGTGTCTTGGGCCGTCCGATCATCGATCGCCACCATCGCAACGATCTGCTGGGAAAGCACATCGAGCGGATTCTGAGGAACGACGGTCGATTCGATCGATCCACTCAGCATGCGGTCGACGACGACGGTGGTCTCGAGAAGATCTCCACGATGCTTGGGAAATATTCGCGCCTTTGAGGAAGCGCCAACTTGATGGCCGGCTCGCCCAACCCTTTGCAGACCGCTAGCAACAGATGACGGTGATTCGACGAGGACGACGAGGTCGACAGCTGCCATGTCGATGCCGAGCTCGAGTGTTGAGGTCGCAACAACAGCAGGAAGCTCGCCCTTCTTGAGCTTGTCCTCGATCACCAGACGTTGCTCGCGCGAGACAGACCCGTGATGGGCCTGTGCCACCTCTTCCTCAGCAAGACGGTTCAACTCTGCGGCAAGGCGTTCTGCGAGACCCCGACTGTTGACGAAAAAGATCGTGGATCGATGGTCACGCAGGAGCTGCAAGAGCTTCGGATACATGGCGGGCCAGATCGATGGGCTAGCGGCGGGCGGATCGTTGTCCACAGAGTTTGTCGGTCGTTCCATATCCGGCACAGGTACAACGATTTCGATATCCAGGGCGCGGTCTCGAGGCGTGTCGACGATCGTCACGGGGCGAGGTGTCCAGATGCCGTCTTCATAAGCGCCGCCCGTGAGGAACTCGGCGATCGTTGAGAGCGGACGCTGTGTGGCAGATAGCCCGATGCGCTGGGGGCGTGATCTGGCGAGTTCGTCGAGCCTCTCAAGGGACAGTGCAAGATGTGCGCCACGTTTCGTGCCAGCAATGGCGTGGACCTCGTCGACGATCACCGTGTCGACGAACGTGAGGATCTCGCGGACCTGGGACGTCAGCATGAGATACAACGACTCGGGTGTGGTGATCAGGATGTCGGGTGGGTGTCGTCGCATAGCTTGACGTTCGGATTGAGGAGTGTCGCCGGTGCGCATCGCAACGCCGACCTCGTGGACGGTGTCGCCGCGCGCAATCGCCTCTGCTGCGATGCCCGTCACAGGCGCCCGCAGGTTCCGATCGACGTCGTACGCCAGTGCTTTCATCGGCGAGATATAGAGGATCCTGCATCGTTCGGTGGGTGGGGGAGGAGGTTCGGTGATCACGCGGTCCACGGCCCACAGGAAGGCTGCAAGGGTTTTACCGGATCCTGTCGGGGCGTGGATCAGTGTGTCCGTACCGGTCCGAATCGATGCCCATCCCTGTGCTTGAGCAGGCGTGGGGTCGGGGAACACCTTGTCGAACCAGGACGAAGTCGCAGCAGAGAAAAGATCGGCGTCGATCACGATGTTCGTTCGTCCGCGAATGGAAACGTCATCCCAACAGAGTATCGATTGGGAGTGACATGGTTCCCGACGCAGCAGATTCGGTGCGAGAAGCTCACCCTCGACCAGTGCTTGAGGGTAACGGCAATCGTTGTGTACGAAGGGTTGTAGACGAATCCCTCAACCCAAAGTCGAGGTGGTCCGGAATGACAAAATCGACTTACTCACAGTTCTGTGGGTAAGAATCGGACCCAGGTCAGCACACCAAGGTCGCGCGTAGGGGCGGTGTCGATGGTCAGTCGGTGCTCGCTCTTCCGGTGGCGAGCACCGAGCCGGGGGTTGACGACGATGGTGCCGCCTTTGAGCGTGACAACCCGTGCGATGTGGCTGTGACCGCAAACGACGACTCGCTCTCTGACGTCGGTCAGATGTCGTGGGTCAGTACGCCCTGGCGATGAGGAGGGCTGTTTCGGCGAATTCGCCGA